>DAOUAZ010000306.1:0-15069 GCA_034432975.1 Anaerolineales bacterium | reverse complement strand
CCGCCAGGTCGTTGGTGAAATAGAACGAAAAGGCGGTGGTAATGATGACCGCCAACAACATGCGCAGCAGGTGTTTCCGGACGGCATCCAATTCTTCGAGGATGCTTTCGGGCTGCTGGAAGGCGTCGCTGATGGCATCGAGCGCCGGGCGGTCTTCCGGCACTTCGGTCAGGAAGATATAAATGGGATTCTGCGTTAGTTTTTCGACAACCGGACGAAACAGCCAGCCCAGGAAGCGGAATGGCAGGCTGAGTATCCACAAAATCAGTTTGAAGGGCGCGGTGATGAGCCACCATAAGGCGCTGCGGATGCGTTGCATGACGGTTTATTTTTCAGATGCGGGGGGAGGATTGAGGGTGGACTCCTGCTTTTTTGGCGGTGAGGCAGGCGTCGGCGGGAGGGTCCCGGCGAGAATCTGGTTTTCGACGGATTGGATTTCGTCCAGGCTTTGCTTTGCCGCAGTCTCGACATTCCCTTTGATTCCCTGTAATTCTGCTTCGAATTCCTCCACGCCGGCTTCGCGCATCAGTTTGGTGGGAATCTGCTGAATCTCCTTGCCGGTGGTGCGCATGGCCTGCCAGGTGGGCGACATGATGAAGGCCCGCAAGGCGCGCCCAAGGGTGCGCCCGGCTTTGACCATGTCTTTGGGGCCGAGCAGGATGAGCGCCAAAATCACGAGGAAGAAGATTTCGGGCAGGCCGATACCGAGGATGTCCATCAAGTGCCTTTCTTGAACTGCTGCGCAATGATGTGCTGGTGGTCGGCCAGGCTGCCCAAAACGCCGTTGATGAAGCGCGGCGCGGTATCGGACCCGTATAGTTTTGCCAGTTCGACGGCTTCGTTGATGGCAACTTTGAGCGGCGTGATGCCGGCAATCGAAAATTCCCAAACGGCGATGCGCAGGATGTTGCGGTCGATGGCGGCAATCTGGTCGAACGGCCATTCGGGCGCATATTCGGCGATGACATCATCCATCTTTTGGGAGAGGGGATACACGCCAAAGATGATTTGGCGCGCAAACTCGACCAGTTCCTGGCTGAGGCTGTCCTGGCCCTGTTCGTGTTCATCTTCCAGGCGCTGCGCGAGGACATCGCCTGGACGGTGGTCGGTCATATCGACTTCGTAAAGTACTTGCAGGGCGAGTGCGCGCGCCCTGGTGCGGGATTTCATAAGTGGTTATTCGCCTGCCTTGTATTCGATGTCTTCGATGTGGATGTTGACGTGGCCGACTTCCATGCCGACCATTTCCGAGATGGAGCGGGCGACTTGCGCCTGCGCGTTGCGGCTGACTTCGCGCACGTTGACGTTGTTTGCCAGTACCAGGTACAGGTCGATGTATACCAGGTCGTCCTCCACGGTCAGCCGCACGCCGTCATCGGCGCCGCGCCGGAACAGGCGGTCGAACCCGCCGGGGATGGGGGCCATGCGCGCCACGCCTTCTACGTTCAGGGCAGACATGCGCGCAATGGTCAGCAGCACGTCGGGAGCCAGGGTGGTCTTGCCAGGGGAACGATATTCTTCGGTCATTGGTTATCTCCTTACATCATCGCCATGCCGCCGTCTACGCCCAGCACCTGGCCGGTGATGTAGGCGGCCTGGTCGCTGGCGAGGAACGCCACAGCATAAGCAATTTCTTCGGGTTGGCCTTTGCGCCCCAGCGGGACGAATTTGAGCGCGGCTTCGAGGGTTTCGGGGGGCATGGCCAGAAGGATTTCGGTATCGACGAATCCGGGGGCCACGGCGTTGACGGTGATGTTACGCCCGGCTACCTCGCGCGCCAGGGCTTTGGTGAAGCCAATTTGCCCGGCTTTGGAGGCCGAATAATTGGTCTGGCCTGGGTTGCCCATCTGCCCGACGACCGAGGCGATGTTGATGATGCGCCCGTAACGTTTGCGAATCATGTGCTTCACCGCCGCTTTCGCGCAGAGGAAGGTGGATTTCAGGTTGGTATCCAGCACCGCGTCCCAGTCTTCTTCGGTAATCATCATAATCAGCTTGTCGCGGGTGATGCCGGCGTTGTTGACCAGGATGTGCAGGTCGCCGAAGGTTTCGATGGCAAACTTGATGAGATTTTGCGCGGCCCCGGCCTCGGCCACATCGGCCTGGAATGCGGCGGCCTGCCCGCCCGAGGCTTGAATCTCGCCGATAACGGCTTCCGCCGCTTCGGGTGATTTGTGGTAGTTGACGACGACTTTTGTGCCGCGCCGGGCCAGTTCGAGCGCGATGGCGCGCCCGATGCCGCGCGAACCGCCGGTGACGACGGCTACTTTTTCTTGCAGTGATAACAATTCACTCATTCGGCTGCTCCTGTGGGGGAATTATACACGAGGATAGAACACGGTTGGATGGGGTGAGTGACGAGGAGGGATTCGAAAGTCTCCCGACTTTCGCGCAAAATCGGGAGACTTTGCAGTCTGTAAGATGATTGTGGTTAGCGTTTCCTGAATCCAAACCCGAACGCCAGCCCGGCCAGGATGGCAAACCCGACGATGTAGATGACGGCATCCTGCCAGAAGCGGAGGGGGAACAGGCGAATCAGGGTGTCGTCGAAGCGAAACAGCCAGGAGTCGCCCTCGAAGAACAAACTGTGGAACCAGGCGAAGAACTGCCAGAATGAGACTGCCGCAAACGCGCCGAGAATCAGCAGCAGCCCTGCAGTGAGAAACCCGCCCCGGCTGAGACCGGCCCGAAAGGCATCCATCCCGCTCCGCTCCGCTTCGGGGACTTTCCCGCTCCGCTCCGCTTCGGGGACTTGCTGCCCGGCGCGCCAGGCCCACAGCTTGACCAGCACCAGCAGCGCCAGGTTGATGAACCAGAAATTGAGCAGCCGCTGGACGACGTGTTTGACATCCAGCATGTGGCTGAGTTCGCGCTCGTTGTAGATGGGCGTACCGTCATCGAATTTCAGTTCGGCCAGGAAGGAGAGTTCGGCGTCGTTGACAAGGTATTCAATGGATGGTTTCGACCAGCGCAGGCGGTCTTCGAGCGTGAACCCATACGGGTCATCGGGGAAGCCGGGCATACGATACTCGATTTCCGGGAAAACCGGCGTCATCAACAACCGCGCGCCGAGCATGATGAGCGCGAAGGGGATGAGCAAGGCTGTGAGCCAGGAGATGATTTTGGAAGACATGGGATACTCCGGGAGAAATTCGATACGCGATAACTCGATATTCGATAATTCGACACTCGAAATCACAAATAACGAATATCGAGCATCGAATATCGAATACCGAATTACTTCAACTCCTCCACCCCACCGCCCAGGATGAAGTTCAGCACCAGGCTGTTCGTCACCCATTCGATGGGCGAGCGGTCATCGGTGTAGACCATTCCCCCGGTGGGGTCGGGCTGGAGGGAAGCGTAAGTAATCGCCGCGGCAGCCAGCAGCAGGGGTGGAGCGTTGGGGTCGGCGTGCAGCGCGGCCAGGTTGAAGGCCAGGTTGTCGCGCGAGGTCGGCTGTTTGGTGGCGAACAGGATGGAGTTGAAGGTGTTGGGCAAATCCATCACATGCGTTGAGGGCAGCACCGTGCCGATGGTGGCCGCCAGGTCGTTAATCAGCCGCCGGTCGTCGGGCGCGCGGCCAATGTTGATTGCCAGCACGCCGTCCTCGGTCAGCCGCTCGGCGCAAATGGCGAAAAATTCCTGGGTGGTCAGGTGCGGCGGGATGTAGGGCGGGCGATAGGCATCTACCACAATGATGTCATACTTGTAGGGGCTGTGTTCCAGCCCCCAGCGGCCATCGGCGGCGTAGGCGTTCAGGTTGGGCAGGGTCATCTCGAAATATTCCCGACCGACCTCGATAATTTTCGGGTCGATTTCCCAGCCGTCGATTTGGATTGGGCCGTAGATTTCGGTCGCCTGGCGGGCGGCGGTCCCGGCGGCCAGGCCAATGATTGCCATCCGCTCCACCTGACTCACCTCGAAGGGCGGGTTGTTGAACAGCGGCGCAACCGAAAACTGCTCCCAGGGGCCGCCATAAAATAACTCGGTGGGGTGATACTGCGAATGGACGCCCTGTCCCTCGTTCAGGCGCAGGGAGCGCGTGCCATCCACCTCCAGCACTTCGATATAGTTGTATGCTGATTCGGTCTCGAAAATTTGCCCGGGGGTGGATTTGATGCGGTAGTCGTTGGCGATGGCCAGCACGGCGACGAAGAGCGGCATCAGCAGGAAGGGAGCGACTGCCCTGGAGCCTGCTACCCGCCAAAGGCCAATGAACGACACCAGGAGCATGAGTCCGCTAAAAAGCAGGATGCTGAGAGTCACCCCGATTAACGGAAACAATACCAGCGTAGGCAGGAATACCCCGATGACGGAACCCAGAGTCGAGAGCGCGTATACATCCCCGGCTACGTTCCCAGCCCGGGCGGGGTCATCCACCAAGAGCCGAATGACAAATGGCGATGTAACCGCCAGCAGGGTGATGGGGACGCTGAACAGGATGAGCGTGGCGGCAAATGCGCCAAAGGCTACGTCCAATTTCAGGCTGTCGAAGGCCAGCGCCGCGCCGCGCAGGACCGGCTGGGCGATAAACGGGACGACCCCCAGCGCGAACGCGCCCAACGCCAGGATGGTAAACAGCGTGCGCGGGTGGGGCGAACGGTCTGCCCAGCGGCCTCCTAACTGGTAGCCAGCCGCAAAGTAGATGAGTATCAGCCCGATGACGCTGGCCCAGACCAGGTTGCTGGAGCCATAAATGGTCTGCAGCAGGCGCGAGGCCCCAAATTCGGCGGCCAGGGTGGACATTCCAGAGAAGAAAACGGTGAAGTAGAGGTAGCGGCGCATGGGATATTATTTTTTCGATAATGAATGGTTGTCGTTCTGGCTTGTCAAAGTTTCAAGCGTGAAGGCGGGTTTTCGGTATATAATCCAATCCCGTATTATACAGACTTTCGTACGCATTCTCTCAAATTGCTCATATTGGGAATTGCGCGCCCGGGTCGCAGCAAAGGACATTGCTTCGGAAGCACAAATTTGTCCGGTTTCATATCAGACGTGCATTATAATTTTGATGAGGCTGCTCGCCAAAGGCCGGAGACAGGTCAAGGTTTTGAAAATGACAAAAGGATGTAGCCATGAGTAGACTGAATGGGAAGAAGATTGCTATTTTGCTTGCCGAAGGCGTGGAAGATTTGGAGTTTTATGTGCCGATGATGCGCCTGCAAGAAGAAGGCGCTGAAGTGCTGGCTGCCGGGCTTGATTTGAAAACCATACGTGGCAAAAACGGTCTGGAAATTACGCCGGGAACGAGAATCGATACGCTCAAGCCAGACGAATTATTTGCGATTATCCTGCCAGGCGGGTGGTCGCCCGATAAATTGCGTCGTTATCGCGTGGTTACAGACCTTGTCCGCGCAATGGACGAGAGCGGCAAAGTGATTGGCGTTATTTGCCACGGCGGGTTGATTGCCATTTCCGCGAAAATCGTGGCCGGACACAGAGTGACAGGTTCTTTGGGTATCAAGGATGATATTGTGAACGCAGGGGCAACCTGGGTCGATGAGCCAGCCTTTCGAGATGGAAATCAAGTATGGGGGCGGGTGGTGGCAGATATCCCCGACTTTTGCCGGGAGTTGGTGGCGGCGTTGGTTGATTTTAGTTGATAACGGAAAACCCGAATATGCAACTTGCTGGTGCTGCTCCTGGTAAAACTTTGCGGAATCACGATGAATATCAGCGCGCCATGCTGGCTGCATGGCAAAATTTTATAGACAGCCAGCAATTGGACCCGGTTGTGCCGCCAAACATTGCAGCATCGTGGCGGCGTAGTTGGGGACGGGTTAATCCGAACAAAGAAATCGAATTTACCCGGATGAGCAGCGCTTATTTACTTGCATCGCAAACTGCCAGTTTTGAATTAATCGCAATTGCCCGGCCCGTGATGGAAGATGTTTACCAATGTGTACAAAATTCCGGGATAGTCATGGTTTTGACAAATAGCGTTGGCTGTGTTCTGGATATGCTCGGCGACGAGGCTGTTTTGCAGGTCGTGGAGCGATGGGGGGCCGGACTGGGAAGTATCCTTTCAGAAGAATTAATCGGGACAACGTCATTTGGCCTTGCCCTGGCCGAACGCATGCCGGTGCAAGTGGCCGGCAGCGAGCACTTTATTCAGCAATTTCACATAGCAACTGGCGCGGCAGCCCCAATATTCGATCTTACTGGTCGTTTACTAGGGGTAGTGGGGATGGTCGCGCCGGTGGAACGACATCATGTTCATTCGCTGGGACTGGTGGTATCTGTTGCGCGCGCCATCGAGTGCCAGCGCCAATCCGATTTTTTGATGGCCGAGCAAAACAGCCACCTTGCGCAGTTAAATGCAATCCTCTCGGCAATTTCAGATGGTATCCTGGTCTGGAATGCTGACGATGTATTGGTTCATGCAAACCATGCCGCCAGCGAGATGTTAGGGATTCCGGAAAAATTGCTGCTGGGTAACCAAACTGAAGCTTTGCTCACCATCCCAGATTCTGTGCGCCAGGCAATTCTGGAGCGAAAACCGCTCGCAGATGTCGAAGGCGTAATCGTCGCAGGCGAGCGAACTATCGATTGTCTCATCAGTCTTAATTTTGTCTTTCAAAACGAAAGCCGGTTACGCTGGGTCATCGTTACCCTGCGGCCAGAAAAAAATGTTCGCAAACTGGTTCAGCGGCAGGTTGGCGCAACGGCTGCATTAACACTCGATGATATTCCAGGCGAATCGGTTCAGGTACAACGTGTCAGGAATTTTGTGCGTTCCGTGGCAGATGCCAAAGCCAGCATTCTAATTCGCGGTGAAGTCGGCACAGGGAAAAACGCGCTGGCCAACGCTATCCATAATGCCAGCCACCGGCGCGATGGCCCATTTATTATTTTTTCATGTTCTTCGGTTCCAAATGAATTGGTAATCAGTGAACTATTGGGCTATGATGAAAATACGGGCTTTGCGCGAGGCGGAAGCCGCCCAAGCAAGTTCGAACTGGCCGATTCCGGAACGCTCTTTTTCCAAGATGTGGATGTTCTGCCACTGGAAGCGCAGTCTGTTCTCTTGAATGGGCTGGAATTGGGTTTTATTCAGCGTATAGGCAGCCGGCGCCCAATCGAAGTGAATGTTCATGTCATTGCATCTACCTCCGCGCGAATGGAAACCCTGCTGGCTCAGGGAAGTTTTCGCCCCGATCTCTACTACCGACTTAGCACGTTTTCAGTCACAATCCCGCCCTTGCGTGAGCGTAACCGTGATATTCCATTGGTAGCGGACCGCATTTTGAGGCGTCTTTCTATGCAGCTACATTATCCATTGTTGCTGGGGCAAGGGGTGATTGAAGTGCTAAAGCGTTATCCGTGGCCTGGAAATGTGCGTGAAATGGAAGCCGTTTTGGGGCGCGCGGCAACCCAGGTAGGGAAAAACGGCATCATTGAATTGAGCCACCTTCCTGGTTCACTGCAATACGTCAGTCATATTGCGCCCGATGGACAATCGGCAGCAACTGTTCAACCGTTTAGCGAAATTAAGCGTGAAACAATTATAAAGGCTGCCCAACTCTATCGAGGAAATGTAACCCAGATGGCGCGCATACTTGGTATCAGCCGGGCTACGCTATGGCGGCATTTGAAGGCGCTGGATATAAATCCTGGTGACTACCGCCAGCCGCCTCTGCCATCGAACCCTTTTTTGCGAAAGTAAACAGGCCTGCTTGGAGATAATTAAAACTACATTACCGAGATGCAAAGTCGGTGTCTCAAAACGAGACACCGACGCATCAAAAAACGTCTCAAAATGAGACGTTTTTTGATGCGTTATTTGACAAAATGACCCTTGCTCTCTAAAATGATAAGAGTACGTCAAAATAAGAATTTCGCAGCAACAGTGAGGTCTCGATGCGTCTGTTATTGCAGGCTGTTTTGGGAATGTTTTGTTGGCGGCTTATAAGCCTTTCTTTTGCGTATCGCCAGGCAGTTGTTGTTTTTAGTCGCTAAAAGTATTCTTTTGGCGGCTTTTTGTTTTTGCAAGTTCAGTTTATTTTGCGGCCCCTGAATTCAATCTGCGTGGAGGTGAACCCAGGATAAATATATACTTATTTTAACGCTCTTTTGTACCCCTTGCAGGCTTCAATCCATATCAAACCCATAAGGAGAATGAACATGTCTAGAAAATTACTCGGTGAGGTCTTCGGGACCTTCATCTTAATTCTGCTGGGCGATGGCGTTGTCGCAAACGTTGGCCTCGCTCCGCGCCTGGGCGCTGCCGCTTACAACTGGAACACCATCACCATCGGCTGGGCTTTCGCAGTAATTGTGGCGGTCTACGTCTCTGCTGGTGTATCAGGCGCTCATCTTAACCCCGCCGTTACCATTGCGCTGGCCTTCAAGCGTGGTTTCCCCTGGGGCAGCGTCCTCCCTTACATCGCCGCTCAGGTGGTTGGCGCTTTCCTTGGCGCTCTCGGCGTCTTTTTGGTTTACATGGATGGTTTGGTGGCAGCAGGAATGCCGAATGTGTGGTGTACCGGCCCGGGTTCCGTCTTCGGCCAAACTTTTTGGGGCACAGCCGCAGCCGCTGGTGTCGCCTCAGGGGGAGGCTATAGCTTCGTAAATGCCTTCATCGCCGAAGTCTTTGGCACGGCTGTGCTCCTGTGGGGTATCCTTGCCAGCGGCGACTCAAAGAATACCGGCTTGATGCACAATCTTGGACCATTCCTGGTTGGTGGAACCGTGTTGGCAGTTGGCCTGTCCCTGGGTGGTCCCAGCGGCTACGCGATCAATCCTGCTCGTGATTTTGGCCCGCGCCTCTTTGGGCTTTTGGCTGGAACAGAAGGTCTGTTTGCAAATGGTTACTGGTGGATCCCCATTGTTGCTCCAATCGTCGGAGGCGTTATTGGGATCTATTTGTATGATTTGCTGGTTACGAATTCTCTGGAAAAGAAATAACAACTCGTCCAGATTGGCGTGGACGACAACGGAGGTTCTCAAATGAAAAAACTCATCAATAAACCGGAGAATGTCGTTCGGGATGAATTAGAGGGCATTGCTCTTGCCCATGCAGACCTCGTAAAAGTTCATTATGGGCCGGACTTCATTGTGCGAGCGGACGCCCCCATCAGCGGGAAAGTCGGCGTTATCTCCGGAGGCGGTTCGGGACACGAGCCAATGCACGGGGGTTTCGTTGGCCTGGGCATGCTCGATGCTGCCTGTCCCGGGTCCGTTTTCACCTCGCCTACACCGGATCAGATGCTTGAAGCCACCAAAGCCGTCAATGGCGGGGCCGGCGTTCTGCATATCGTCAAGAACTACACCGGCGACATTATGAACTTCGAAATGGCAGCTGAACTGGCGCGCGCCGAGGGAATTGAAATCGAAGCGGTTGTGACCGATGATGATGTGGCTGTCAAAGACAGCCTGTATACCGCCGGACGTCGCGGTGTGGGCGTCACCGTCCTTGCCGAAAAATTAGTGGGGGCGGCCGCAGAACAACGCCGCTCGCTCCAAGAAGTGGCCGATGTTTGCCGCAAAGCCAAGAACTATGGCCGCTCGATGGGGATGGCTCTCACATCCTGCACAGTGCCCCACGCTGGGAAGCCAACATTTGACCTTCCTGAAGATCAAATGGAGATTGGTATTGGCATTCACGGTGAGCCGGGACGCGTTCGCCTGCCTCTCAAGAGCGCAGATGAGATTACCGAAATGCTCATGGAGCCTATCATCAGCGACATCCCATATAAAGCTGGCGACGAAGTTCTTTTATTTGTCAATGGCTTGGGCGGCACTCCACTGATTGAGCTCTACATCATTTATCGCAAAGCGCACGAAATTGCGACCAAACACGGCTTGAAGGTTGTTCGCAACCTGGTTGGCCCCTACATTACCAGCCTCGAAATGGCTGGCGCATCCATCACCATGCTCAAGATGGATGATGACATGCTCAAGCTGTGGGATGCCCCCGTCAAAACCCCTGGAATGCGCTGGGGTATCTAAATTCAATAATTGCCAGGGCGGCTCCAAGCCGTCCTGGCAAACGCACCGGAGTTGGAATATGCCTGTTCATCGTGACGACGTTTTGGCTTGGATTAGAGCTGTGGCTGGGATGCTTTCTGAAAACAGTGCTTACCTCACCGAGCTCGATTCTGCCATTGGCGATGCTGATCATGGCGCAAATATGGATCGCGGGTTCAAAGCCGTCATCAATAAAATGCCCGAGATTAGTGATAAAGATATCGGCACAATTTTTAAAACTGTCGGCATGACCCTGCTTTCCACCGTTGGCGGAGCAGGGGGTCCGCTTTATGGGACTTGGTTCCTGCAATCTGGTATGAAGACGGCAGGCAAAATGGAACTGTCTCTTGCGGATTGGACAGACGCACTCGATGCAGCTTTGAGTGGCATTGTTATGCGGGGTAAAGCAGAACTGGAAGATAAAACCATGGTCGATGCGCTTACCCCTGCCTTGGTTGCATTGAAACAGGCGATACGGGAAAACCAGCCTATTAACAAGGCGCTCGAATTATCTGCCAACGCGGCCCAGAAAGGTATGGAGGCAACCATTCCTCTTGTTGCGCGCAAAGGACGCGCCAGTTATTTGGGTGAACGCAGCGCCGGTCACCAGGATCCTGGCGCAACGTCGTCTTATCTAATCTTGAGAGTCGCCTCCGAAACGTGGAAGAGCTGCATCTGACATTTCCATTCTGGCAAATATAGACCAGATAACCTGACAAATGAAAGCACTGGCGAGACCACCGCAGCGCTTCATAAGGAATCAGGACAATTCATCCCAAAAGATACATTTTCGTATGGAGGCTTAAAATGGCTAAATATTCAGCAGCAGTTGATCAGGGCACAACCAGCACCCGTTTCATGATTTTCGACCATTCAGGCAGAGTGGTGGGTGTTGATCAAAAAGAACACGAGCAGATTTACCCCAAACCCGGTTGGGTTGAACACAACCCATTGGAAATTTGGGAGCGTACCCAGCAAGTCATCGATGGCGCGCTCAAAAAGAGCGGCGTTGATCCAAAAGATATCGCCGCGGTTGGCATTACCAACCAGCGCGAAACCACCGTTGTGTGGGAACGCGCCACCGGTAAGCCTGTTTACAATGCCATCGTCTGGCAAGATACCCGCACCGATGCCATTTGCAACGAACTTGCCAAAGATGGCGGTCAGGACCGCTTCCGCAGCAAAGTTGGCCTGCCGCTGGCAACGTATTTCTCTGGCCCCAAAGTCAAGTGGATTTTGGACAATGTGCCGGGTGTGCGCGAAAAAGCGGAGAAGGGCGATGTGCTTTTCGGCAACATCGACACCTATGTCATCTGGAACCTGACCGGCGGCCCGAATGGTGGCGTTCACATCACCGATGTTTCCAACGCTTCCCGTACCATGTTGATGAACCTCGAGACGCTGGACTGGGACCCTGACATGCTCAAGGTCATGGGTATCCCCAAAGCGATGCTGCCCCGTGTGCGCGCCTCCTCGGAAGTTTATGGCAAGGCGGTTGGCTCGCTGAATGGCATTCCCGTTGCTGGTGACTTGGGCGACCAGCAGGCCGCGCTCTTTGGGCAGACCTGCTTCAGCCCTGGCGAAGCCAAGAACACCTATGGCACCGGCTGTTTCATGCTGCTCAACACCGGCACCAAGCCCGTACAATCCAAGAACGGCCTGCTCACCACCCTGGGCTATAAGATTGGCGATGAACCCGCCGTGTATTGTCTCGAAGGCTCCATTGCCATCACCGGCGCGCTGGTACAATGGCTGCGCGACAACCTGAAACTCTTCGATTTCTCCAAGCATATTGAAGATTATGCCAAGTCGGTACCTGACAGCGGCGGCATTTACTTCGTGCCTGCTTTCTCTGGTTTGTTCGCACCCTACTGGAAGAGCGATGCCCGCGGCGCCATCGTGGGCCTGACCCGCTTTGTTACCCGTGAGCATATCGCCCGCGCTGCCCTCGAAGCCACCGCCTACCAGACCCGCGAAGTACTCGACGCCATGAATGCCGACTCCGGTGTCTCGCTGACGGCTCTCAAGGTTGATGGCGGCATGGTATTCAATGACCTGCTTATGCAGTTCCAGGCTGATATACTTGGCGTGCCTGTCATCCGCCCGACGGTTGCTGAGACCACCGCCCTGGGCGCGGCCTATGCCGCTGGCCTGGCTGTTGGCTTCTGGGCCAAGGTCGAAGACCTGCGTGCCAACTGGGGCAAGGACCATGAGTGGCATCCCGATTTGGACGCTGCCCAGCGTGAAAAACTTTACAAAGGCTGGAAGAAAGCCGTTACCCGCACATTCGACTGGGTTGAGTAAATCCTTCTGACCCCGTCCGAGGGGGTGGGTTGAGCAGAAACACTCTCCCACCCCCTCTCTTTATTACCAGCGACCGATTCCGATTGACCCTTCAGGAGCATGCCGTGTCTAAAAAGACCACCCAACCCAACAAACCAGAAGACCCATCGCTCGCAAATCCATGGATTTCCATGCGCAACGGCATTATCATCGTCGCCTTCGCCAGCGTAGCCATGGCAGTCTTGACCGCCTGGCAAGTTATCCCATCCCAAGGCTGGCTCGAAGGCATCCTGTGGGGATTGTTTTTTGGCGCCATGATTTGGGCCATCTTTTTTGGAAATATCCTCGTCAACCGCCTCCTGCGTGGGAAAAAGTAACCCTGCAATGCTGCTACACCATCTTGACCCGTGGGAACAAATTTTTGCTCCATACGACCTGCCTGCATATCGATTCGTTTTGGAGCAAATCAAAACGGGGGATGTTGTGTTTGACATCGGTGCCGGTGATTTGCGCCTCGCCCGTCAAATGGCTGATATTGCCAAAAAAGTGTACGCCATCGAAATTTCCTATCATCTTTTGTCCCAGGCTGCAAAGCAAAAGCCCTTCCCTGAAAACCTGATCCCGGTTTGCGCGGACGCATGCGTCTGGGATTTTCCAAAAGACGTCACAGTTGGAGTCCTGCTCATGCGGCACTGCACCCACTTCCAACTTTACGCCGAAAAACTACTGGAATGCGGCACCCAAAGATTAATCACCAATGCTCGCTGGCGCATGGATGTCGAAATAATCGCGTTGAATTCAGCGCGCATCGCCTACAATGACCTCGATCTTGGTTGGTACGCCTGCTGGTGCGGCTCCACCGGCTTCAAGTCCGGTACTGCCGACCTGCTTACTGCTGAACTGGCCAACACCGTTTCTGAAGTGTTTCATTGTCCTAACTGCTCATCGCAGGGCGGAAAACCTCCTGTTTTCCACAAAAGCTTCCCAACTTTTGACTCCGCAGTCCAGAATTGACCCTCCACGGGTTCGACTTGTTTTGCGCGTACCCAATAAACCGGAGTTACTATGACCAAACCACATGCCATCATCATTGGAGCGGGGTTTACCGGCGTAGCCATCGCGCACGATCTCGCTCTGCGTGGATTTGACGTGACCGTGGTCGAACGCGGCGATATTTGCAACGGAACATCTGGCCGCACGCACGGATTGCTCCACAGTGGCGGCCGCTACGCCGTCAAAGACAAGGAATCGGCGGTTGAGTGCATTGATGAGAACATCATCCTGCGCAAAATTGTTCCACAGGTTATCGAGCCCAACGGCGGTTTGTTCATCGCCATAGAAGAGGACGACCTGGCCTATGCCGAACAATTTATCGAAAGCTGCGAAGAATGCCACATCCAAATTGACAAATTGACCCCCCAGCAGGCGCTCAAACTCGAACCCAACATCAACCCCAAATTACTAGGCGCATTCTTGGTCCCTGACGGTACCTTCGACCCGCTGCGCCTGGCGCTGGCTTTTGCCGGAACCGCCAAGCATAACGGCGCTAAATTCCGCGCCTACGTCGAAGTTGAAGGGCTTGTGATAGATGGAGCCGGTAATGTCACAGGCATCAAGGCGCTCAATCGCGCTTCCAACCAGCGCGAAGAACTCCGCGCCGACGTAGTGGTCAATGCCACTGGCGCATGGGCCGGGCAAATCACCGGCATGGCCGGGCTGGATGCGCCCGTCAAACCGACGCCAGGCATCATGGTGGCCTACAATCAGCGTCTGGTACAACGCGCCATCAATCGCCTCAACGTTCCAGGCGATGGGGACATCGTCCTGCCTCAGCGCCGCATGGTTGTTGTCGGTACCACATCTTTCGATGCTGAGAACGTTGATTACATTCCTGTCACTGAAGACCAGGTCCAGTTGATGCTCGAACGCGGCAGCGCGCTCATCCCTGGCATCCGTAATGCCAAACCGCGCGGCATCTACATGGCTGTTCGTCCGTTGGTTGACAGCGGCTCAGGACGCAGCATCGCCCGCACCTTCAAGTGCTACGACCACAAAGAGAGCCACAACGTTGACGGCTTGGTCACCATCACCGGCGGCAAGGCCACCACCTTGCGCGCCATGGCCGAAAAGACCGCCGACATGGCCTGCGCTAAGCTGGGAGTCACTACGCCTTGCGTCACGAAAGAGACTCCGCTTCTCTCGTACCGCCAGTATTACACCATTCCCAATTAAGAGGAGCGCCATGACAGAAAAATGGAATATCACTCTGCGGGTTTCCCGTCAAAAAGAAAACGATATCCAGCATTTTGATGACTTCAAAATGGAAGTGGACCCTGATGAATATGTGCTGGACGCCGTGGAGCGCGTCTGGGCCTTTATAGACCGCACCCTTTGCTATCGCCACGCCTGCCACCACTCCACCTGCGGCGCGTGTGGAATGCGCGTCAACGGCGCGGAGAAGCTGACCTGCATCACAGTCATTCGCGATGTTACCAGCCACGGCGCCACCCTCAAAATCGAACCGCTGCGCAACTTCCCCATAATCAGCGACCTGGCGGTGGATATGGGCGCGTTCTACCGCAAAATGGAAGTGATTGGAGCTCGCGCTGTGATGCCCGTCACCGAATCTGAAATTGAAAACCCGCCTGCCAACTGGGATCAAAACGATGCCCAATATATCCGTCTTAGCGACTGCCTGGAATGTGGATTGTGTATCAGCGCCTGTCCCGTATCCGCCACCAGCACCGAATATATGGGCCCGGCCGTGCTGGCTGCTGCGCAGGACCTGGGTATCAGGAACACGCCCGAGTTGCT
>DAOUAZ010000305.1:0-3693 GCA_034432975.1 Anaerolineales bacterium | reverse complement strand
CTGGCCGATTACACCTTCGCCAAAGACGCGCTCTTTGCCCGCATCAACCTGCATGGCGACGAGTTGACCATGTACCACCGCGTCCACGAAGCCCTGGCCGAGAAGATTCCCCTGCCTGACCTGACCGTCTACCTTTCGGCCAGCGTCGATACGCTCATGGCGCGCATCGCCCTGCGCGACCGGCCCTACGAGCGCGCCATGGAACGCAGTTACATCGCCGAACTGACCGCCGCCTACGATGATTTCTTCGCCGAGACCAAAACACCCAAACTGGTCATCGACTCGAACCTGCTCGACTTCGTGCGCCACCCCGAACACCTGAACCTGATTGAAAACAAAATCCGCGCGGCGCTGGGGATTTCGCCCTACCAGCCCACGCTGCTCGATGGAGATTGACATGCGCATCACCCACGACATCCTGCTCAAACAGGCCCAGGACTTCACCCAAAAACGCCTGGTTCCCGACCGCAACGTGACCGCCGTTTTCCTGGTCGGCTCGCTGCGCCCCGAAGACGCCCCCCTGCCCCCGGTACTCGACATCGACCTGCTGGTCATCTACAACGGCGAGCCGCCGCGAACCCGGGAGATTGTCAAACTCTCCAACGAAATCCACCTGGATGTGGCCTACGAAAACGTCCGAGACTACGCCCAACCGCGCGAACTGCGCGGCGACCCCTGGCGCGGCTGGCAGATGTGGGACCCGCGCCTGCTGCACCAAAAAGGACGCTTCTTCGAGTACACCCAATCCATCGTGCGGGCCCAGTTCGACGACCCCGAAAACATCCTGAAACGCTGCCGCGCCTTCTCGGTCCCGGCGCGCGAGGCCTGGAACGAGATGATATTCGCCCCTCAGGCCGCCTCGCCGCTCAACATCCTGACCGCCGCCGGGAACGCCGCCAACGCCCTCGCCGCCCTGGCCGGGCCGCCGTTACCCGAACGGAGGCTCTTCTCCGGCTTCCCGGCCCGCGCCGAAGCGTTGGGACTGCCCGAAATGACCGGCAAACTGCTCCAGGTCATCAGCGCCAGCCTGGACGTGAACCTCGTCCGCGCGGCCCTGCCACAGTGGGAGGCCTGCTTCCTGTCCGCCGCCCAGGCCCCGCTCGATTTATGCATCCACGCCGCCCGGTTGGGTTATTACAAGGCCGCCATCGAATCCCAGTTGGAGGGCGAAATGCCCGCCGCCGCCTTCTGGCCCTTGCTCCATACCTGGGCGCTGTCCATCCAGAGCGGATTGGCCTCGCCCGATGAACAGGCGGACTGGCAGGGTTTCCTCGCCCGCATCGGGCTGGATTCTGCCGGGGCGGGGGAAAGAATCGAAGCGTTGGACTCCTTCCTCGATACGGTAGAAGAAACCTTCGAGCGGGTATCGGTCGAAAGCGGGTTGGGATAGCCTGAGCGTGAAACCTCCCGATTTTGCGCCGAAGTCAGAAACTACGGTCTCCACATTTAGGCGTTACAAAATCGTATTAAAATCATGACAAGCCCCCAGATTGCCACAAATCTGTGGATAACTGCCCCAAAACTGTGGATAACTGATTCAGCCTGTGGAGAACCCGCTCACTTGTTCCAGAAATCACCAAAATCGTCACCCCCATATCTGGGGGGTGGTTTTTTTGTCCCCCAAATGCTGGCCGGGGGCAAAAATGAGTGTAAAACAAGGCGGGCGGCTTTCCCGTAATTATCCACAGGCGCGGCTCGCGCTCTTTTAACGAGATACCGCCAGATGTGGGGGCGCAGCCGGGTCGAACCTGGCAGAGATGGCGGTTTTCTTCCCTTATCCACATATCCACAGGTACTACTACGATTGCTAGTTAAGGATATTTTATAATAATGAGTCAAGTGAATGATTCTCCAGAATAAAATTCATTGCATTAAACTGTTATAAATGGCATAATCATCCCATGAAGTTTCCCCGTATGCTCATTACCGGCGAATAACAAATTCTTTCGGGCTTCCGCAGTCTTCAAGACTTCGGAAGCCTTTCTGTAACCACCCAAAGGAGAGAAAAATGCCCACTGCCCCCCAATCCCCTTACCTGCCGTTTGGCGAAAACAAACATGCAGCCTGGTATGGCAAAGATATCTTGTCAGTCAAACAATTCAACCGCGCAGATTTGGAATATGTCTTCGGCGTAGCCCACGAAATGCGCGGCATGGTCGAGCGCGTCGGCACGTTCGACCTGCTCAAAGGCAAAATCCTGGCCAACTTGTTCTATGAACCATCCACCCGCACATCGTCATCCTTCACCGCGGCGATGGAACGGCTGGGCGGCTCGGTCATCCCGATTAACGAGGTGAAATACTCCTCGGTCTCGAAGGGCGAAAGCCTGTCCGATACCGTCCGCACGCTGGAGTGTTACGCCGATGTCATCGTGCTGCGCCACCCTGAAACCGGCTCCGCCGCCATCGCCGCCAAAGCCGCCAAAAAACCGGTCATCAACGCCGGCGACGGCGTGGGCGAGCATCCCACCCAGGCCCTGCTCGACGCCTTCACGATTTTCGAGGAACTCGGCGAAGGCCAGATTGACGGCATGACCGTCACCATGCTCGGCGACTTGAAATATGGCCGCACCGTGCACTCGCTGGCGCGCCTGCTGTCGCTCTACAATGTCAAACTCAACTACGTCTCGCCCGACATCCTGCGCATGCCCAGGGAAGTGATGGACGAAGTGGCCGAAAAAGGCATCCCCCAGGCTGAATATGTCAACCTCGAAAAAGTCCTGCCCGAAACGGATGTGCTGTACGTCACCCGCGTCCAAAAAGAACGTTTCGAGGACCCTGCCGACTACGAAAAAGTCAAAGGCGCGTATGTTATCGACCCTGAAATCATGAAAGCCGCCAAGCAGGAAATGATTGTCATGCACCCCCTGCCGCGCGTCGGCGAAATCAGCCCGGATTTCGACGACGACCCGCGCGCCGCCTATTTCCGCCAGATGGAATATGGCCTGTATGTGAGAATGGCCCTGTTGGCGATGGTGTTGGGGAAGGCGTAATGGAATCCTTCTTCACTTTCCTCGAAAAACGCGTGGACGACTGCTCCTCGCTCTTATGCGTGGGATTAGACCCGCACGTTTCTGACCTTCAACACCCCACCGCCGAATCCGCCCTCGACTTTTGCCTGAACCTCGTTAAACAGACCGCTCCCTACGCTGCGGCTTTCAAGCCCAACGCGGCCTTCTTCGAGCAGTTCGGCGCCGAGGGTTGGACGGCGCTCAAAACCGTCATCGAGGCCATCCAGGAGCAGTCCAATCGCCTGGGTTCGATGATTCCCGTCATCCTGGATGCCAAGCGCGGCGACATTGCCTCCACTGCCGAAGCCTACGCCAAATCGGCTTTCGAGACCCTTGGCGCGCACGGCATCACCCTCAGCCCCTATCTTGGTAAAGATTCGATTGCCCCATTCCTGGAGCATAAAGAAAAGGGCGTGTTCCTGCTGTGTAAAACTTCTAATCTGGGCGCAGGTGATTTGCAAGACCTGGTGGTAGACCATAGACCATTGATGATGGGCGATGATTCATCGTCCATGCCTTTGTATGAATACGTTGCCCGCCTGGCCCAAACCTGGAATATCCGCAACAACATTGGCCTGGTCGTTGGCGCGACGCAGCCCGAAGCATTGGCCCGCGTCCGCGCCGCCGTGCCCGACTTGTGGTTTTTATCCCCCGGAATCGGCGCGCAGGGCGGTGATTTGGAA
>DAOUAZ010000304.1:0-9594 GCA_034432975.1 Anaerolineales bacterium | reverse complement strand
CGCGGTCGGCGTCGCCGTCGCGGTTCCGGTGGGCGCGCGGGTGGGGCCGGCGGTTGCAGTTGGGGACGCGGTCGGCGTCGCCGTCGCGGTTCCGGTGGGCGCGCGGGTGCGGGTGGGGCCGGCGGTTGGAAGCGGAGTGTTGGTACGGGTCGGCCAGATGATGATGATGGGCGTGGGAGAGAAATACGGCAGGGGCGTCCAGGTTGCGGTGAACGCCGCAGTTGGGGGCTGTGAAGCGGTGGGCAGCGGGGTATTCGAGAAGCGCGTGGCTGTTGGCGTAAAGGTGGCGGGCGGGGCAAAAGTCAGGATGACAGGCGGTAGAAGCGGGTCGAGCGGGCTGGAAGGGGTCAGGAAAGTGTCCCACCAGGGCAGGGGCGTGCCGATTTCCGGTCTGACAGGCGCAAGCGGCGCGAGGGTTGGCCCCTTCGAGAACGATTCGTCGGGGTCAATCGAAGAGCGCATGCTTGCCCCCAAGAGTTCCCAGCGCTCGGTCAGGCGAATCGCCCATTGCCCTGCCACGCACAACGCCAGCAAGCCAATCAACAAAACCAGCAGGAAGAGTCGCCAGCCGCGCTGTTCACGCGATTGAAGTTGGGCTGTGTTCATTGCTTTTCGCTTTCAATGGCAAACGAACGAAAAACTTGCTGCCCGGATAATTGACTTCATCATGCCCTGGGCTTTCGACCCAAATGCGGCCTCCATGTGCTTCTATGATACCACGCGCAATCGCCAATCCCAAGCCTGGCCCGCCGCCCTTGAACTTGGTCTTGCCCGAAGAGTGCATGTATACTTCCCCGGTCTGGTAGAACTTCTCGAAGATAAGTTGGTGATGCTCCGGTTCGATGCCAATGCCCGTATCGCTGACCACGATTTCGACCTCGTTCTGCCTGTCCCCGGATTCCACCAGATGACCATGAATGGTGATACGTCCGCCATCGGGGGTATATTTGATCGCGTTGATGACCAGGTGATAGAACACTTTGTACAGTTGGTCGGGGTCGGCCTGGAATATCGGCAGGCCATCGACGCCTTGCATGGCGAGGGTGAGATTACGTTCTTTGAGCGCATCCTGGAACGTTTTGCAGGCCCGGCCCAGCACTACGCCCAAATTGGCGTCTTCTGGCAGGATTTTCAGCATCTTGCTGTCGATGCGCGAAACGTCCAACATGCTGCCGACGATTTCCTGCATTCGGTCCGAACCATCCAGGATTCCCTGGGTCAACGCAATGGTTTCCGGTTCATCTTTGAACTTCATGGCAAGCATTTGGGTATACCCTTTGACCAGCGTCAACGGCGTGCGGAGTTCGTGCGCGGCGACTTCGATGAAACTGGCCTTGGCGCGGTCCATTTGTTCCAGCACTTTATAGGTTCTTTCCAGTTCGGCCGTGCGTTCTTGCAGCCGCATTGTCATCTCATCGAAGGTTTGCGCCAATTCGCCGATTTCATCGCCCGTGCGGATACCGGTGCGTTGGTTCAGGTCGCCGCCCGCAACCGCCAGCGAGGCGCGCAGCAACTTTTGAAGCGGGTTGATGAGCATCCGTGAAATGCCGTATCCCAACACGATGACGCCTGCAACGACGGCAGTAAACAAGGTAATGTAATAATTGCGGTTATTGACATTGAACTCCATGACGAAGTCCAGCGGCAGCACGACCCCGAATATCCCCAGCCGGTCGCGTCCGATTTGCAAAACTTCACGCGCAATGCTGTAATATCGCCCGGAAATGTCCTTGTTTTCCCCGTAGACTACGGAGGAAGACCTCAGGATGAGATTCAGGGTGGCCTGGTCGAGCGAGAACGTCGCTTCGAGATTCTCATTTTCGACCTGCCCGGGCAGGGTCGAGGCGATGATTCGCCCCGTTCCGTCGTAGAAAATGACATCGGCCAGCGAGACGTTCTTCAGGCGCGGCAGCAGGCTGTCGAACGAGGTGCCTATCACCACCACGCCTATCGTTTTTCGGTCCAACACAACCGAAAGGGCGCTGTAGTGATAATAGCGGCCATCGATGGGGTTCTGTCCAAACACCCGGCTGGCGGATTCCGAATTGTGCAAGAGCAGCGCGGAAAGCCAGGGGGAGTTCCCCAGCCCTGTTTCGTAATTGATTGTCTCCAAAACGCCATCGGGATTGCGAAACAGGTGCAATTGTTCGCGGCCCTGTTCGTCAATCAAAAACAACTGCTCGAGGCGGTTTCCCTCCGCTTGTGGAACGACCAGCCTTTCGAGCGCGGCGCGGTCGCCAGTCCGGAGCGACTCCGCCAGGTTGGCAGTGTAAGCAATCAGGCGCGCCTTTTCGATATTTTGCTTTTCCTGCTTGCTGAACTCATCCGAGACAATCCGCCCGGCCTCGCGCAACTGGTTCCTTAGCCGCTCTTCCTGCCTGACGGAGACCAATTGCGTGATGACATAGACCCCGATGACTGCAACCACGAGAGTCAGGATGACATACGGAATGATGACTTTGAAACGAATACTCACGTTGAGACCTCGTCGAGGTGAATAATCCAACCGTTATTAATGATTATACACACATCCGGTAAAATGATTCTCGATGGTATTGTCAGGCTGCTCGATGCAATGATGATGAAATCATGATACGCCCAATTGTTCAAAAGTGGGTAAAATTCATTCATTCTCATTGTCAAGGAGAAATCCATGCTGACGCTCCTGCAAGCAGTACGAAAGAATCCATTATATGCCCTGTTATTGGCCCTGCCGTTTGCCTTGTTGGGTGAATACCTGTTTCACTGGGGGCCGCTGTTGGTTTTTATCCTGGCGGCTGCGGCAGTCATCCCGCTCGCTTCGCTGATTGGCGTTGCAACTGAATCCCTGGCGCATTATACCGGGCCGCGCATCGGCGGTCTCTTGAACGCCACCCTGGGCAATGCAGCAGAACTGATTATCACGATTGTCGCCATTCGCGCCGGGCTGCTGGAACTGGTCAAGGCTTCCATCACCGGCTCGATTTTGGGCAACCTGCTGCTGGTGATGGGTATTTCGATGCTCTATGGCGGCATTCGCAATGGCGTCCAAAAGTTCAATCCCGGCCAGGCCGGGCGCAACGCCATCCTGTTGGTGCTGGCGACCCTGGCCATGCTGATTCCATCCCTATTCTCCAGCGCGATTGGCGACGAGACCAGCGTCAAAGTGGAAGCGCTCAGCATCGGCGTGGCGGTGGTGATGATTAGCCTCTACGGGTTGGGTTTGCTTTATTCCCTGCGCGACTCCAGCGCGGCGGACCATCACGCGGTCGAAGAAGGGGTTGCCCCGCGCTGGTCAATGCGCGCATCGATTATCGTCCTCGCTGTCGTAACCGCCGGCATCGTCTGGATGAGTGAGGTGCTGGTGGGCGTTGTGGAACCGGTCATGGCCCAGCTGGGCGTTTCGGAATTTTTCCTGGGGATTATCCTTGTTCCGCTTATCGGCAACGTGGCCGAACACCTGGTCGCTGTAGAACTGGCCGGGAAGAATAAAATGGACATCTCAGTGGAAATTGCAGTTTCTTCGAGCCTGCAAATTGCCCTGCTGATTGCCCCGCTGCTGGTCTTCCTGAGCCTGCTGCTGGGCCATCCGCTGCAACTGATTTTCAATGACTTTGAATTGCTGGCATTAATGGCAGGCGTGGTCATTTCAGCGATGGTTTCCTTCGATGGGGAATCGAACTGGCTGGAAGGCGCTGCCCTGCTCGGCATTTATATCATCCTGGGACTGGCCTTCTTCTTGCTGCCATAATCCTGACCCATGAGAATCGACTTCCGTTCCGCCCTGACCCCGCGCGCTCTTGGCGGCGCCGCCTTACTCGCGCTGCTGCTCCTGGCTCTGACTTTTGCCTGGATGGCCTGGTCTGTGCCGCCCAAACCCGACCCGGCTGGCCTGATGGCTGCCATGACGATTATCCCCGCCCCGACAGGCACAGCCCCGGCCCAGGTTCCGACCATCGACCCCTACGCGCCCACGCCGGCCCCAACCCTCGCGCCCGGTCAACTGACGACGGGCCTCTATGTTCAGATTGTCGGTACGGGCGGCGTAGGCTTGAATATCCGCTCCGCGCCGGGATTGGATTCCAGCCAGCGCTTCATGGGCTTCGATTCGGAAGTGTTCCTCATCGAAGACGGCCCGCGCGAACAGAACGGTTACACCTGGTGGTATATCGTCTCGAATTACGATGATGGCCGCGCCGGGTGGGCCGCCGCCAATTTCCTGGAAGCCATTCCCTCGCCCGAGCCGTAGCGCGGAAGTCATTAGACATTATCGGTATTAGCAATAAACGTCCCGAA
Organism: Anaerolineales bacterium; assembly: GCA_034432975.1. Lineage (GTDB taxonomy): Bacteria > Chloroflexota > Anaerolineae > Anaerolineales > Villigracilaceae > UBA5195. The sequence goes on along the minus strand of DAOUAZ010000304.1, from coordinate 5,319 downwards.
GGTTGCCGGAAACAACCAAAACTTCTCGCAAAAACCTTCGGGACGGTGCTTGTATCTTATTGCCAATAAAATCTATTATATTAGACAATACACCCAATGGAGAAAGAAGTGAAAGAAAAACCCCTCAACATCACCGCCAACCGCCCTGCGCTGGAAATGACGATTAACTGGGGCGATGGTCACGAGAGCATTTACCCGTTTTCCCTCTTGCGGGCAGCCTGTCCCTGCGCCCAGTGCCGGGGCGGACACGAAAAAATGTCCCCCGAACCCGACCCGGAAGTGTTCCACGTTCAACTGGAAGAGTCCCCCGCCACGCGGCTGGTCAACGTCAAAGCAACTGGCTCTTACGGCATCACCCTGGTCTGGGATGACGGCCACGACTACGGCATCTACAACTGGCACTACCTGCGCGCCTTGTGCCCCTGCCCGGTCTGCCGCAAGGGGAAATAAACAAAAGCGTCCCGAAGGTTTTCGACCTTCGGGACGCTGCTTCTCATGGCGTTGCGCTTGGCTGGCGGGTATTTGTGACCGTCGGCGTGACCGAAGGCTGGCGGGTTGCGCGCGGCGTAGGAGTGACCGTGACCGTGCGGGTGGGCAGCGGGGTGCGCGTATCGGTGGGGGTGGGCGGCGCTTTGGTGGGAGTCTTCAATACCTCCAACTGCTCCTGCGCTTCGGCGCGTCGTTCCGGCGGTACGGCCTCTTCTGGCAGATCCAGCAGGGCGTTCCAGTCACGGATGGCAACCGCCGGAAAGTTCATGTTCTGGTGTGATTTGGCGTTGATATATAAAAACTGGCCGCGTTCCACGTCGTTGGCGGCTCGTTTATCCACTTTCCCAATCGCAACAATCGCGTTGCCCCACTTGCCATTTTCCATATAAGCGCGCGCCAAGCCCTCCGCATTGCGGAAGGACTCTGCATTGTATTGCACCGACTTCTCGAAGTTCTCCACTGCCAGTTTGAGGTTTTCCTCGCGCAGGGCATCGGCAAGTCCGTCTTCTGCGCTCTTCTTCAGGTAGAACTCGCCCAGCCAGTAATAGGCTTCGGAACTCGTCCGGTCGAGCCGCAGGGCCTGCTGCAGGCTCTTGAGGGCTGCTTCTTCATTCCCGTCATTGAAATAAGCCGCGCCCAGCACGGTAAACGCCTCGGCGTTATCGGGCTGGTATTGGACATAAATCTCCAGCGTTTCGACCGCTTTCTCGATTTCGCCATTGGCGCGATAAGCCATGCCCAGGACGATGTAACCATCCAGCATGGTGATGTCGAGCCGGTTGGCCTCCTGGGCAGCCTCGAGCGCGGCCTCGTTTTCGCCCATCGCCAGCAACACCCGCGCCAGCGTTATCTTGATGAGCGGGGACTCAGGGTTGACCGCATCCGCTTCTTCGACATCCTTCAGGGCTGCCGCGTAGTTGGCGCGTTTCAAATGATACAGGGCGCGTTCCAGGTAGGCTTCGAAGTAATACGGGTCATTCGCAATCGCCTTGTCCAGGTCGGGCAGCACATTCCGGTTTGGGTTCTGCCCCAGATTCGCGCGCGCCTTGCCCAGGTAACTGGGAGCGTAATTCGGGTTGACACGGATAGCCTCGTTGTAAAACGTCAAGGCTTCGTTATAACGTTTTGCCAGGCGGCGCGCCTCCCCGGCAAAATACAGCGCATCGACCGAACCCGGCTCCACAGTGGCAAGTTGCAGCCACATATTGACCGAATTGTCCCATTGCTGCCTGAGCAGGGAATTCTGGGCGGCCTTGTAAATATCCTGCGCCGCACCCACATGCGGGGTCGCCCCGTAAATGGGCGTCGGCGTGTAGGTTGCATCCAGTTGCGCGGCCAGCGGCGGCAAGGTCGGTTTGTTCGAGACCGAAGTGGCGTACTCCGTGACCGTTGGGCGGGGCGTAAACACCTGTACAACAGAAGTGGGCGTGGGGCGGTTGGCAAGCATCGTTCCCAGGCCAATCACCGACCCAATGATGACCAGCCCGGCTGCGCCAAAAATGGCCGCCAGCCGAAAAACCGGGTTGCCCGTCACCCGCTTCAGCCCTTTGGGCTTGGGCTTTTCGTTGTCCAACTTCAACTTATTTTCCCAGGGGCGCGGGTGATTCATCGGGAACGGCTGGATGGAGTCGTCCGGCGGCAGCGCGCCCATCAAAATCAGGCCGCGCCGCGCGGTCACGTCGGTCGGGTCGAGTTTATAGGCCGCTTGCAAACAGTACAGCCGCTCTTTCTGCGTCTCCATCGCCGCGCTCATCCAGACCCAATAGGCCGGGTTATTCTGGTCGGCCTTTAGCAGTTTGGTCAGGATGTCGCGCGCTTGCGCAAAATTCTCCTGGCGAATCGCCTCGATGGCGTGCTGGAGCATTCGCTCTTGCGGGGAAGGTTCGGGCGGGAGCAGTTCGGGATTCATGCTATGAGTTTAGCACAGCCCATGGAGGCGGGCAAGTTATTTCACCTTGATATAATGCAAATTATGGAATTTTTACGAAACGAAAGGCTGATTCCCGTATTCCTGGCAGTTTTGCTGTTGGCGGGCTGCGCCGGGCCGAAACCAACCGCGCTGAGGCCTGTCTCGCCGTCAAACCTGACTGCTTACGCCACCCAAACGATTCCCGTCAAACCCACCCCCACCATCGCCGCCACCGAAATACCGATTCCCAGCCCCACCCCCTCGACCTATACTATCAAAAGGGGCGATACGCTCCTCGAGATTGCCCGCCGCTCTGGCATTTCGCTGGCCGAGTTGCTGGCCGCCAACCCGGGCATCTCCCCCGAAGCCCTGTCGGTTGGGCAGGTCATCCAAATCCCTGCGCCGCGCCCGCCCAATTCCATGCCGCCGCCCGCCGCAGCCGAATTGGGGCAGGCTGCCTGTTACCGCGTTGGGCGGGGCCTTCCCTCCGGCGGGGGCGTGTATTGTTTTGTCCCGGCCCGTAATCCGGGGCAGGGGTGGCTGGAGAATGTCAAGGTGCAGGTCACGCTGCTCGACGCGGAAGGCAGGCTCGTGGCGAGTCAGGAAGCCCTTCCGCCGCTGACCGGCCTGCCGGTGGAAAAGACGCTCCCGGCGGTGGCCTTCTTCCCGAATGTTCAAATAGTTGGCGCGATACAGGCGCAGCTGCTGACCGCCATCCAGACCGACTCGACGCGCTACCTGCCGGTCGAACTTAAAAACCTGCTGGTTGGGATTGCCTGGGGCGGCCTCTCGGCGCAGGTGGAGGGGCAGGCCTGGCTGGCTGCCGAGTCAAAACCCGCCGGCACAATCTGGCTGGCGGGCGTGGCCTATGATGCAGAAGAAAAGATTGTGGGAGTTCGGCGTTGGGAGTGGAGCGGCTCGCTTGCGCCGGGAGAGTCGTTGCCATTCCGGTTCATGGTCTATAGCGCAGGCGCGCCCATCGCGCGGGTGGATGTGCTGGTCGAGGCTCGTCCGTGAAGTTTAGCGCACCAGCCAACTATCCGAGACGCAAACCGGCGCGCCGCCCGGCTGTGAGACGCAGACTTTGTAAACCACCAGGTCGCCGATTTTCAGGCCGGGCAGGTCAACCGTCAGGTAGCTATTGCCCGCGTTGGAGGTGGGCGGAAAGACCATCTTTTTGACCGTCCCGTTGGGATGGCTGATTTCGACGGTCGGCTCGATGTCTTGCATCGGCTGGTTGGCGATGTCATTATAGACCCTGACGCCCAGCACCTGCGCCTGCCCTGGCGGCAGGTGGGAGTTTGTCTCCCAGGCCAGCAGGCCGATTTGGGCCGGCTGGTAATTTTGGCCGCGCAGGTAGATGCGCCCAAGCGGGGTGGGGCGGATTTGCGCCCTGTCAGGAGCGGCCGGGTCGTAATCCAGGCAGTAATTCTCGAAGCATTGCCGCCGAATGCCGTTTTCCTCGAACAGTTCACCGATGGGCGGGCCGGCCAGTTCCTGGCCGCCATGCGCGGCGATGTATTCGATAAAGGGCCGGGGAACGTTATGCCCCAAACTGCCGGTTGGGTCGAGCGGGATGAAGACCATGCGCGGGTCGCTGCTGGGGGGGGCGAGCGGCCCTCTCTGGTAGCCGGTGAGCAGGGGCAGGGGTCGCAGGCCGATGGTGCGCAGGTTGCGCGGTTCGACCGCCAGCACGACGTTTTCATAGACCTGCTCCAACATTCCGTCGGATGCAAGCTGGGGTTCGGAAAGCGGCGCGCCGGTAAAATCTTGTCCCAGGCGTTTAACTATCGGTAGGAAGGGCTGCGGCAGGTATTGTGTATCGATGATGGCATCGGATGTGGTGGCCGAGCAGCCCGGTTCGGCTTGCTTCCCACGGCAGGCTATCAGCCCGTAGGGCAGCAGGTGAACCTGGGTTTCGCCCTCCCGCTGGTAAAACCCCATTTTCTCGAAGAACTGTTCATAGCGGCTTTTTTCGGGGTTCCAGCGCACCCCGGTGAGTGGATAGCCCACGAAGCGCACCCCGCCCAACTGGTCGAAGAGCGGCGCGAATTCGCCTGGGACGATGTGAGCGTTCGAGTTGGGAATATCCGGCTGTTTTTCGGGAGCAGGCAGGGGCGGGTCGCTGATTTGGAAGGAAATGCCGAGCGGCTCGAAGTTGAATCGGTCGCCCATCGGCTTGCTTTCGTCAAAGACCATCAGCGCATTTTCAGTGTATTGCAGGATTTTTCCGCCGCGTTGGAAGGCCGGGCCGAGCGCTTTCCCTAATGTGCGTTCACCACCCATTAAATTATAAAACTCGATGAACCGGGAATCTATCTCGATTCTTGCCAGTGTGTTCGCTACATCGGCTCCTGTGCACCCCAGCAAGCCAATGGCAAATAGTCCCCATAAAATTGTCAACGCCGCGTTCTTAAGCGTGTCCATTTGCCTTGCCCCAAAAAAAATGACAGGTTATGATGTCCGTATATTATAGTTTACGCGCACTTAAATAAAGACGTAAAAACCCTACGGTTATGTAAGCCGGGGTACGTAGATATACGTATTAAATTTCCTGACTCTACCGGAATTTGTGGTTAACGGCTGACACCGGACATCGAAGTTGAAATCATCAGGTTGTGCAACCAATTATCATGATAAACGAAGCCATTGAGCTGATGAGCCGGTGAAGAATAAGTCTGCCGGGTATTCATCAAATTCATGTGCCGGTCGAGCATATTGCTGGTGCGATGGGCCAAAGGATGGTCGTAGGCCAGAACAAAGCGGTCGACTTTTGAGTAGAGTTTTCGCGCCGCCTCCAAAACATAATCGGTGGTGTTGCTCTCAGCCCAGGTCAGTAATTGAGCGGCTTGTGAGCGAAAAGCAGCGGCATCGCTGGCATGATAGACTTCCCAGACTTTTTGGGAAAGCTGCCGGAAGGC
>DAOUAZ010000303.1:0-2325 GCA_034432975.1 Anaerolineales bacterium | reverse complement strand
ACTGGAAGTCTCATTGAACGATTATTGCCAAAATCTATTCATGCCGTCACTGCGAAAGGTTTTGAGTTGAAAGTCGCTCTTTTCGTTCTCGCCTGCTCCATCAACTTCCTTTGGCAGCAACTTGGATTATTGTACTTAACCGACACATGAACCTGGTGGATTGCTGGCTGTTCAGTTTGATCTTCCATGGGCACTGGACTTCTTCCGAGCGTTCCATCCGAGCCTGGGCTTTATTGCAGAACTTTGGAACCCCTATTGTCTTCGAGATAGAGGTCATCAACAGCATTCTTCACAGGCTCATAATCTCAATGGTTTTGTTTATCATGATAACTGGTTGCAAGTATCTTTTTCACAAAGGAAAGCATTGCGCGCCCCATCCTGGCTCGGGTACTGCCTGAGGGGGCAAGCCAGATACGAGCGCGTCGCAGCCATAGCCCCAGCCTCCAAATTTTGCTGGCATAAATATTTGTCAGTTCGGTATCTCGTTGTGCCAGTTGGTCATGCAAGTCTCTAATAATATTCTCCAAATGTTTTTTTTCTTTGCGCAGGTAAGCATTTTCCATCTCATAAGTTTTAAGGTGGTTGATTTGGTCTTTGGAATGCTGGCGGTATTCCAGCGCTGGCGCATCCCAAAGCATCGCCTTCCAACCCGCATCTAACATGCGAGCAAAAATGGAGTGGTCTTCGGGCAAAGTATCGCTGCGGTAGCCCCCGGCTTGTTGATAGGCGATGCGCCGATACATCGAGGATCCATGAATGTAATTTCCTTCACGAATGTTATGAGTTGGGTTGGCTGGAAACCGTTGAGTAAAAATGCCAGGTGCATTCGGATGGGCTTCTGCCCCTATCCGGGCTGCTTCTACGGCAGATCTGTCTCCAAAAAGCGCAAAATGAGTGTAAACAATGCCGACCTCTGGGTGGGCATCTAATATCGCTTTGCATTGCTCAATATAATCACTGCGAAAGCGGTTATCGGCACCTAAAAAAACGATGTAATCACCGGTGGTCATTTCCACCGCTTTACGGAAGTTTTCTACCACGCCCAGGTTTTTTTCGTTGACTTCCACACGAATGCGGGGTTCATAGCGGCGGGCGACTTCCACAGAGTTATCCGAAGAAGCGTCGTCTATGAAGAGAATTTCATCGGGGGGAGACGTTTGTAGCAGGGCCGATTCGATGGCTTCGGCGGCGAGGTGCCCATAGTTGTAGCAGGGAATAATCAGCGAGACGGTGCTTTTCGAGAGATGGGTGTCGTCGTAAATCGTCAGGCGATTGAGGTCGTAGCAGTCAGAGTTGTTGCCGTCATCGCAGGCCAGCGCGCCGGTAAAACGGGATTCGACTTGAGCGCGGTACACTCCATCCCGCTCCCCATGTGGATAAGCGTACCACTTGAATCCAGCGGGGCAGAGTTGGCGCAGCTCGCCTGGCACAGAAAGTTCTTTTTCGTAAACGGCCAGGTCGGTTGTGCCTGCCAGCCGGGCATGAGACCAGGAATGCCATTGCAAACGCCCGCCGGCGTTGACCATTTTTTGCAGCGTTTCGACATCGGCAAATTCAGCGCAGGGTTCGCCCACATCAAAAGAGTTATCTTTGCCAATGGTTTGGCCGATGACAAACAACTCAAATGGGTAGCCAAAATGCTGCAAAATGGGGACAGCGTATTTCCAGATTTCTTTGTATACGCCATCGAAGGTGATGACGGCCTGGGCCGGGTCGGCAGGATCGTAGTCATCGAGATAGACGACCTTTTTGGAGCGCAAATCGGCCATTTGGCGATAGAATCTATCGGGCGTCACCCACCAGATGGTTTTGTTTTCGGGATGAACTTTATGGTAAGTCAGAATCATTTTACGTAAACCTCCAGCACTTGCGAATAATCACGATAGGCAAAGTATTCGCGGCTGATGGTGAGGTAGGGGAAGCGCGCCTGGTACCACTCGTAAATGTGCGAGCAGAGCAGGATTCCGCCGGGCTTCAAGATGCGGTCTATCAGGACATAGACCAGTCGCAGGCTCTTGCCGATGTATTGGGGATATAAAACACCGGTGATAACGACCAGGTCCATGGGCGGCAGGTTCAAATCGGGCAGGTCGAAAATGGAGCCTTGCCTGTATTCGACCTGCGGGGCGGCATTTTCATTTGCCCAGGCGACCGCTTTCTCGCTGAACTCGAGGCCAATCACCTGTTTGGCAGGTAAATCGTTGGTGACAAAGCCGTTGCCGCAACCGATATCGAGTGCATTTTCATAATCCAGATGTGGCAGGACAGCCAATATCCGCGCTTTGCGATTTGTATCGTGTGGATTATTGTAATAACCCCAAGGAT
>DAOUAZ010000302.1:0-5920 GCA_034432975.1 Anaerolineales bacterium | reverse complement strand
ACTGGAAGTCTCATTGAACGATTATTGCCAAAATCTATTCATGCCGTCACTGCGAAAGGTTTTGAGTTGAAAGTCGCTCTTTTCGTTCTCGCCTGCTCCATCAACTTCCTTTGGCAGCAACTTGGGTTATATACTATTTCCAGGCAGGTACAGATACCAAAACCACAGGAAAGGGGGTGAAAACCATGTTGTTCTTTCTCAGGGCACGAGGCCAGGGGATGGTGGAATATAGCATGATTCTTGTTTTGATTGCAGTTGTCGTTGTTATTGCATTGACCGCCATGGGCCCGCTCGTGAGAAACATGTTCAGCACAATTAACGCCAGTTTATAAGAAAACATACGTTGGAACAACCGTCCCGAAGGCTGCCTGCTATGCTGCGCGCGCATCGTCTGAAAAAGCCTTCGAGACGGTTTCACATACCACCAGGCAAAACATCATGTAAAATAAGGGCAGGTATATCATCTCCGCGGAGCGGCTATGGCAATTGACCTGAAAGGCAAAGTAGTACTCATCACCGGCGCGTCCTCCGGCTTTGGCGAGGACGCCGCCAAACTGTTCGCGCAGGAAGGCGCATCGGTCGTCCTGGCCGCCCGGCGCATCGAGCGGATGCAGGCCGAAGTGGCGCGCATCCATGCCCAGGGCGGCGAAGCCATGGCGACCCCGGTCGATGTGGTCAACCGCGCCGACATCGAAAATATGGTCAAGAGCGTGCTGGAAAACTATGGCCGCATTGACATCCTGTTCAATAATGCCGGCTTCGGTCGGCTCGACTGGCTCGAAAACCTGACCCCCGACCGCGACATCGAAACCCAAATCGCCGTCAATCTCACCGGCCTCATCGAAGTCACCCGCGCCGTGCTGCCCTTCATGATTGCTCAACAATCCGGCCACATCATCAACATGTCATCAGTGGCAGGCTGGCTGGCCGCTCCAATGTATAGCGTCTATGCCGCCACCAAATTCGGCGTGCGCGGATTCACCGACGCCCTGCGCCGCGAGGCCGCCCCCTACGGAATCCACGTCAGCGGCATCTACCCCGGCCCGGCGGCCACCGAATTCGGTCAGCACACCGGCCAAAGCGCGCTGAAAACATTCAAAGCCCCCTCCTGGACGACCATGACCTCCGAATACGTCGCCCGCCAGGTAGTCGCAGTCGCCAAACGCCCGCGCCGCCGACTCATCATCCCCTGGTGGTTTCGCCCGGCCATCTGGGCCGATGACCGCCTGCCCTGGCTGGTCGATTGGCTCATCAAAATCGGATTCACCAACAAATACCGCCCCTGACACCAGACACCAGACAGCCTGGAACCCTGCCCATGACCCTCTACCCGCAACGCCTCGCTCGATTCGCTGAACTACTGGCCGCTGCCGGCCTCGACGCCGCCGCCCTCAACCCCGGCCCCACCCTCACCTACCTGACCGGCCTGCGCTTCCACCTGATGGAACGTCCGACCGTGCTGGTGATTGCCCCCGGCAAAGAACCGGCCCTCATCCTGCCTGAATTGGAGATGGCCAAAGTGGCCGCGCTGTCGTACCCGGTTCACGCCTTCCCCTATGGCGAAAACCCCGAAACCTGGCCGCAGGTATTCCGCAATGCCCTGCACAGCCTGGATTTGTTCGGGCGCACCATCGGCGTCGAACCGCGTGCCCTGCGCGTGCTGGAATTGCGCTTCCTGGAATACGGCGCGCCGGGCGCCCACATCGTCCCGGCAGATGCCGCGCTGACCGACCTGCGCATCCGCAAAGACGCGGAGGAAATCGCCAAAATGCGCCAGGCGGTCAAAATCGCCCAGGACGCCCTCGAAGCCACGCTCCCGCTCATCAAAATCGGCATGACAGAGCAGGAACTCGCCAACGAACTGGTCATCCAGCTGCTGCGGCACGGCTCCCAGCCCGAAATGCCCTTCTCGCCCATCGTCAGCGGCGGCCCCAACAGCGCCAACCCGCACGCCTCGCCCGGCGGGCGCAAAATCCAGGCCGGTGATTTGCTGCTGTTCGACTGGGGCGCGGCATTCGACGGCTACATCTCCGACCTGACGCGCACCTTCGCCGTCGGCGAGGTGGACTCCAAATTCCAGCAGATTCACAAAATCGCGCAAGAAGCCAACGCCGCCGGGCGCGCCGCCGGAAAACCCGGCCTGCCCTGCGCCGTCGTAGACAAAGCCGCCCGTGAAGTCATCGAAAAAGCCGGTTATGGCATCTACTTCACGCACCGCGCCGGGCACGGCATCGGCATGGAAGGCCACGAAGAACCCTACATGCGCGGCGACAACATGAAACTGCTCGAACCCGGCATGTGCTACACGGTCGAACCGGGCATCTACCTGCCCAACGAGGGCGGCGTGCGCATCGAAGATAACCTGGTCGTCACCGAAACCGGGGCCGAATCACTCAGCGACATGCCGCGCGAAATCCGCGTAGTGGGGTAAGACAGACCACAGACAATAGACCGTAGACCATAGAGCGGCCTCCATCATCTCTGGAGTTTAGAGTTCGTTTGCAATCAAAACCTTTTGGACACGGAGGACGCGGATTACACGGAATCTCACGGATTTTTTAAGAAAAATCCGTGTAAATCCGTCGAATCCGTGAAATCCGTGTACAGTTTTCAGGTTTTTCACGCCAAATCAGCCATGTATTTTGTCTTTCAGGGCGAATCAAAATGAACTCTAAACTCAAGTTTTTAGGAAAGCCAACATGGACATCCTCCCCGCCTGCCTCGACCTGCTCGACCGTCAGCGCGAATCCGCCTTCGACGCGCTCGGCGGCTTGAGCGAGACCCAAATCTGGCAGCGCCCGGCCCCCAAAGAGTGGAGCATCGGCGAAATCATTGACCACAACTCCCTGCTTTTCGCAAGCATCTTCCCGCTCGTCAATTTGGTCTGGATATTCCAGAGCTGGTACGGTCGCCTGCGCCGCCGCCGTCCCTACCCGACCGAAATCGAAGATGTTTACCGCCGCAAAGACTTCCCGATGTCGGTCGGCTTCCTTTGGACGCCACGCTACAATCACCTTAAGCCGCTCCCGCTGGAGCAGCTTAAAGCCGAAAGCCGCGCCCTGCACGCCCAGGCGCGCGCCTTTTACACTGGCAAGGACGAAGACGTGCTCGGCAACGTCTATCTTTATGACCCCGTCATCGGCTGGTGCAATCTCATTACCACGTTACGAGTCGGCATTTACCACGACCAGTTGCATTTCGACGACGTTTTCAAACTGGCGAAAACCCTGACCGCAGACGATAGACCGTAACCGGCGCAATTACCAATTACTACGCACCATTCACCAATCCCATGAACCCCTCCCCCTTCCTGCTCGAACGCTACTTTGCCAAATACGAATTCAGCGCCCGCTACCTGCTGTGCAGTTCCGACTGCGAATCGCTAACCATCGCCGACCTGCTGGCCCTCGAACCCGGCGCAGAGGCCCCCTTCAAAAACCATTGGCTGGGCTACACCGAATCGCTCGGCGCGCCCTCCCTGCGCCGTGAAATCGCCAAAATTTACCAGACCATCGGCCCCGAACACGTCTTAGTCCACGCGGGCGCGCAGGAAGCCATCACCCTGTTCATGCAGGCCGCGCTCCAGCCCGGCGACCACATCATCGTCCACTGGCCGTGCTACCAGTCGCTGTTCGAAATTGCCAGGAGCCTGGGCGCGGAAATCTCGTATTGGCAAGCGCGCGCGGAAAACGACTGGACGCTCGATTTCGATGAATTGGAAAGGTTAATTGGAGCAGATACCCGCCTTATCGTTATCAACACCCCGCACAACCCCACCGGCTGGTTAATGTCCCGCGCGGAGCAGACCCGGCTGAAACTTGCCTGCCGCGAACGAAACATATTGCTCTTCTCTGACGAAGTCTACCGCGAACTGGAGCATGACCCCAAAAACCGACTCCCTGCCGCCTGTGACCTGGACCCGAACTTTATCTCGCTCGGAGTCATGTCCAAAACCTACGGGCTGGCCGGGCTGCGCATCGGCTGGGTCGCCACCCGCAACGAAACCATTTATCAAAAAATGGCCGCGCTCAAAGATTACACCACCATCTGCAACAGCGCCCCGAGCGAATTCCTGGCCGAACTGGCCCTGCGCCATCGAGGGAGATTGGCTGCCCGCAACTTAAGCATTATCCGGCATAATTTAGCCCTGCTCGATGACTTTTTCAGCCGCCACAGCGACCAATTCTCGTGGGTTCGCCCCCAGGCCGGGCCAATTGCCTTCCCCAAACTGCTCAGCGGCCAGGTGGAAACTTTCTGCGATGAACTCGTCCACGAAAGCGGCGTGCTGCTCCTGCCCGGAACGATGTACAGCCACCCCAGCAACCATGTCTCGACCTGGCTCGACAACCACTTCCGCCTGGGCTTTGCGCGCCAGAACATGCCCGAAGCGCTGGCGCGATTGGAAGAATTTTTGAATACAGACGATAGACCATAAACCATTGTCCATCGCCTAAACTTCATCTTTCATATTTCATCCTTCTGCCTTCATCCTTTCCATGCCCGGCCCCCAACCCTTCTCACACGCTGAAAGAATGTCCCGCGCCCGCGAAATTGCTGAAACATTTCGGGCGCATTTCGATGTTTTGGCGATTGGCCTGTACGGTTCGCTGGCGCGCGGCGATGACGGCCCCTACAGCGACATCGAGATGTACTGCGTGGCGCGCGGCGAGGGCATTGACGAGGATTACGAATGGTCGGAAGGGGCCTGGAAAGCCGAGGTCAACGTCCAAAGCGCGGAGGTTTTGACTGCCTGGGCCGCCGAGTTGGATGAGTTTTGGCCGCTCACGCATGGGTCTTGCGTGAACATCCTTCCGCTGCATGACCCAACTCGTTTTTTCGAGTCGCTCAAAGGGTATGTTTTCGACCACGCCGACGAGGCGTACGATGACCTGATTCGCGGCGTCATCGTCGGGGAGTTGTACGAGTTTCTCGGCAAAATCCGCAATGCGGCGGCGGGCGGGAAGACGGAAAACCTGTCCGCGCTGGCGGTGGAGATGGCGCAATATGGCGCGTACATCATCGGGCTGGCGAACCGGAATCTGTACACTTCGTCCGCGACAATATTCAGCGAGAGCCGGGCTTTGGCGGATAAACCTTCAGGCTATGACCAACTCTGCGGGCTGGTAACCAGTGGCAGGCTGGAAAATCCCGCGCAAATTGCCCGGGCCGCCGACCGATTCTGGGAGGGAATCGAAGCCTGGGCCGCCGAAAAATCCATCCCCATTCACCACACCCTGGGAGATTTGCTGGAATGACCACCTACTGCGACTACTGCAACGCGCGCCCCGAGGATGTTTTCAACCACGCCTGCCATGCCGCGCAGTATGGTTTCCCGTTGGCGGATGATAACCTGCTGTTCGAGCGGCTGGTGCTGGAAATCAATCAGGCCGGGCTGTCGTGGATTACGATTCTCAAAAAGGCCGATAATTTTCGCCGCGCTTACGACGGTTTCGACCTGCCGACGGTGGCCGGTTACGGCGAGGCCGAACGCGCCCGCCTGCTGGCCGACCCCGGAATCATCCGCAACCGGCTGAAGGTGAACGCGGCCATCGAAAACGCGCGCCGGATTTTGGCGCTGTACCCGCAGTATGGCTCGTTCCAGGGCTGGCTGGAGGCCCATCACCCGCTGACGAAGGAGGCGTGGACGAAGTTGTTCAAAAAAACCTTCGTTTTTACCGGCGGGGAGATTAGACTTTACCGGAAATAGTTATTTTTGTAGGACTTACGCAAAATAAGTTTTTTGTCCGCCAATCTGCGCTAATCATCGCTAATCAAAGGCATTTAAGCCCGAAATTGGTATCTATTCAGCCATCATGAAATTCAGATAAATGGTTATTGCCAATCATACAAACACCAGTGATAATGTGAGCCATGCACCAAACTTTGCAGCCCAGTCGAGAAGAAATACGAGCGGTATATG
>DAOUAZ010000301.1:0-3388 GCA_034432975.1 Anaerolineales bacterium | reverse complement strand
GGTAATCAGTTGGTGGGAGGCCAGCCCAAAACGAGTCGACACGATGCTGAGCGTGTCGCCGCCCTGGGTCTGGTAAACGTCCATGGGCCCGGCGGTGTTGACTGGCGGCAGGGTGGCAGTGGGGGTTTGCTGTGGAATAATGGATGTTTCAGCCCCTCCGCCGCTCAGGGCGCGGGTGGGCGCCATGCCCGGCGTGGGACTGCCCGCGAGCGGTATCACCACCAGTTGGGTAGGGCCGGGCTGGGGCGTGGGGAAGGGCGTGTAGGTCGGGAGCAGGCCCAGGCTGGCTGCGGAGGGGGTGGGGGTGAGCGGCGCGCCCCACAGGCCGGGGTCGCCGCGACAGGCCGCCAGCAGGCTGGCAAGCAGGATAACGATAAAGAATCGGCTCAATGTACCCATATCGCCCAGATTATACCCCGTAGGGCAGGTCTTTAACCTGCCCGCGCAAACCATGGATTTGCGCCCCGCCAACAGTTTTGCAAGAAGTTCAATATGCGGGTATGATAGGCGTAAATTATGAACCGGGCTGCCCAACCCAACGCCGAGGGCCGCCTGCCGGAGGAGAACTTATGAAATCGCTGCGCTTTCTTTGGATGCGCCTGGGGGTGCTGTTCATCCTGGGGCTGGCTATGCTCGCCTGCACCTGGTCGTTGATTGACCTGGGGTTTCCCGGCGGGCCAACGCCGGCTCCCGGCACTGGCTCGAACCCCACCCCGGTGGCGCTGGCCGAGGTCACGTTCACCGCGCTCCTGCCCGCGCCGCTCGCGCCCGGCGAGACGATGGTGATTGGGGTTTTGGATGAAGTGACCGGCCTGGGACTGAACCCGACCCTGTACCCGATGACGCAGGTCGATGCCCAGCGATACAGCATCAAACTGCCCCTCATCCTGAATTCCGTTATCAAATATCGATACTATCGACAGGGCGCGTTCACCGCGCTGGAGGATACCGCCGCTGGCAGCGTGGTACGCTACCGGCTGGTTCACGTCACCGGCCCTGGCGGCAGCGAAGACCGGGTTGCCTCGTGGAGCGACACGCCCTTTGCCGGCCAAACCGGCAGTTTGGGCGGGGCAGTCATCGACACCAAAACCGGGCGGCCGGTGGCGAATATGCTGGTCAACGCCGGGGGCATTTCCACCCTGACCGATTCGCTGGGACAGTTCATCATTCACGGCCTGCCGGTTGGGACGCACACCCTGGTGGCTTACGCGCCAGATGGGATGCACACCACCTTCCAGCAAGGCGCGGCGGTGGCCCCCGGGCTGACGACCAATGCCCCGCTTTCCGTCCAATCGGCAGCGACGGCGCGGGTGACGTTCGTCGTCACGACGCCTGCCGATACCGTGCCAGGCGCGCCGGTGCGCCTGGCCGGGAACCTGCTGCAACTGGGCAACACCTTTGCCGACCTGAGCGGCGGAATCAGCACGGTTGCCACCCGTATGCCAACCCTTTCCCCGCTCGGAGACGGGCGGCAGGGAATCACCTTGAACCTGCCGGTTGGTGCAGATATACGTTACAAATACACCCTGGGCGATGGTTTCTGGAATGCCGAACATGCCCAGGATGGGGCTTTCGTTGTTCGCCAGTTGATTGTCCCCGCGAGTGATGTGACAGTCACCGATACCGTCGTCACCTGGGCTGCGGGCAATTCCGCGCCCATCCTGTTCGAGGTCAGCGTGCCGTCGAATACGCCGCCGGGTGAGAATGTCTCCATCCAATTCAACCCGTATGGCTGGATGGAGCCGTTCCCGATGTGGCCGCTGGGCGGCAACCGCTGGGCGTATAAACTCTATAGCCCGCTCAACATCCTCGGCTCGTTCCATTATCGCTACTGCCGCAACGACCAGTGCGGCTCTGCCGATGATTCCTTTACGGCGGGAGCGCAGGCCAACAGCCGCGTGGTCAGCAGCAGCCTGACCGGCCAGGATATCAAAGATTCGGTCGGCGCGTGGGCCTGGTGGCCCGAATCAGAGCCAGGAACCATCATCGCCGTGCCAATCAATCCGCGCAAGGGCGGGTTTTGGGCCGGGATGGAGTTTGCCCCGAACTATCACCCCAGCTGGCAATCGCTGCTGCCCTCGGCCATGCAGTCGGTCCAATCGCTGGGGACGAATACCCTGGTGCTGACCCCCGCCTGGACGGCGACCTCGGTCAATCCGCTGACCTTTGCGCCCACGCCCGGTCTCGACCCGCTGTGGGGCGATGTCGTTCAGTCCGTGCAATATGGCCGCGCCCAGAACTTGAGCGTGGCCCTGTATGCCGCGCCGCGCCTGTTCCCCTCCACGCCCGATTTCTGGTTCCAGTCGCCGCGCAGCGCGGAATGGTGGGAGGCCTGGTTCAGCCGTTACCGCGCCTTTGCCCTGTATCATGCTGACCTGGCCCAACAGGCCGGGGCGCAGTCGCTCATCCTGGGCGGCGAAGCGGTGATGCCCGCCATCCCCGGCGGGTTGCTGCCCAACGGCGCGCCTTCCGGCGTCCCGGCGGATGCCGAGAATCGCTGGCGCGGCATCCTGACCGAAGCGCGCCAGCGCTTTAGCGGGCAGGTCTTGTGGGCGCACCCCTACCGCGATACGCTCGTCCCGGCCCCGGCTTTTGTCAATCAGGTCGATGCGATTTACCTGCTTTGGTCGGCCCCGCTGACGTCCAGCCCCGGCGCGACGGCGGACTCCATGAGCGAAGCGGCGGCGGCCCGGCTGGATAAGGATGTGCTGCCCTTCCTGAACGCAGCCGGCAAGGGCGTGGTACTTGCTATCGATTATCCCTCTGCGACGGGCGCGGCCTGGGGCTGCGTTTCGGCGGGCGGCTCCGGCTGTCTCGATTGGGCGGCCCTGGCGCGTCCATTCCCCGATACGCCCTCGGCTCTGCTCGACCTGAAGGGCCAGGCCGACCTGTACCAGGCCATGCTGCAAGCCGTCAACCAGCGCGATTGGGTCGGCGGGTTGGTCAGCCGAGGCTATTATCCACCCGCGCCGCTGCGCGACAAATCTGCCTCGGTGCGCGGCAAACCCGCCGCCGACCTGCTGTGGTACTGGTTCCCCCGCCTGACGGGGGCAGTGCGATAATTGGTATTTTTTATGCAATCCAGTTCTTTTGGTACGATATACACGAGGGTTGTCACTCAGGGGTTCGCTCCTGCTCTTTCCTGGCGGAAAAAACATAGTTTACCCGATTGGCAATCGTCCCTTTATTAAAAACTGTCCGGTGATCAACTTCAAGAAAGCCCTGAGCGGTTTAACGGGTTCGTATGACAATTGTAGGATGAATGACAGGTTTTTGTAATGGACTGTTGTTCAGGGCGCGCTAATGCCCTGCTAATGGTGATGGTGGTGGCCTTCTCCTTCTGGCCCGAGCAGGGAACGCCAATCTTCAGGGATGCGATGACCGTGTA
>DAOUAZ010000300.1:0-10080 GCA_034432975.1 Anaerolineales bacterium | reverse complement strand
CTCCAACTCCCCGCGCCGCCGCCAACTGCTGGCGCTGGGCGGCTGGACATTCGATGTGTACGTGGCCGACATCGACGAATCCGTCCGGGCAGACGAATCGCCCCGCGATTACGTGGAGCGGCTGGCCCGTGAAAAAGTATGCGCGATTGCAGCCCGTTCCCTTTCAGCAGGAGTCGTCGTCGGCGCGGATACGACCGTCGTCATCGATGGCGAAATCCTGGGGAAACCAGCCCACGCCGACGAAGCCCGCGCCATGCTGACGAGGCTGCGCGGGCGCGTTCACCAGGTCTATACCGGCATTGCCGCCCTGCGCGTGAGCGATGGCAAACTGTTCAGCGAGGTCGTCGTTACCGATGTGCCGATGCGCGCTTACAGCGACGAGGAAATCGAGCGCTACATCCAATCCGGCGACCCAATGGACAAGGCCGGGGCCTACGGCATCCAAAATCCCGACTTCCAGCCAGTAAAAAACATGGCAGGCTGCTACGCTTCGGTAATGGGGCTGCCGTTGTGCAGCCTGGCGCGGCTTCTGGCTCGTCTCGGCCTCCCGCCACAGACCGATGTGGCCGGGAACTGCCAGGCAACATTGGCGTATCATTGCCGCTCCCCGCTGCAGATGGAATCAGGTGGGGCAAGTCTCTGATTTGCGGTAATCGCCTGCCTGGTTGTACTTTCAGCGTCCTGAGCGGAGCGCAGCGAAGTCGAAGGACACTTTCCTGCCAAATCGCCCTTCGACTTCGCGCTCCACTATCGTTCCGCGCTCCGCTCAGGGCTTGTAATTTCTCCTGAAGCAGGCAGGTGGGCAGTTACGCTTTGCGCCAATTCAAAAGGTTGAACACGATATGAATCAAAATCGAAACATCTCCCGTCTGCTCGCCTTGCTGCTCGCGCTGGCCTTGCTGGCCGGGTGCGTTGGGTCGGGCGGGAACGGTTCCGGTACGCAAACACCCCCCGGCACGACCCTGCCCACGCCCATCGTCAACGTAACCGCCGCGCCCGAGGCCGACGGCACGCTGCGCGGCTTTCTGGAAGCGTGGAAAGCAGACGATTACGCCTCCATGTACGGCCTGCTCACGCCCGACAGCCAGCAGGCCCTCAGCCTGGAAGATTTCGACAAAAAATATCGCAGCGCGATGAATTTGTTGACGCTCTCGGAGCTGGGCTATGAAATCCTGTCTGTTCATCCCGTCTCCCCCGCTGTATCCCAGGGCAGTTTTCGCATCCGCTACAAGACAAAACTGTTCGGCGAATTCCAGCGCGAGATGGAGGTTTCCTTCCAGATGGTTTCGGGCGTCTGGAGAGTCAATTGGGATGACGGACTCATTCTGCCCGAGCTGGCGGGCGGCAACCGGCTTTCGATGGACTACCAGGCCCCGGCGCGCGGTGTCATCTATGACCGGCCCCTGCGCGCTGAAAAAGAAGTGCAGCCCTTCGTCACCCAGACCGACGCGTATGCCATCGGCCTGGTGCCGAGCAATATCCTGCCAGAGCAGGAGCCAACCCTGTTGAGTGAACTGGGCATCATCCTGGGGCTGTACCCCATCCAGGTCTTGCCGATTTACAACAACCGGCGCGATGTCTACTGGTACATCCCGGTCGGCGAAGCCCCCGCCGAAGAAATCAACCGCCGCTGGGGCCGTCTTTCGAGCATCGGCGGGCTGGTGCTGACGCCCTACACCGCCCGTTTCTACTACGGCAACGGCATCGCTCCGCAGACCATCGGCTATGTCTCCGCCGTGCCGGCCGAGGAAGTCGATAGATACATCCGCAACGGCACCTCGCCCGGCGCGCGGGTGGGACGAGCCGGAATCGAACTATGGGGTGAGCAGTACCTGGCCGGGACGACTGGCGGCACGCTATACGTCGTCAAACCCGACGGTTCGCCGACCCAGTTTGCCAGCGCGGCCAGCCAACCGGCCTCCGACGTGCAGTTGACCATTGACCGCGACTTCCAGGCGCAGGTCCAGCGCGCCCTGGAGGGCTTCCGCGGCGCGATTGTGGTCATGGAACGCGACACCGGGCGCGTGCTGGCCATGGCTTCCTCGCCCAAATTCGACCCGAACGTCTTCGAGCCGAACAACGCCAACAGCCCCGACGGCATCCAGAATCTTTTCAACGACAACAACCGTCCACTGGTCAACCGCGCCGCCCAGGGCCAACTGCCGCTCGGTTCGGTTTTCAAAGTCATCACCTTTGCTGCCGCGCTCGAGAGCGGAACCTACACCCCCGACCTGAAACTGGAATGCGGTTACGAATGGAACGGCCTGCCTGATAAGGTACGTTACGACTGGACCTGGGAACGCTGTCAGAAAGAACTGGCCGCCACCGGAACCTGCTCCACCCGTCCCTCCGGCGAATTGACCCTCAGCGAGGGCCTGATGCGCTCATGCAACCCCTGGTTCTGGCACATCGGCCTCGACCTGTACCGCCAGGGACGCGTCAACGCCATCGCCGATATGTCGCGCGCCTTCGGGTTGGGCCAGCCGACCGGCATCGGCGTCATCGATGAAGGCGCGGGCAACATCACCAACCCGGCCGGCGAAGTGGAAGCCGTCAACCAGTCCATCGGCCAGGGCGACGTGCTGGTCACTCCCTTGCAAGTGGCGCGCTTCATGGCAGCCGTCGGCAACGGCGGAACGCTCTACCGCCCGCAACTGGTCGAGAAAATCATCGGGCCCGATGGAACGGAAATCACGATGTTCAAGCCCGAAGCCATGGGCACCCTGCCGCTCAAACCCGAAAGCCTGGCAGCCTTGCAACAGGCCATGCGCAATGTGATTATTCACCCGCGCGGCACCGCCGTCCACCGCTTCCGTAACCTGCAAACGCCCGTCTATGGCAAGACCGGCACCGCAGAATCCGGCTCCGGCCTGCCCCACTCCTGGTTCGCCGGGTACACCGACGCCCAAAACCCCGACCTGCCCGATATTGCCATCGCGGTCGTGGTCGAGAATATGGGCGAAGGTTCCGAGTACGCCACACCCATCTTCCGGCGGGTGGTCGAAATCTACTTCACCGGCCAGCCGCGCACTTTTTACTGGTGGGAGTCGAACTTTGGCATCACCCGCACGCCCACGCCCTTCGGCTTCGAGGGAACGGCCACCATGGAAGCGCGCCAGAATCCGTAGGCTCGAACCGTCCCGAAGGCTCAAAACCTTCGGGACGATTTTCGGTTCGAGGGTAAAATAGGCGGGATGACCGACCCCCAACATCGCACCGGCCTCATCATTCGCGCCCAATCGGGCTTTTTCAGCGTCCTGGGCGCAGATTCAGCCCCGGCTGTCACCTGCCAGCTGCGTGGACGCCTGAAACAAGGCCGGCGCGAGGGCGACATCGCCGCGGTCGGCGATACCGTTGCATTCACGCTCCTGCCCGACGGCAGCGGCGTCATCGACGAAATCCTGCCGCGCAAATCAGAAATCGTGCGGCTCGACCCGCGCCCGCAGGGCGAGTATCGCCAGGTCTTACTGGCCAACCCCAACCAGGCCGTGTTCGTCTTTGCCTGCGCGCGCCCAACCCCAAAGCTGCGCATGTTGGACCGCTTCCTTGTCATCGCCGAAAAGCAGGAGATTCCGGCGGTCATTGTGGCGAACAAAGTCGATTTGGTTGGCCTGGACGCAGCGCGGGAATTGTTCGGGCTGTACCCCCCGCTCGGCTACCGGGTGATTTATACATCGGTCAAGCAAACCCTGGGGCTGGAGGAACTGCGCGAGGCGCTGCAATCCAAACTCTCGGCGCTGGCCGGGCCTTCGGGGGTGGGCAAATCGAGCCTGATGAACGCTATCCAGCCCGGGCTGGGAATTGCGGTGGGCGAGGTCTCCAGTTTTATGAAAAAGGGAACCCACACCACCAACTTCCGCCAACTGCACCGGCTGGAGGCCGGCGGCTGGGTGGCCGACGCGCCCGGCTGGAAGTCGCTGGCGTTGTGGGACACCGAACCCGAAGAAATCGACGCCTATTTCCCCGAATTGCGCGGCCTGGTGGCCGAATGCCAGTTCAGCGACTGCGCGCACACCCACGAGCCAGGCTGCGCGGTGCTGGAAGCGGTGCAAGATGGGCGGGTGCGGCGGGAGCGATATGATTCCTACCTGCGATTAAAGGCCGGGCAAGAATAATGGACTCCAAAATCTCCCGATTTTCGCAAACGTCGGGAGACGTTTGACTCCAGAGAAGGAATTTATGAACCCCTGGGACATTTTCGGTCACGATTGGGCAGTGGAAATGCTGCGGCAGCACGTCCAACACGACGCGCTGCGGCACGCTTACCTGTTAACCGGCCCTTCGGGCGTCGGACGCCGCTCGCTGGCAATCCGCCTGGCGCAGGCCATCCAATGTCAGACGCCGGGCGCGCCGGGGGTTCCGTGTAGAACCTGCCGGGTGTGCAGGCAAATCGAGGCCGGGCAGCATATCGATTTAATGGTCACGCAGGCTGAAGCGGAGGGCGGGACGCTCAAGGTGGAGCAGGTGCGGGAGGTGACGAAGTTCCTGTCGCTCAAGCCCTACGCATCCCCCTTCAAAGTTGTGCTTTTCCTGCGCTTCGAGGAAGCCAACCCGAACGCGCAAAACGCCCTGCTGAAGACGCTGGAGGAGGCCCCGGCCCACGCCCTGTTGCTGCTGACCGCTGATAACGCCGAACAACTGCTGCCGACGATTGTTTCGCGCTGCGAGGTGATTCGCCTGCGCCCGACCACAGCGGCGGCGGTGACGGAGTTCCTGGCCGCGCAGGGCGTGGAGGCCGAAAAGGCAGGGCTGCTGGGGCATCTTTCGGGCGGACGGCCCGGTTACGCCCTGCGGCTGGCGGCGGATGAAAAGGCGCTGGCCTTCCGCGCTGAGAAACTGGACGATTTGCGGGAACTGCTGGGCTCCTCGCGCCGGACGCGCTTTGCGTATGCCGAGAAACTGGCGAAGGAAAAAGATACCTTCCGACAGGCGTTGTTCATCTGGCTGTCGTTCTGGCGCGATGTGCTGCTGCGGGCGGCGGGGAGCGAGTCGCCGTTGACCAACCTCGACCGGGCCGAGGACGTGGCGAGGCTGGGCGAGCGGCTTTCGCTGGCCGAGGCGCGCCGCATCACCGGGCAGTGCGAACAGGCCATCGAGCGGCTGGAGAAAAGCGTCAACGCCCGCCTGCTGGCCGAGGTAACGCTGATGGATTGGCCCAAGGTCACACGGTAAGGGCCTGTCGTGGCGGAGGCCTTAAAGCCCAGGCTCGGAGGGAGCGTTCGGCAGAAGTCCAAGGCCCGTGGAAAAAGCGTGAACTGAACAGCCAACGATCCATCAAATTCATGTGCCGGTCCAGCATGTTGCTGGTTTCGACAATCTCAACCCGGCGGGTTCGCTGGGCCAAAGGATGGTCGCAGGCCAGAACAAAGCGGTCGACCTTTGAATAGAGTGCGCGCGCCGCAACCGGTGGTATTGCTCTCGGCCCAGGTCAGTAATTCAGCGGCCTGTGAGCGAAAAGCAGCGGCATCGCTGGTATGATAGACTTTCCAGATTTTTTGGGAAAGCTGCTGGAAGGTTTCTTTGAGGTGTTTTCCACGCTCACGGATTTTGATGAAAGCGTGCAGGAAGCACTCAAGGAGGATAATCAGCGGGAACAAGCTGCGCCAGGCTTTTTGAGTGGCTTTCCAGCCATCGGTGTTGACGATTTCTGGCTGATATTCCGGGTCGAGTTGTCGAGCTTCCTCCTTGAAATGCTGGCAGGCGGCTGTCAAGTTGGGAGTATCGATGCCCAAAGCCACAGAAACGCCCAGAACACAGTCATCACCAACCAACCGGTTCTCCAACATTTTCCGTCAAAACCTGGACACGGGCCCTTGCGCCTGCGCGCAGCGCAGGTGACACACGGAATTGACGGAAACGCACGGAAAGTGTATTCGTCAGCAGCATGTTGCATAAATCTTTTGGACATGGAACTCGCAGAAGTTGCTGAACACGCGGAAAAAGCCGGTTTTTGCGCGCATTCCGTGGGTTCCCGCCTGCCCCGATGAGTTTGCGGGGTGTACTGATTTATCTCGGCTGTTGCGCAACTTGCCCTTGACTAACACAGGATTTGACGCAAACGCACGGAAAAGGCGTTTTGAACAACGATGTTTCCGTGTTGTTCCGTTTTTCCGCGTTTTCCGTACACGAAAAATACCCATCACGGAGATTCCCAAAGAAGCAAGGTTTTTCGAGCGCAATTTACAGGATTTTTGGAAACCGCTCGGATGAGCGCTCGCGGCGAAGCCTTCGGGTTAGTTTGAAACCAAATTGAGAATTGCCGGAGATTTCCATCTTTTCTAAAATCCAAACGGATTGTGGTATTATTTTGTATTTGGCGCAGGCATTAATATAATGCCCGTAGTCACAAATTGCGCGTTCATGCTCTTAGAAAAAGCGCAATTTGTGACTGAGACGGGTATAAATTATTCTCTGGAGAGTTTATGCGGACGATTAAGAACAAATACGTTGTGTTAGTGGGCGCTTTGCTGGCCCAAGCAACCATTGCCGGTTTATATGCCTGGAGCATATTTGGCAGAGCCCTTGAAGAGGAAAGGGGATGGGGAGCCAATGAGACGTTGTTTCCTTACTCGTTGGCCCAGTTTGTTTTTGCTCTCAGCACCTTGTTTTCTGGTTGGTTGGTTGACCGAAAGGGCCCGCGGATTGCTCTTGTGATTGGCGGCTTGTCGTATGGCAGCGGGTTAATTTTGTCCTCATTTGTTACGTCCCCAGGTCAATTGTACATAACTTATGGCGTGCTAACTGGGGTAGGGGTTGGATTTGTTTATGTTTGCCCCCTGGCGACGTTAATCAAGTGGTTCCCCAATAACCGGGGGCTGATTACAGGCTTGTCGGTAGGAGTGTTCGGCGGCGGCAGCATGATTTTTCAAAGGGTTATCTCAGGTTTTTTGACGATTACCGATGTTGCCGGGGCCTTTTTATACCTTGGAATCATCTCCATGATAGTAATCCTGATAGGCGCTATGCTAACAAATAACCCGGTCGGTTATGTTAAAAAAGCCAGTGCAAAGGGCGAAGGAGATTACACCACCGCCGAGATGATTAAGACCAGGAAGTTTAAATTGGTTTGGATGATGTACTGGTTGGCTGTAATACCCGGCTCGCTTGTTCTTGGCGCGGCAAAAAATATCGGCATTGAGGTGGCAGGGCTCGATGCTGTTGTGGCTACATCCATAATATCCATTCTGGCCATCTCAAATGCCAGCAGTCGCCTGGTATTTGGCGCACTATCTGACAAGCTTGGGACTCTCAATGTGTTGAAAGCGCTATTCATAATCACCATTGCCGCTTTGCTGCTCTTGGGCTTTTTGGCTCAATTTTCACTGTTTTTCTATCTTGGGGTCATCGGCGTTGTTGCCGGTTTTGGTGGTTTCCTGGCCTTATTCCCAACCTTCACAAACCAGGAGTTTGGCACCTTCCGATATGCTTCGAATTATGGCATAGTCTTTCAGGCCTATGGCCTGGCTGCGTTATCAGGGATTTTCTTAAAGTCTTTTGTGGGCAGTTATACAAACACATTTATCTTTTCTACCATTGCGGTCGCCATTGGCCTCGCTATCGCGTTTATGATAAAAGAGAGACGGCATGAATTTGCCAAGCAACCGGCTGTCACCCCACTCATTAAATAAAGGCTCTTTGGGATTTACCGTGAAAACCCGTACACGGACGCTTGCGCCTGCACGCAGCGCAGGTGACACACGGATTTGACGGAAACGCACGGAAAGAGATTTTTGAATGCTGCTTTGTCCGTGTTTTCCGCGTTTCACCTGCCCTTGCGGGCGGTGCAAGGGTCCGTGTACAAAAAATCAGTATCACGGAAATTCTCAGAGCGCCTGTTTTCGGGAAACAATTCTGGATATTTGCTCATCATCCCATCCAGCCATTTGCGATAGGCTTGGCAATCATCCACAATTCCGTTGTATTGCTCCATTTCGATTGGGAGCGTGATTCTCTTCTGCGGTCTTGTAACTTCCGGATGGTCTTTGGTACACTTTCATCGAGGCATGTTGGCTATCCTCTGGGCAGAGTTTTAGCCCATCATGCCTCATTTCTTCCTTAACCACAAATTCCAGTAGAATCAGGAAGTTTCGAGCCGGGATGGAGGTCAAAATCGAACACAAGCCCGGATTGGGGGCGGCGTAATCTGCCAGCGGCACATCATGGACGTAGGCCAGGTAGTCGAGCATGTCTACATGATAATTGGCCTGCAAGCCGCGCAGGGTGGTTCCGTATTGCAGGAAGTACTGGTGGCTGAGTTCCGGCACGACCTGGGCCGGGATGCCGAGCCGCTCGCGCATGTACTGGCGGATGCGCTCCTTGATGGCCTGCCACAGTCCGTTCCCGGCAGGGTAGAGCGTGTCGTCGAGGTCGATGAAGAGGGTGGTGAATTGCATGGGGCGATTATACCTACAGATTTAGAATGACGGGGTTCACCAGGGTATCTCAGTGGAGAACAAACACATTTGTTCTAAATCTTGCTTTTTTCACAGTTTGGGTATATTCTTGCAAGAGAATTCCATTTTCAAGGCAAACAAATGACCATCCTGGAACGCTTGACTCATTTCGTTCAACGAGTTTTCAAAACCAACCTGGAAATTTTCCTGGAAGCGCTGAATCTCAGCCCAAACGCGCAAGGCTATGTCAGCGGGTCGATTACCGAGTTACTCTTGAAAAAGAAACTCGAAGAAGAATATGGCTTCGAGGTCAAACGGATTCGGGAGAAATGGGAGGCAGGAAACTCTCCAACCATCATGGAGATTTTTACTTTCGCAGGCCAGCAGATAACTTATGGTTTGTCATGGAATCGAAAGGCGTAAAATCCAATTCCGAAAAGTGGCACAAACTCTATAATTTCGACAACCTGAAAAGATTCCTCCTCACGCATTCCGACAAGATAGATTGGATAGACGACAGTGAGAATGTTGAAGGGCAAATTATTGACTGGATTTATCGTGAGTTGCCAAAATTCAAAGACGAGTATTCGACAAATTTGTATGAGTACGAGGAAATTCAGAACTATAATCCCCAGCGTGAAACGGCAAAATCACGCGCTATTGCAGGGCTGAGGGGCCTGTCGCGGGATGAAATCAACGCCCTGGTCGAAAGGCGTTTGCATTACGTGATGTCCAAAATCCGGGTGTTAGAGACACACTTCGTTTCAGGAAAATCGGCCTCCAGCGAAAGAACGCAGGCGACGCCGCGCAAGGATGAGTTCAATATTGTTTCGATAGATATTTTCTTGAGATACCCGGAGCATAAGTTCTTGTTTGCCAACCCGCGGCACCTGGAATCTTCTGGCGATGACCCCAATCACCTGCAACAGAATTACGTGATGGGGTTTGTGTTTGCAGGCCAAGCAGGCGAAGAGACCTTAAACATTACCGAGGATTGGTACGAAAATTTAGAGGATGTGTACGTGACTTTGACGGTGGAAGACAGCATAGATGAAGATGAAATGCAAATCGATAACCGGTATTTTGTCGCAGAATCGGAAGGCGGAGAGAGTTTCTAATTATGGAAGGCGAAAAAAAATGGTCAAGGGTTGTAAAAGAGCAGCCTTTGTTATTTTCTGAAGACACTTTACTTCCTGAGGCTTTACCTGCCCCCCAGGATTTGAAACCAGCGCATAATTTGTCATCTGTGTTCGATGATTGTCATAATTACATCTACGCCAATGAGGGATTGCTAAAAGATAAAATTTTTCATGAGATGGTCAAGTTGCTTGTTATCAAACTCCATGATGAGCAATCAGGCTATACGCCATTGCAATTTGGGATTACATCGCAGGAGCATAAAGCGGTTGCTGCCAATCAGCCGAGTGAGTTTGGTACTCGCCTAAATCATTTGTTTTTGTCAATCAAAAGTCAATACAATGGCTTTTTTACGGATGAAACTATCAAATTGCAATCCCTGACGCTGGCTTATGTTGTCAATCGATTGCAGAACATTAGTTTGCGCCAAACCCCCGGAGATATAAAAGGCGAAGCCTTCCAGATTTTCGTCAATCGGCATCAACGTGGTGACAGGGGGGAATTTTTTACGCCCCACCCGATTGTTAAGTTGGCAGTCCAAATGATTGCC
>DAOUAZ010000299.1:0-2827 GCA_034432975.1 Anaerolineales bacterium | reverse complement strand
TCCCCCATCTCTCCCCCCGCCTGGGCGACCAGGCGCGCACGAACAGCGAGGCCTTGCTCGGCTCGGTGGCGCGCGGCTCGGACGTGAACTACTCGGAGGGCATCTCGATTACCTCGATTTTCAACGCCGACGCCGAGACGCGTATCGAGCCGGTGCGCTACCCCGCTGGCTCGTCGCTGATGCGCTTCCTGGGCGCGCCGCTAATTTCGGATGCAACGAGCGTGCCGGCCCGCATTGGGCGCACATTGACCTGGATTTTTCGCCATCCGATGGATTTCCTGCGCGTGATGGTCTTGCCCGGCTGGGCGCACAATGCCACCATCCTCCTGGTCATGCAGCACGTCGATAATGCCATGAAGTTCCGCCTGGGCCGCTCGTGGCTGACCGGTTTCCGGCGCGGACTGGTGGCCCTGCGCGATGAATCCCGCGAAATCGAAGCGCGGGTAGGGGTGGGGCATGACGTGGTGCGCGAGTTTTCGCGGCGCGTGAACGGCGTGCCGCTCGGCTCGGTCACAGAAAACGCCTTCAACCTGCCGACCACCGCCCACATCCTGGGCGGCGCGCCGATTGGCAGGGATGCCAGCGAGGGCGTGGTGGATGAAAACTTCCAGGTTCACAACTACCCCGGCCTGTACATCATCGATGGCTCGATACTGCCCGCCAACCCCGGCGTGAACCCCAGCCTGACGATTACCGCGCTGGCTGAGTATGCGATGAGCAAGATTGCAGGAAAAAAGTAGGGCGAGAGTATCTCTCGCCCCAGAATACAGATTCAAGGCAGGCGCAACTTTACCAGGCATAGGCATTGGGCGCTTCGCCGCCCGGCCGGGGAAAATTTCATCCAGTTTCTTGAGCGTTTCTTCGTCCAATTTGATTTCGGTTGCCCGCACGGCGCTTTCCAACTGCTCCATCGTGCGCGGGCCGATGATGGGCGCGGTCACAGCCGGGTTGCGCAGCAGCCAGGCCAGGGCCACTTCTCCGGGCGGATGACCCAATTCGCGGCACAGGGCTTCGTATTTTTCCAGTTTATCGCGGTTTTGGGCGACTTCCTTTTCAAACCCCTCGCCCATGCGCCGTCCGGTTTGCATTTTCTCGAGCGCGCCGCCCAGCAGGCCGCCGCCCAGCGGGCTCCACGGAATCAGCCCCAGGCCGTATTGGCGGCAGGCAGGAATCACTTCCAGTTCAATCATGCGATTGTTGAGATGATAAATTGAAGTGGTAAACTAAATTTAGACAAAAAAGTGGGCAGGTTTAAGGTGTAAACTGCGGTCATGAAAAAACATTACACCGCCCAACAAAAGGCCAAAATTGTCCTGGAAATCCTGAAAGAAGAGCGCTCGGTTGCGCAGATCGCTTCTGAAGAGGGCATCCACCCCAATCAGCTCTACAAGTGGAAAGCCGAAGTCCTCGAAAAATTACCCGACATTTTTGAAGGTGAGCGCAAAAACGAGAAGGCTGCCCAGGCCGAACACGAGCGCAAGCTCAAAGAATTGTACGCTGAGATTGGAAAACTGAGTACCCAGCTTTCCTGGCTCACCCTGGCCTAGCCCGCCAGGGCAGGCAAAAAAATCTGGCATCGAGCCTCCCGCGTAGTGAGCGTCTGGCAATGCTGGAACGGGATGCCAACGAAATCTCGCTGGCCAAGCAGGCCGAACTCTTGACTATCAGCCGTTCCAGCCTGTACTATGAGCCGGTCGGGCCGTCTGAGCAAGAACTTGCCATCAAACGGCAGATTGATGAGATTTACACCAAGTACCCGTTCTACGGATCGCGCCGCATGACGGTTGTGCTTTGCCGCGAAGGCCTGACGATTTCGCGCCCGACCGTCCAGCAGTATATGCGTGAAATGCAGATTGCCGGTATTGCACCTGGACCAAACACCAGTCGGCCCAGCCCGGAGAACAAAGTCTATCCATACCTGCTGCGCGGCCTGAAAATCGAGCGTCAGAACCAGGTTTGGGGCATAGATATCACCTACATCCGTATCAGGGCCGGTTGGATGTACCTGGCAGCGGTTTTGGACTGGTTTAGCCGCTACGTGGTCGCCTGGCAACTGGATCAAACCTTGGAACTGCCCTTTGTTTTGCTGGCAGTCGACCAGGCGCTGACCATCGCCTGCCCCGAAATCTTGAACAGCGACCAGGGCAGCCACTTTACGAGCCCGCAATATGTCCAAAAGTTGCTGGGGGCCAACGTCCGAGTCAGCATGGACGGTCGTGGTCGGGCACTGGATAATGTTTTCACAGAGCGCTTGTGGCGTTCGCTAAAATACGAAGAAGTCTATCTGCACGACTACGACAGCCCGCGAGAAGCTCGGCAAGGAATCGGTCGCTGCCTGGACTTTTACAATTTTGAGCGTCCGCATCAATCCCTGGATTATCGCACTCCGGCAGAAATCCATTTCCAAGCCGGGCACTCACAAAAATTGGCGATGAGTTTTTCGCTTTTCGCTGAGCATCAGGGCAGAAGACAAAGAGCAGAGGCGTATTGCCCTCTGCCCTGATGTCAGGCTTGCGAGGCGCTCCGGTTGCACTCCTGCAGAGCCGTACCCTCCGCGCAAGCAATAGAATTCTACCAGCGCAGATCAGTCTTCCAAGACGATTTGTTAAGGTTCTCGAACAAAAACGTAATGTTAAAAAATTCGGAAAGGAGAAGTACCACCTTAAAATATCCGCTTTTTCTGTCGAAAAACCTTTACCACTTCACTGCGGCAGAGCCGATCATCATGCAGGCAACCCGGAATTTACCACGCACAGGCAACTTGGCATCCGGGTAGGGTAGTTTGACGCAGCGCACGGTTGCTTCAACGGCAGAACGCAGGTTGCCG
>DAOUAZ010000298.1:0-17807 GCA_034432975.1 Anaerolineales bacterium | reverse complement strand
ACTTGGGAAGAAGCAGGTGATATTTTTTTGGGTAAAAAATTTATTCAAGTAGGGGAAGGTGTAGCACCAGGCGTCCTGCTGATAACTTATGGAATTGAATACAACTGGGAACCGCCAGAAGATGGCGACTTAATATCCCGCGTAGAAGAGATGCGCGATAAGATGTGGTTGCATTATTCCGATTGGATGCAAGGCAAGATGGATAAAGCCCAGTATCCAGGGATTCAAAATGCCGCCACCTACTCCCTATATCGTTTCTTTGATGGTGATTTGGATAAGCTTGATGAGTGGGAGGCAACCTTTTGGGATGTTTTTAAAGAATCCCCAACACGAGCAATGCCTGAAATGATGAGTCGGCAAGCGTCAAACAATCCTCCCGCTCCATTTCTTAGTAAACCTTTTACCGAAGATGGAGTTTTTTTTGTTGCTGTAAATTCTTTTTTCGACCACGAGTATCCAGTTTATACTGGAGAAGGGGAGGGGGAAAGCATTGTAGGCGATAATGTTCCTGTAAATAACTCTCTTGTTCGTTTTGATGGGAGCAAGTTTCCTCATCAAAAAGTACTGGGAGTCAGTGCTTACAGCGGCCATCCCGCCCTCGATTATGGATTCAAGGACAGGCAAGTTAGTGCAGCGGCAGGTGGAGAGATTGTAAATTGCGACAGAAGCTTTGGCGCATTATTTATTCGCCATCAGAATGGATTAATGACCTCTTATCTGCATTTAAGAGTAAACAATTGGAAGTCTATTGAAAACCCAACCGGGCTTGATTGCGAAGCAATTGAAAGAGGTGATATTTCTCCTGCGGTTTCATCTGGAGAAGTTATCGGGATTGCAAGCAACACAGGTTCTGATGATGCAGGGCCAGATGAAAATAAACATCTCCATTTTGGCGTTGGATACGAAGCAACTATTTCTGAAAAGCAAAACATTGACCCCTTTGGTTGGTGGGCAGACTACCCGGACCCTTGGGAAAATTCACCATATACACAATGGCCCGGATTTAAGAGCGGATGGCTATGGAAGGGAGACGAGGCAGGTGATGGTTATTTAACTGTTGATAATCGCGAAAGTCAAGCGCAAATATTCCGAATTCCTGAATCAGTAGACCCAGATCCGCTAAAGGCACTGTTATACAAAATCAGTTCGGGCTATAAAAGCGAGGCATATTACACTTTTATGCATCAGAATACAGATGAATATAAAAATTGGGCTATCTGGGGCGCACATATTGAAGAATCTGGAGAATATGAGATACAAGCATTCTGGCCGGCAAAAGGTTCCGATTTAGCGGAATGGGAGGTCACATCCAACGCTAAATATATTTTGTACATCCAAGAAGGGAATGCCTTAAGAACAGAAGTTTTATATGGAAATCAATCAAAAGACCATAACCAATTCATTACCTTATGTAAAACTCCGTTTACAGATGTCAGAGAAGATTGCCCGGAAAGCGATATTGCCAAGTTTCAATTTCAATCAGGTTCTACCACCGTCGTGATTTTGAGCAATAAAGCAGACCATGATACCAGCCAACATAGAAGGCTTCTATTTTTCGACGCAATTCGCTGGGGAAAATATAGCCCGCCAACACCTACGGTAACGCCAAGCCCCACAACGGTACCAGGCCAGACCATTCACGTTTCCATCACCCAAAACAGCGACGATGCCGGCACAGCGCCGGGAGCCTGCGCTTTTTCTCACCCGAACAACGAAGTCTATTTTGGGGCTTGCGCTAATGGCAGCGGTATTACCAGCGGCTTCCGGTTTAACAACATCCAGATTCCCAAGGGCGCCATCATTGAAGACGCCTACATCATCTTTTCGGTGGACGGGGAATATACCGCCCCTATCAATGTGAATATTTACGGCGAAGCCGGTTCCAACCCGCCAACATTTTCATCGACGAACGCACCGGCGCAGCGACTCATTACCTCCGCTTTTGCTTCGTGGAATATTACCGAGCGCTGGATATTAGGCGAGAAGCGCAACACCCCCAATCTTTCAATGCTTGTCCAGGAGATTGTTAATCGCGGTGATTGGAACGCAGGCAACTCCCTGGCTGTTATCTTCAAAAATGCCGGTTCCGGCAGCGCGCACCGCCGCGTTATCGCCATCGAGCGCGCCAGTTGGGACCCCAACCTGCGTCCGGCTGAATTGGTCGTTACTTATAGACTTGGAAGCACCCCAACAGCCACGCCGGGAAGCGGTACGCCGGGTGGCGCAACATCTACGCCGCAGCCCCCAACGCCGACCCCAACGGCAACCCTCCCGCCGACCGCAACACCACAGCCATGCTTCTGTAGATTAATCTGCCCGCAATCTTCCAGTCCGGCAGCCTTGCGGATACAGGAGCAGGAAACACCCACCCCAATTCCCACGCCCATCCCCTCCGATTCTTCATCTCGAAGTTTCGTTCAAGCGGCATCGGATGCGTCTGAACTTACCACGCTGCTCTACCGCGTTCGGGATGAAGTCATGAGTCAATCGGCAGAAGGGCAAAGATTGACAGACCTTTTCTACGCATACGCGCCAAACCTTGCCAAGGTATTCATCGCCGAACCAGCCCTGTATGATGAAGGAGTCCTAATCATTAAGTCCTTTGTCCCCGGCTTGCAGGCCATGCTGGATGGAAATGGAGACGCGGTTCTCGTCACCGAAAGCCAGGTGACCAATATGCAGGCATTCCTGGATGAATTAATGGAATTGGGCGACCCAGACCTTCAATCTGTCATCCAGACGGAACTGGCGCGCCGCCCATTGCAATCCATGATTGGCATGACGATGAACGATGCCTGGGTTTATCTGAATGGTTATGAGTTGACCTGGCTGCCTCCAATAAGCACTGCGAATCCGTACACGGTTCAGTCTGGCCGCGCCATTCCTTTGGCCTTTACTGTGGTTGATTCACGCGGTAATTTTGTCGTTGATGAAACGATAACGCTTCAATTGGTGGACAGCGCGGGCAATGTCGTCATCGGCCCGGTTGGGTTGGGAACGAACCCGGCCAATGGCATTGTTGTTCAGGGCGGCAAGTATCGCTACAACTTGCGAACAAAAGATTTGCCCGCAGGCGAGTATACTTTGCAGGTATTCTATAATGCCAATGTTCAGGCCGAACCTGCCATCTGGATGATTCAAGTAAAGGCAAAGTGATAATGAAATTGGAACAGTATCGATTTATAACTAGCCCTGGTCCACAGTCAAAGGAGCAATTATGCTTTTGAGTGAAGCAAATCCCGCGACCGGATTGTTCGTTCTCGTCCCCTGGATTGTCTTTGCCCCGGTCATTGGCCTGCTCATCAATGCTTTCCTGGGCAAGCGGCTGGGCGAGACGGGCGTGGGGCTGGTCGCCAGCCTGGCGTCGGGCGCGGCTTTCCTTGTCTCGGCCCTCCAGATGTACGCGCTGGCGCTCTATCCCGAAGGCGCGCAGGTCAAAATTGCCGAGTGGATGCGCATCGGCAGCCTCGCCCTCGACTGGACTTTCCGCGTCGATACGCTCTCGGTCACGATGATGCTCGTCGTCAGCGGGATTGGGACGCTCATCCACATTTACGCCATCGGCTATATGCGCGAGGATGCGCGCTTCAAAAACGACCCGGCGCGTTTTCCCCGCTTTTTCGTTTTCATAAACTTTTTCATCGCCGCCATGATGATTCTGGTCAGCGGCGACAACTACCTGATGCTGTTCGTCGGCTGGGAAGGCGTCGGTTTGGCCTCCTTCCTGCTCATCGGTTTCTGGTACGACATGGACACGCTGGGGCGTCCCTCGTGGGCCAATTCCAACGCCGCCAAAAAAGCCTTCATCACCAACCGCGTTGGCGATTTCGGTTTCCTGATTGCCGGTTTCCTGATGTTCTGGTACATGGGCAGTTTTGCATTTGGCAAGGTCTTCGACGCCGCGCCGGAAGTGGCGCAGGCTCATCCCTGGGTCATCACCGCGATTACGATTTTTATGCTGATTGGCGTGGCCGGTAAATCGGCCCAGATTCCGCTCTACGTCTGGCTGCCCGATGCGATGGCCGGCCCGACCCCGGTCTCGGCCCTCATCCATGCCGCCACGATGGTCACGGCAGGCGTTTACCTTGTGGCGCGCTCTTTCCCCATCTTTGGGCTGTCGCCGGATGGACAGTACATCGTCGCCACCGTCGGCGCGGTCACGGCCCTGTTCGCCGCCACGATTGCCGTCGGCCAGTACGATATCAAAAAGGTGCTGGCCTACTCGACCATCAGCCAGTTGGGCTTCATGGTGGCGGCGGTTGGCATGGGCGCGTATGTCGCCGGGATGTTCCACCTTGTGACTCACGCCTGTTTCAAGGCCCTGCTGTTCCTTTCAGCCGGTTCCGTTATTTTGGGGTTGGAACGCGGACATCATCATGGACATCACGAACCCTCATCCCCAGCCCTTCTCCCGGAAGGAGAAGGGAGTCCCCTCTCCCACCGGGAGAGGGATAGGGTGAGGGAGGACGTCTTCGACCCCGGCGACATGCGCAACATGGGCGGCCTGCGCAAGACCATGCCCGTTACCTTCTGGGTTTACCTGGTCGGCGCGCTGGCCCTGGCCGGCATTTTCCCCTTCGCCGGTTTCTGGTCGAAGGACGAAATCCTGCTGGATGCCGCGCTGCATTTCCCGCATGTTTACTGGATTTTGAGCGCCGCCGCCTTCCTGACCGCTTTCTACATGGGCCGCCAGGTCTGGATGGTGTTCTTTGGCAAGGCCCGCCACGAAGCCGCTGAGCACGCCGAAGAGTCGCCGCTCGTCATCACCATCCCGCTCATCATCCTGGCCGTTCTCTCAGCCCTGGGCGGGTTCATCAACCTGCCCTTCAAGGGATTCCACCAATTCGGTTACTGGCTGGCGAACACGCTGGGCAAGGTCGAATTCCCGCCCTTCGATCTGGTCGTGGCTGGCGTCTCGACCGTGTTGGCCCTGGGCGCGATTGCGCTCTCCTGGTTACTCTACCAGCGCAAACCGCTCGAAAACGGCGACCCTGACCCGCTGGCGAAGCCGCTCGGCCTGGCCTTCGTCGGCATGGAAAACAAATGGTTCATCGACGAAGCCTACCAGTTTGCCATCATCAATCCTTACAAGCGGCTGGCCGAATTCCTGGCCCAGACCGTCGACTGGGATTTCTGGCACGAGTGGTTCCACGACTCGGTCCTCGTCAGGGGCTTTGTCGGCCTGGCGCGTTTCCTGGCCGACCCGGTCGATTTGGGCTTCATCGACCGCGTCTCCTACTGGCTGAGCGACGCCATCCGCGTCTCCGCCGAGAGCCTGCGCAAACTGCAAAATGGCTTCGTCCGCTCCTATGCGCTGTCGGTTGTGCTGGGCGTGGTGGCGATTTTGGGATATTTGCTGTTGCGATAACCAAACACTGATTACTGCTCACTGATTACTGAATGCCGACCGAGGTATCTTTCCATGAACTTTCTTCTCGAACCCCTTTCCATTGTGACCTTCTCCCCGCTGTTGGGCGTGCTGGTCCTTCTGTTCCTGAAATCGGAACAAAAAGACGCCTTGCGCTGGACAGCCCTGGTCACTTCGCTGGTGACGTTCCTCATTTCGCTGTGGGCTTTTTTCTTCAGCGGACTGTACAATCCGGCCAGCGGCGGCCTGCAACTGGTCGCCAAATACGACTGGATTAACGTCGCCGGTTGGGACATCCGCTACTACCTCGCCGCCGATGGTCTCTCGATATTGCTCGTCCTGCTGACGACCTTCCTGACGCCGATTGCCATCCTCTCCACCTGGACAGCGGTCGAGGAGCGCGTCAAGGACTTCATGCTGTTCTTCCTGCTGCTCGAAGCCGGCATGACGGGCGTGTTCGTCGCCCAGGATTTGTTCCTGTTCTACATTTTTTGGGAATTTACCCTCATCCCGATGTACTTCCTGATTGGCATTTGGGGCGGTCCCAACCGGCTGTACGCGGCTGTCAAGTTCTTCCTCTATACAATGGCTGGTTCCATCCTGATGCTGCTCGCCATCCTGTGGCTGGGCGTCAACGGCGGGACCTTCTCCGTGCCAGATTTGGCCGCCCAGGGAAACATCCCGGCGGATATCCAGATGTGGCTGTTCATCGCCTTCGCCGCCGCCTTCGCCATCAAAGTCCCGATGTGGCCGCTGCACTCCTGGCTGCCCGATGCGCACGTCGAAGCCCCCACGGCTGGCTCGGTCATCCTGGCGGGCGTCCTGCTCAAGATGGGCACTTATGGGTTCCTGCGCTTCAACCTGCCGCTCTTCCCCGAAGCCAGCGTCCAGGCTGCCCCGGTGATTGGCTGGCTGGCAGTGATTGGCATTCTCTATGGCGCGGCGGTCTCCCTGGCGCAGAAAGATGTCAAGAAACTGGTCGCCTATTCTTCGGTCAGCCATCTCGGGTTCGTCATGCTTGGCATGTTCGCGCTCAATGCCCAGGGCGTGGCCGGCGCGATTTTACAGATGGTCAATCACGGCCTCAGCACCGGCGCGCTGTTCTTGTTGGTCGGCATGATTTATGAGCAGACCCACACCCGCGAAATCAACCTCTATGGCGGCCTGTGGAAAATCACCCCGATTTTCGGCACGCTCATGCTGATTGTCTCGCTCTCCTCGATGGGCCTGCCCGGCCTGAACGGGTTCGTTGGCGAATTCACCATCCTGCTCGGCGCGTTTGGCGCAGGGATGAAGGGCGGAGTCTTCGACGGGGCGGGCGGCTTCTGGCTGGCGGGGCTGGCAGCGGTCGGCGTTATCCTGGCCGCCATTTACATCCTGTACATGTTCCAGAAAATGTTCCTCGGCCCGGCGGGTGAGATTACCCACCATCATACGCTCAAGGATTTGAACTGGCGCGAAGTTGTCACCCTGCTGCCCATCCTGGTCTTCATCTTCTGGATTGGCCTGTACCCCAAGCCGTTCTTCGACCTGATGATGCCCGCCATCGAGAACCTGCTCAAACCCTTCGGTGGGTAATGGCTCAAGCCAGGTTTGGACGGACGCAAATCCTTAACTTGACACGTCCCTCGTTTGGGA
This sequence comes from Anaerolineales bacterium, assembly GCA_034432975.1. Taxonomy (GTDB): domain Bacteria; phylum Chloroflexota; class Anaerolineae; order Anaerolineales; family Villigracilaceae; genus UBA5195. The sequence continues at coordinate 10,801 of DAOUAZ010000298.1, read as the reverse complement.
GTAAAGTTAGGATGCGTCTGGGATGAGTCGCCAAGCGTCTCATCGAAGGGCTATCAGCCCTGCTCCCCAGTCGCTTTTTTATTTTCTATGGAATCGAGTGTGACCCTATGTATTTTTGTTACATAGATGAGTCTGGAACGCCTGATATCCCAGGAAATACTTCGCACTATATCCTTGCGGGTCTATCGATCCCGGTTCAATATTGGAAAGACTGTGACCGAGATATAGAAATCATTAAACAGCGTTACAGACTCGCCAACAAAGAAATTCATGTCGCCTGGATACTGAGAAGTTATCTGGAGCAAACCAAAATCCCAAATTTTGACACTTTGGATTATCAACAACGACGTTTTCAGGTCAGCGCCATTCGTAATGCGGAACTTCTGCGCCTGCAACGATCGGGAAACCCTTCGCTATACAAACAAACGCGGAAAAACTACTATAAGACAGACGATTATATCCACCTGTCTTATGACGAGCGCAAAAACCTGATTCGGGAGATTGCCAGCGCGCTGGCAGGTTGGGGATTCGCGCGCCTGTTTGCTGAATGTATCAATAAAATTCATTTTGACCCATTCAGAACTTCCAAAACGGTGGATGAGCAGGCTTTCGAGCAGGTTGTTTCCAGGTTTGAGCAGTACCTGCAAGTAACCAGTCTCAATAGCCCCCAGAAAAATTTTGGTTTGTTGATTCATGACAATAACGAAACTGTGGCGAAAAAACATACTGTCTTGATGAAAAAATTTCATGTCAGTGGCACTCTTTGGACAAACCTAAAAAACATCATCGAGACCCCGTTATTTGTCGATAGCCAACTAACAGGAATGGTTCAGATTGCCGATTTGTGCGCCTATGCCTTGCGGCGCTACCTTGAAAATAACGAGAACGAATTGTTTGACCTTGTTTTTCAACGCGCAGACAGGAAAGGCGTTATGGTGGTTGGCGTCAGGCACTTTACGGATAATTCCTGTACATGCAAAATCTGTAGCGCGCGCAGGAAAACGCCTTGAAACCCCTGTGCTTGCGCTTTAATCTTGGAAGCGAGAACGTATGACAATGACTGATTTTTCCACCATCCTCCCCGTCACCCTCCTCGCAGCCTGGGCCAGCCTGCTGCTCCTGGCAGATTTGTTCCTGCCCCGTGAGCGCAAGGGCTGGACGACCCTGCTGGCTGCTTTGGGGTTGGCCTTGACGATGGGTATTACCCTGGCCCAATCTGGCTCTGAAGCCGCTCCCGGTTTCGGCGGGATGGTTGTGCGGGATGGATTTTCCACCTTCCTGAACGCCCTGTTCCTGCTGACCGGCCTGCTGGGGGTCGCCGTTTCGTATGGCTACAATCACCGCATGGGCATTGCGCGCGGCGAATATTATCCCCTGCTGCTCTTTAGCGTGGTTGGCATGATGCTCATGGCGCAGGCCGCGGACCTGATTGTGGTCTTCCTGGCGTTGGAACTGCTCTCCATCCCGCTGTATGTCATGGCGGCTTTTGCCTACCCCAAGCCCCAGTCCGAGGAGGCCGGTCTCAAATATTTCCTGCTCGGCGCGTTTGCCAGTGGATTCGTGGTCTATGGGATTGCCCTGGCCTTCGGCGCGACCGGCTCCACCGACCTGTCCCAAATCCTGGCTTCCGTTTCGACGGGCGCGGCGGACCTGCCGCTGCTGACCGCCGGGGCGGGACTCATCCTGGTCGGGTTCGGCTTCAAAGTGGCCGCCGTCCCCTTCCATATCTGGACTCCCGATGTCTACCAGGGCGCGCCGACTTCGGTGACGGCGTTCATGGCGGCGGGCGCCAAAGCCGCCGGATTTGCCGCCCTGCTGCGCGTCTTTGGGATGGCTTTCCCCGCCCTCGCGGCGGACCTGGCCCCGGTCATGGCGATTCTCGCGGCGCTGACCATGATTCTCGGCAACGTGGCCGCCGTCGCCCAAACCGACATCAAACGGATGCTGGCCTACTCCAGCATTGCCCAGGCCGGGTATATCCTGATGGCTTTCGCGTCCTTTGGCGATGAATCGGCCCGGACGATGGCGGTGGCGGGCGGCTTGTTCTACCTGGCCGCCTACACCCTGGCCTCGTTCGGCTCGTGGGGCGTGGTGATTGCGCTCGAAAAAGCGGAGGATAAAGGCCTGCAAATTGCCGATTACGCCGGGCTGGGACGCAAATACCCGCTGCTGGGCGTTGCGATGGCCGTTTTCATGCTCTCGCTGATTGGCCTGCCGCCTACCCTGGGTTTGGTTGGAAAAATCTACCTGTTCCGCGCCGCCATCGAAGGCGGGTTGGTCTGGCTGGCGGTGGTCGGCGCATTGACCTCGCTGCTGTCCGCTTTTTATTATCTGCGCGTGGTAGTCAATATGTTCATGCGCGAGGGCGACCCGCAAGTCGAGCGTGACTGGTGGCTGGAGTTCGCCATCGGCGCGACGGCGGTCGTGACGGTGGTCGTCAGCCTGTGGCCGTTTCCCCTCTTCGATTGGGCTGCGCAGGCGGTCATGAAACTGTTCTAATGTGGACATGTCCTGCCAAAAGACCCCGTCACCGGGGTCTTTTTTGTTACTCCATCAACCTCGAAAATCCATTGTATGGCACGAGCGGGATGACTTCGAAGGCAATCAGCCCGGCCTGCGCCAGGGGCAGCGTTTGCAGGACATCGCGCGCCTCATGGGCGTCGGCGCATTCGAGTATGAGAACCGTCTCGCGTTTTTCGGCGCGGAAATAAATCTCGCGGATGATGCCGGCCTGGGTCAATTCCAGCACCCGCCGGGCCTCGGCGGCCAGGTAGGCTTCCATCAGGTCGGGGTCAGCGGAGGGCGATTCGTATTCCAGGGCAAGGATTTTCATGACGATTTATTATACTCACAACCGTCGGGGATAACGCGCTCTTTGTCAGCAACGTATCCAAAGTCACAGACCAGGCCGCGTTTTTGGGCTAAAATCCACCCGAAAGGATAAAAATCCCATGTCCACCGCTCCCAAATCCCAAAAATTATCCATGACTGACCTGGTCTCTTACCAGGATGGTTCCGTTGTCAGCCGCCAGATTACCAAAGCCGAGGCCGGGAACGTGACCCTGTTCGCCTTCGACGCCGGGCAGGAACTCAGCGAACACACCGCCCCCTTCGATGCCCTCGTTCATCTGCTGGAGGGCGAGGCCGAAATCCGTATTTCCGGGCAGCCATATCTTCTGACGGCGGGCGAGGCCATCATCATGCCGGCGGACGAGCCGCACGCCCTGCGCGCCACGCAAAAATTCAAAATGCTGTTGACCATGATTCGGGCTTGATAGCGAACTCCCCGCTATTTCGAAGCGGGGAGTTTCCTTATGCTTTGACCTTCTGTCGCTGCTTGAACATCCGCGCGATGATTTGCCGCAACAACCTGTACCGGCGCGTCAGGAAGAGCGCTATCACAAAAATAAATAGCAAGTAATACACATCGAAACTGACCAGGCCAGCCGTCTCCGAGCCGATAAAAACATAATGATACACCGCCACAATCAAGTGAACTCCCACGGCAATCAGCAGGATGATGGCGTGGGGCTTCAGGTAAAATTTTTCTACCAGCAGCGACAGACTCACCAACAGCAGGTACCCCGCCAACAGGACGAGAAAGTTCGCATTGGATGGAAGCAAGTTTTCCTGCCCGCCTTCGGGAAAATTGAAAATCTTATAAATCGCCCGAAAGTAGACCAGCAGGATGCCCCCCAACACGCCAAACGTATAGACCCTGACGACGACCGGCATCACCAGGTTGTGCATGGCGCGAATGCTGAAGAGCGAAACGACCCACCCGGCCAAATAGGTAAATCCCAGCACAACCAATGGGGCAAATATAAGGATGCGATTTTCCTCTGCATCGGTCAGGTAGCGGTAGGCCAGGTAAGCCCCGCCTGTCAGGGCCACCGTCAAAAGCGTCCAACCAAACGCCATCACAATCATGCTGCCAATGCTCTGCCGCGTCTGATGGATAATCCGCTCGGCATCTTCATCGATGAAAGGGGGAACCTTTCCGCTCATCATTCCTCCAGGGACGGAAAATTGCAATCCAGTTGCAATGATTTTACCACTTCTATCAAGACGAAAAACCAGGTACTTCGTTCCCTTTGTCTCATTTTTTAGCCTGCCGGTTGGACATGATATAATTTTTTTGCCATGAAACGACCTCTTATTTTTGCCACCCTATTGCTCGCTATTTTGTTCCTTGCCAGTTATTCCCTCACTGCGCAAGCCTCCGCGCCGGCCCAGGGAAGCGCATTTTCCACCCCCACGCCCCTGCCCGATGGCCGCATCATCTATATCGTCCAACCAAGCGACAGTTGTTTTCGCATTTCGGCGCTCAGCGGCATTCCTATAGAGCAACTGCGCTCGCTCAACCGTCTCGGCGAAGACTGCGCCCTGCGCGAAGGCCAGGAACTGCTGCTCGGCGTCGGCGGCCCTTCCGGCGCGACTCCGACCCCCGAAACAGAAGCAACCCCAACGGTTGGCGCGCCGCCCACGGCAACCCCTCCGCCCGGCGAAGCCCGCATCTGCGTCGTCCTCTATAACGATGTCAACGGTGACGCGCTGCGCCAGGATACCGAATCCCTGCTGGCGGGCGGCGCCTTGAGCATCAGCGGCGCGTCCGGCCAGTTCTCGCAAACAGCCACCACGCCCGATGGAATTGACTCACTTTGCTTCGAGCGCGTTCCCGAAGGCAGTTACAACATTTCGATTGCCGCGCCGGAGAATTACAACCCCACCACCCAACTCAATCACACCGTCGTTATCAACGCCGGTGAACAGGTGGAAATCATCTTCGGCGCGCAACAGGCGGTGGCCGAATTGCCCGCCGAGCCGGGAGAAACCAGCGCAGGCCCGGGCAGCCTGCTCGGCATCCTGGGCTTCGGCTTCCTGCTGGCCGGGTTGGGCCTGGGTATCTTTGCCTGGCGATTCTACGGACGCAAACCCATGTACAACAAATAACCTATCACCGTCCCGAAGGTTCCTTAACCTTCGGGACGGTTTTAATAACCTGATGATGGATTCCACCGTTGCTCACACCCTGCTCGAACTCAACCGCCGCTTCTACGCCGAGTTTGGGGAGAATTTCTCAGCCACGCGCCAGCGCATCCAGCCGGGGGCGCGCAAAATCATCTCGCGGCTGGAAGGACACGAGCGGATAGTCGACCTGGGATGCGGCAACGGCGAACTGGCGCGGACCCTGGCCCGGGGCGGATTTCACGGCGAATATCTCGGCCTGGATTTCAGCCTGCCCCTGCTTCGAGATGCAGAATCCCAGCCCGGAGCCTTCCCTGTCAACTTCCGCGCTGTAGATTTAACCTCCCCTGCCTGGTCACTGGATACTTCTCATTCTTTACTGATTACTGGTTACTGGACACTGGTCACTTGTTTCGCTACCCTCCATCACATCCCCTCGCGCGAACTGCGCCTGAACATTTTACGGCAGGTTCACCAATTGCTTCCCCCCGGCGGGCGATTCATCCTCTCTAACTGGCAATTCCTGAACAGCGAAAAACTCAAGAGCCGCATCCAGCCCTGGGAAACGGTCGGACTCTCAGCGGCGGATGTGGATGAGGGCGACTACCTGCTCGATTGGCGGGCAGGCGGCAGCGGGCTGCGCTACGCGCGCCACTTTTCAGCCGAAGAACTGGGCCAATTGGCAGCCGAAACCGGATTCAGCGTGGAAGAGTCCTTCCTCTCCGACGGCGAAAACGGGCGGCTGGGACTCTATCAAACCTGGCGCAAAGGAGTATCGAGATGAAAACATCCCCCAAGCGCGGCGCGATGGTTTTCGTGACCATTTTCATCCTGGGCATCTTCCTGCAACTCTACTGGCATGGGCTGCTGATGGCCCAAACCAGCGGGTCGGTGGACTTCCTGAAAGACATTGATTTTCGCATTATCTACACCGGCGGGCAGATTGCGAGGGAGGGAGATTGGAACGCGGTCTATGACCTGGAGCGGCAACTGGGTACGCAGCGCCAGATGACCAGCAGGCCGCTGGAACTGGCGGATGTGCTGCCCTTCAACCATCCGCCCGTGCTGCTGCCCCTGCAATGGCTGGTTTCGCTGGCCGATTATCAATCTGCCTACTTGCTGTGGGGCGGGCTTTCTGCCCTCGTCAGCCTTCTGAACGCCTGGCTGGTCTGGCGGCTGGCGCGCCGCATGGACTGGCCGAGACTGCCCGCCTTATTTTTGGCCGTGCAATCCTTCCTGTTTTATCCCGTTTTCGTCAGCATCAACAAAGGGCAGGATACGGTCTTTGCGCTCATCGGGCTGACGGTTCTGCTGCTCGGCTTGCAGGAAGGCCGGGAGAAACTTTCGGGGCTGGGGCTGGCGATTCTCACCCTGCGCCCGCAGTTTGCCCTGCCCCTGGCAGTTCCCTTCCTGTTCCGGCAGCGCAAAACCTGGTGGTGGTTCGTGGGGTTTGCTGTTGCGCTGGTTGTTTACAGCGTGCTGATGGTTGGACTGAAAGGCGTCACCGACTTCCTGCATCTGCTGGCGGTGACCTCCAGCGGCGAGACCGTCCTAATTCACCACGCCGATATGTATAACCTGAAAGGGCTGCTCCTGCGGCTCTTCCCGCAGTTGACCATCGAAGCGGCTTCCGGCATCTCGTGGGCGGCCTTCCTGCTCGTGCTGGGATTTTTGTGCTGGTTGTGGGCGCGCGCGGAGAGGGTGGAATTCCACCATATCAGTCTGGCCGTCACCCTCAGCCTGTTTGCTTCGCCGCACCTGCATTATCACGACCTCAGTTTCCTGTTCATCTCGACCCTGGGCCTGTGCCTGGCCTTGACCGCCAAAGGGCTGCTCAGCCCCGCTCAGGCCGCCCTGCTCCTGCTGGCCGAGTCGTTCTACCTGGCAATCGTCCACATTACCCCGGCCAACTATGGGGGCGTGTACCTGCTCATGCTTGGGCTGGCAATCCTGGCCGGGGTTGCGGGCAGGCTGCCAGCCAGCCCACCCGCCGCGAGGCTGCCATGAAGGCCAAACTGACTCAATTCCTGGAGCGCTCCTGGATGTTCCTGGCCCTGGCGGTCATGCTGCCGGTGTATTGGAACATTGCCGTTCTCAATGAACAGCGCGTCGATTACATCAACAACGGCTTTTTCAAGTTCTGGCTGGCCGGGCAAATGACCTGGACCCCGGCTCATCCTTATTCATTGGAAGATTGGGCGGAAGGCCACCAACTAAACGGCGCGACCTGGATGGACGAAAAACGCTTCGCTTATCCCCTGCCGCTGGCGCTGCTCCTTTCGCCCCTCGGCCTGCTGCCGATTGAAACCGCCTACATCCTGTGGGATTTCCTGGCCCAAATCCTGATTGCGGTCTGCCTGCTCTGGCTGGCGACCCACTGGGAGGGTCTGAACCGCCGCCTGTATGTCCTGTTCCTGCTCGTAGCGGCCACGCTCAACGGGAACATCTACCTGGGGCTAATGACCGGGACGGTGGCCGCGCTCTTCCTGGCCTTCCTGACCCTGGCCTTGTTCTTCCTGGAAAGAAAGCGCGACCTGCTGGCAGGCTTCTTCCTGTCCCTGGTCATCCTTAAGCCGCCGCTGGTCACGATTCTGGTCTTGTTGGGCCTGTGGCTGCTCTTCAGCCGCCGCTGGCGCGTCATCGGCGGGATGGCAATTGGCGGACTGTCGTTGCTGGTGATTGGCCTGCTGCAAGACCCCCAATGGCTGACCAAATTCCTCGGCACCGGCGACAGCCTGCTTGGGATGCGGCTCGGACACCAGCCAACCATCTTAAGTTATACCCGGTTGGCTTGCGCGGGCGAACTGTCCTGCGCCATAACCTGGTACGCCGTGATTGCGCTTTCGCTCGCGGCGTTGTTTGCCGTCATTCTCTGGAAAACGCACTCCCGGCTGAATCCGTTGCAAGCCTTCAGCCTGGCGATTCCGCTTGGCGTGTTATTGCCACCCTACATCTGGTCGTATGACTACACCCTGCTCGTCATCCCGATTGCCTGCGCTGCCTTTGAAATGGTGCGCCGCCAGAAAACTTATATCTACGCCACCCTGTTCCTGCTCGCGCTCACCGCGCTGGCCCTGGCCGGTCTGATCATGTTCTGGATGAATCCCGACAGCGACTCATTGACCATCCAACGCGATATGTGGAGCATCTGGACCGGGCTGTATGTGCTGGCAGCCGCCTGGTGGCTGGCATTGCGCGCGCCGCCAGAATCTGCCGCAGAGATAGCCCGATAAAAATCATCGACAATTAAAACCCTTTTTCCAGTTGGGAGCGGTTGCTTTTGGCGAATCGATACTAAAACCGCGTTTACTTTAACGGAAATAACGCGCAGACGCCCTGCAATGTGATTCGATTAATAATTCTCATAAAAACTTGATTGCCCCCAACCCTTTACAGGGCGGGGGTTTGTTGTATCATTCAAAACCGTTGGCGTTTTCCGGCTTTTTCCAAACCGGGGGACGCTGATAAATTTTAACTCGTCGAAAGGATGTTTTATGAATGTACGAACAGCCGAGCTCCTATCTGTCGCCTAAGATTCAGGCCTACCCGAAAGCCAATGGCAATGGGAACGGCATTTTCGCCCAGGAACCCCTTAAGAAAGGTGAACTCCTTGCCGTTTTCGGGGGCGTCGTCTATGAATGGGACGCCTTCATCCACCTCCCTGAACGGGAACGCAGCCTGTGCATCCAGGTCGAAGACAATCACTTCCTGGTGCCGCGTCCGATTGGGGATGGAGACTATGTCAATCACTGCTGCACACCAAATGCCGGGCTTTCGGGACAGATAGCGCTCGTAGCCATGCGAGACATTCGACCCGGCGAAGAAATTTGCTTCGACTACGCCATGAGTGACACCCGCCCGTATGATGAGTTCCCGTGTGATTGCGGCGCGCCCGATTGCCGCCACTACGTCACCGGTCTCGACTGGCAGTTGCCCGAACTCCAAAAACGCTATGCCGGTTACTTTGCGCCGCACGTCCAGCGCAAGATAGATGCCCTGCGCGCCGCCCGCCGCCTCGAGCGGTATCGCTACGCCGGGGTTGCGCCCACCGCGCCGGTTCGATACGAGTAAATTGTCGATAGCAAAACGAAAGGACAGTCACTGCAAGGTGACTGTCCTTTTTTGTATTCCCGGTCTGGCTATAACCAAAACAGCCCGAACAAGACGCCCGCCAACCCGATTACAGCCAGGATATAAACCGGCAGGCGCGGCATCTCGCCGTTGTTCTCCATGCCCCGCCCAAACAGGAAAAACACAAAGGGATGCACCAGGAAAGGCATGGCAAAGACGAATGAAATCAGGGCTGCGGCCTCGCTGCCGAACATCCCGCCCTGGAGCGCGGCGAACAGGCCGAAGTGCGAGAGCGCCGAACTTTTCGCCATGGCAGCATACGGCAACGACAGGTTCGAGAGCAACAAAAAGCCGAAGAAAATCGCCGTCAGTTGCCAGCCAAAGGAGAAGAGCATCAGCCCGGTCACTTCCTTTCGTTCTTCGCCTTGCGCCTTACTCAGGGCGCGGAACGCTGCCGCGCTGAGCAAGACGCCCACCAGGCCGACCACAATCACCGGAACCAGCAGCAAGCCTCCACGCTCGATGCTCAGGGCCAGGATGGAAAAGACGAAGATATGCCCAAAGAAGGGGATGTTAATCATCACCGGGGCGCGGCGGGAGGCTTCCTCGCCCAAATCGCCCGCTGTGCAGGCTCCGGTCAGGCCAGCGTGCGAGAGCGCGCCCGCCATACCAGGCGCCAGGTTGCGGATGGCGGCGGTCTTTCCCAAGAGCATGAGCAGGGAAATCCCGCCAAACATCCATAAAATCTGCCCGAAGAAGCCATACATCAGGACCGGGGCAATGCCTTCGATGGCAAATGCGCCGCGGATGAGCGAGCCGCCAATCAGGAAGTTTGCAGCCAGGATGATGGGAATGCCGGCAAAGAGCAGGCTGCGCAGGGTCGGCCCATGCTTCAGGCGGTAGAGGGCCATCCCCAGCCCGGAGGAAAGTATCATCACAAAGAAGATTTGGGGCAGGGCAATCAACGGCTTGACCGAGACCGCTATCAGGTAGGCGGCCATCAAAATAACGGCGATTCCCACAATTTCCATCAGGCCGCGCCCCAGGTACACCCGCTTGTTCTCGATGATGGCGCGGTTGTCAATCAAAATCATCGAAATGACCAGGCCCAGGTAAGCAATCAGCGGATAATATAGCCCAATGGCATTGGCGGGGGTGATTCCGAGCAGGAATTTATACAACGCTTCGATGCCAAGCAGCAGGAAAAACGAGCGCAGGATGAAGAAAAAGTACGTGCGCGGGGTTCCCAACACGACTTCTTCCATGGAGTATGTCACCGACTCGTCCTTCGGCACCGGGTTCTTCGAAAACATGCGCCGGATTTGCTGCCCGCCCACAAAAAAGGTCGCCGCCAGGGCGATGATGGTCGTGCGGCTGAGGATGTCAATCAGCGGAAATTCCGGCAGCGCAGGGGCGGTTACACCGGAGATGGTCAGCACGAATCCCATGGTCAGCCCAAAGATGACGATGATGAGGATGGGCGAGTAGCGGGTTCCCGCTACGACCGTCCTGGCGACCAACACCATTGGGACAAGGATAAACAGGGACCACCAAAATTGGTTGAGGAATTGCAGGTGGTCGGTGGAAATGGCAGGGGTGAGCATGTATTTTCGTCTCCGTCAGGTTTGTGAGAAAAGTTGTAACTGCCTACCCTGCCATGAGCGAAACAGGCTGGTAGGAAAAGATGTCCCGCAAAGTGGCAAAGATATTTTTGCCTTGTTTTCTACAGGTGGCAATAATCGCTTGCAAACGGGCATAGACT
>DAOUAZ010000297.1:0-3939 GCA_034432975.1 Anaerolineales bacterium | reverse complement strand
CCGAGGTTATCGCGGATAACGACCATGAGGTTGCCATACAGACCATTAATCGTCAATTGCAACGAACTACCCGGGCTTCCGGCGGCGGCCAGGGTAAAGGGGCCAGAGGTAAGGAAGACGCTGTTCTGGTAAAGTTCCCAGGTATAACTGACGGTCATGGCGCCGCCCGTGTTAGTGATAGTGAATTGGGAATTACCCGCGCCGTCACAACTTCCGGTCAGGACGATGTTTGGCGGGGTCGCCTGGGCAAATACGGTAGAAGGCCATGACAGGCCAATCAACAGCATCAAAAGCAAGGAGGAGAGCAGGGTTTTCTGTATTGCTGAATACTTTTTCATAGTCTGCTTTCTTTGACAACAATGGACTTGCTTCAGATACGCATAAGTAACCAATATCGACCATTTTTATCATGAAACCATGCTATGGCGCAATGGCTGAAACGGGTTATTTGAATGGGGAAACGTCCCGACACTTGCGCCTGCGCGACAAGTGCAGGTGAGGGCTTCTTGAAAAACCTGGTTGGCCGTTCAAACCTTCGGGAAGGTGCTTCTCTCCCCAAAATATTGAGAAGATACGCGCAATGGCTGATAAGGGCTTATTTGTAACGGGAAATGAGCCGGTCATTCACGAACGTGAATCTCATAACTTTGTCATCCACCACACCCCCGTGCATTCAGGCAGAACCTGCCAGTTGTTCGCCTGCGCCTTCTCGCCCATTTCCTCCCCAAAGAAAAAGGTTGCCAGTTCGACGGCTTCTTCCAGCGATTCGAACTTGTAATCGGTGCGAATCCAGGCCGATTGGAAGCCCTTTTCGGCCAGCCAGGCGTAATACCCGGCCAGGTGTTCCGGCGCGTGGGGAGATTCCCGCCCGGTGCCGAGCGTCTCGAACAAGAGAAAGGTCCCGCCGGGGCGCAGGATGCGGTTGATTTCGCGCAATCCATCGTCGAGGGCGGATTGCCATTCCGCGCCGCCCCAAACCGCCAGGTAGCAAAAACTCCAGCCCGAAACGACCAGGTCGAGGCTGGCATCGGGTAACGGAACCTGGCGATGGTCGGCAACCGCCGTCCGCCAGTGAGAATGCCCGGATTGGCGCAAAAAGGATTCAGCCAGCGCCAGCATGTGGGCTGAGGCGTCGCAGGCGGTGAGCGAAGCGGAACGCGCGGCCAGCAGGCGAGTCAGCCGCCCGGTTCCCGCTCCCAGGTCGAGGATGTCGAGTCCGTCCGGGATGAAAATCCGCTCGATGGCCTTTCCGATGTTATTTTGCCAGTCTTCGCGCCGAATCAGGCGTTCGTACTGGCCGGCGTGGGTATTGTAGACTTCCTGTTCGGTTGGCATTTCCGGGCCTCACGCTTCCACCTGCATCTCCAGCACCCGGTCGAGCCGGAAACTGCGCTCGTCGTTGCGCAGGTGGCACCAGGCTTGCAGGTAGATGTAGTCGGACAGTCCAATGACTTGCCGGGGGGTAATGGTGCGCACGGTGCGTTCCCCGTTTTTATCGGCGTAGGTGATTTTGATGCGCTTGCCGCTAAAAATGGCCTCATTCCATTCGACCGGCAGGCGGATTCCGTCATTCGGCCAGGCCGGGGAACTATACAGGCCGATAAAATCATCCAGCGTCTTGCCAATCGATTTGAGCGACTCCATCAGGGCGAAAAAGACGCTTTTATCGGTCAGCGCGTCGGCCAGGGCGCGGTGCGCTTCGGGGTTTTGGATGCCAAACTCGGCGGCGATGTTGGTGAGGGTGTTGGAGCGGAACTCGAAATGCTCGCGGGCAATATGCAGGGTGTCGATTAAGTTGGGGATTTCGAGCTGCCAGCCCAGGCGGCGGAATTCACTGTCCAGGAATTGCAGGTCGAACTGGGCATTGTGACAGACGACCACCGAATCTTTCAACAAGGCCCGGATGTTTGGCGCAATCCCCGAAAAATGCGGCGCGCCGGTGAGCATTTCATCGTTCAAACCATTGGCGCTGGCCGCGCCGGGCGAGAGCGGGCGCTGCGGGTTGACCAGCGTCTGAAAGGTCTCTTTGATGCGTTTGCCCTCGGTCAGCACGATTCCCACTTCACAGATGCGGTCGCCGAACCAGGGCGAAAGACCGGTTGTTTCGAGGTCAAGGAAGGCAAAGCGGCAGTTGGAGAGGTCGAAGGTTGGCATGGTTGAATCTTAACGCCGTTTCGCGTTTTGGGCAAGATATTAGAACGGATGTTTGAAGTATTTACCCGCCAATCTGGTTCATCACCCGGTTGAGCGGGATGATGCCTTCATCCAACCCGTGACCCCAGGGCTTGTCCCAGACGCCGCCCAGGATGATATGGCGCAACTCTTCATCGCTCGCTCCGTCGCGCATGGGGGTTAGCAGGTCGAGTTCCTTCTCGCGCAGCAGGCACATCCGCAGCACGCCATCGGCGGTCAGGCGGGCGCGGGTGCAGGCCGAACAAAACGGGACCGTCACCGATGAGATGAAACCCAACTCGCCCTTTGCGCCGCGAATGCGGTAGATGCGCGCCTCGCCATCGTATTTGCCGCTGGCTTCGAGCGGGCCAAACTCCGATTCGATTTTCGCCTGAATTTGCGCGGCGGTGACGACCTGCCCGGTCTGGATGTCAGTGGCCCCGGCGAAGGGCATCATCTCGATGAAACGCATTTGCCAGGGACGGTCGAGGGTCAGCGCGGCCAGGTCGATGACATCGTCTTCGTTGTGACCCTTCACCACCACCCCGTTCAGTTTGACCGGGGTCAGCCCGGCTGCTTCGGCGGCCAGGATGCCCTCCCAAACCTGCTCCAGTTTGCCCCAGCGCGTCAAACGGCGGAACTTATCGGGGTCGAGAGTGTCGATGGACACGTTCACCCGTTGCAGCCCGGCCTCCTTGAGCGGCCTCGCCAGTTTCGAGAGCAGAATCCCGTTGGTCGTCATCGAAAGCGAGCGGATACCGGGCGTGGACGCAATCGCGCGCACCAGTTCGACGACATGCGCCCGCACGGTCGGCTCGCCGCCCGTCAGCCGGATTTTGTCGAACCCCAGGCTGGAAAACAGGCGCACCAGCCGCAGGATTTCGTCATCTTGCAGCAAGTCTGCATTCGGCCGGAAGGTTTGGTCTTCCGGCATGCAATAGATGCAGCGTAAATTGCAGTGGTCGGTCAGGGAAATACGCAGGTAATGAATATTCCTGCCAAAGCGGTCGATTGCCATTCGCACCTCGCAAAAATTGTACCGTTAAGTATTTCAATTATACAGCCTGATGCAAGCCCGCGCCAAAGCGGGAACGTAGTCCCATTTATGGGGCATAGTCCCATTTATGGGGCATAGTCCCATTTATGGGGCTTTGTAAGAACAGCCCGGTGGTTCACCGCCGGGCGGCCAGGCAGGTGAACCCCATTGGGTGGCGGAAGCGGCTGCGGGGAAGGCTCACCAACCTGGAAAAACCCACCGTTATACAGGGTTTTCCTTGCCCGGGCAGCGCGCCGTGCTAAAGCACCGCGCTATTCCTACCAAGCCGGGTAAACCCGACTGGCTGTCTGCGGATTCCAGGCCTGGCAACTGAAGTACAATAGCGGAACGATGAATGCTCCCCGCCTGGCATTGCTCCTGCTGACCCTCCCGGCCCTGGCCTGCCGTCCCGTGATTGCGGTTGGCTGGGGCGAATTATTCATCCTCGCGTTATTGTTCCTGCTCTTGTTCGGCCTGCCGCTCTGTCGTTTTTGGAAGAAATGGCGGGCCTTTCAAAAGGAAAATCAGCGGGAAAAGGATTGACTCGTTCCTATGGTGAGATTCTCCCCCCGCCCCGGGCAGGCCGCTGGCCTTATCCTTCTCTCGTTTTGGCTGGTCTCGTGCCTGTCTCCCGTTATCGCGGCAGTTCCCCCGCCGACAGAAACCCCGCCTCCGCCCACGCAGACGCGCGAACCGACGGCCACATTCACCCCGTCAGCCACCCCGCGCCC
>DAOUAZ010000296.1:0-14795 GCA_034432975.1 Anaerolineales bacterium | reverse complement strand
AATGATAAGGAGCGCCGCAACGTGCGGCGGGCCGAACATTTCGAAGGCCGGGCCGGTCCACTCTTTGGCAAAAAACTGTCCAATATTCATAGAGAATCCCTTTCTTTGCAAAACGCCAGAGATTTTGTTGTAACAACCTTCGATTAGTGTAACTGAAATCGGGCGGCGGGAAAACTCCAGCCAGGATAGAAAATCATGATGACTCACGATGGAAGCAAGCAAGCGCGCTTAAGGAAACCCCCACCAGGCCGCTTCGTCGCGGTTTGTTCCAAAAATTTGCGGAACAAATAGACCTGGGAATCTCTGCAACCGATGAAAACGGTGTGGTCGTTTTTTGGAATGCCGCCCTCGAGCGTATGCCTGGACTGCCAGCCAGGCGGGTGCTGGGTCGTCCGCTTTGGGATGTCCAGCTCGAATCGGATGTCGACGACCTGCTCACCCTGCTCAACCGGGCCGACCTGGCCTTGTACCACGCCAAACAGACCGGCCGCAACCGATGCGTGTTGTGGAACGATGACATCCAGCAAATCACAGGGGATGACGTGTAGAAAACAGGTCTTATCGTTCTGAAATCGTAATGCTCTCGATGACATCCCCTGTATAGTCGGGGCGCTGGTTGGGGTCGCGGCGGGTGATTTTGTTGACGACCTCCATGCCTTCGATGACCTGCCCGAAGATGGTGTAACCGCCGTTCAGTTGCGGCGTTGGGCCAAAGGTGATGAAGAACTGGCTGCCGTTGGTGTCGCGCCCGGCGTTGGCCATTGCCACCACCCCGGCTTTGTCGAAGGTCAGGTCGCTGTCTTCGTTCTGGAATTTGTAGCCGGGGCCGCCCATGCCGGTTCCGGTTGGGTCGCCGCCCTGGGCCATGAATCCTTCGAGGACGCGGTGGAAGGTTGTCCCGTCGAAATAGCCCTCGCGCGCCAGGAAGACGAAACTGTTGACCGTGAGGGGGGCTTTATCGGGGTAAAGTTGGATGACGAACTCGCCGCCTGCGGCCATTTTGAAGGTGGCGAAATATTGTTTGGCCGCGTCAATCGTCATCGGCGGGGGGGCGTCGTATTGTTTGGCGGTAACCGGCGCGGATTGGCCGCCCTGCTGGTTTGACGGGGTCTCTTTGGGCCAGGACATCCACACAATGGCCGCGACCACCAAAACGGCAAGCGCAATGCCGGCCAACTGGATGGTTTTGGCGCGCTGTTCCCTTTGCCGCCGGAGTTCTTCTTTTCGCTTGGACATGGTTTCTCCTTGTTTTCGACGGGAATGTTTCCCCCGCTGTTTTTGACTTCCAGGCCAATTATAATCAACAAAAGTATCTGCTCAATATTTTGGGGAGAGAAGCACCGTCCCGAAGGTTTGAACGGCTCAACCAGGTTTTTTAAGTAAACCTTCGGGACGCTTTCCCATTTTTTTGAGAAGATACCAACAAAACAGTACGTTTTTTGTTGGGAGAAAAATCTTGATTCAACGCGCCTGTTTTCTCGTGAATAAAATTCCCCGCTGGCTGCCTGCCAGCCTCCTGATGACGACCATCTTCCTGTTTTCCTCGACGCCATCCTCTGAATTGCCCGATTATGGTTTTTGGGATACCCTGGTCAAAAAAGGCGGACATATAACCGGCTATGCCCTGCTGGCGCTTTCATACTGGCATTGGATGGGCTTTGACCCTAAAAAAGGCTGGCTGGCCTGGCTGTTGGCCGTTCTCTATGCCGCGACCGATGAATTCCATCAATCATTTACGCCGGGCAGGCAAGCCTCGCTTGAAGATGTGCTGGTTTACGACAACCTGGGAGCGCTGCTGGCGGTGCTGTTGGGCGGCTGGGTACTCGAACGCAAATCAAGAAGAAGCGGTCAGCGGTCAGGCTGAAGCGCCTGCGCCAAAATATTCCCCAGTTCGCTCTCGTTCAACTCAATTGGATTGCCTTTCATGCTGCTGGCCTTTTGGGCCTGGGCGATGATAACGGGGAAATCCGATTCCTGAATCCCGTATTTTTTCAGCGCCGGGATGTTGAGCGTTTCGACCATCTGTTTCAGCCAGCGGATGCCGTCTGCTGCGCGGGCTTTGGGTTTGCCGGTCAACAGGCGGGCAATTTCGTCGAAACGCGCCAGGGTCGGGGAATCCGGGGCGCGTTCCTGCAAGGCAGCCAGGTTGGTTTCGAAGACGAAGGGCAGCAGCCGCGCGCAGAGCGCGCCGTGTGGGGCCGCCGGGAACATGCCGCCCAGCGGCCCGGCGAAGCCATGCACCGCGCCCAGTTTTGCATTCGCCAGCGCCAGGCCGCCAAACAGGCTGGCGAGGCACATCTCCTCGCGGGCTTGCGGGTCTGCGCCGTTTTTACAGGCTTTGCGCAGCGAACGGGCGGCGCGCCGGATGCCCTCGCGGCAGAGCGAATCGGTCAGCGGATTGGCGGCGTTCGACAGGAACGGCTCGATTAACTGGGTCAGCGCATCCAGCCCGGTGCTGGCGGTGATATCGGGCGGCAGGCCGTAGGTCAATACCGGGTCGATAATTGCCAGGCGCGGCAGCATCAACGGGCTGCGCAGGCTGACCTTGACTCGTTTTTCGGGGACGGCCAGCACGGTGTTGCGGGTTACTTCCGCGCCGGTCCCGGCGGTGGTCGGGATGGCGATATAGGGCGCGGGCGGTTGAACCAGCGGCTGGCCCTTGCCGACGACTTCGAGATAGTCGAGCGGTTCGCCGGGATTGGTCAAGAGCGCCGCGATGGCCTTTCCGGCGTCCAGCGCGCTCCCGCCGCCCAGGCCGATGACCAGGTCACAGCCGACCCTGCGGGCCGCCTCGACGCCCGCCAGCGCGGTTTCGACGGCCGGCTCGTTTTCGACGTGGAAGAGCTTGACCGGCAGGCCGCTCCCGGTCAGGCTGTCGATTAATCTGCCAGCCCGCCGGGCAGATTTGCCGACCACGAGCAGGACGTGCGTCCCCGTTTCGCTGGCGGCGGCTGCCGTTTCGGTGAGCGTCCCGGCCCCGAACAGGATGCGCGCGGCGGTGGCAAATTCAAAGCGCATGGGGCGAATCCCAGCCGGTTTCACCGGGGAAGACATTGGAATAAATGATGCGCGAGCGCGGTTCAGCCATCATCGGCTCGGCCAGTTCGCGCCAGCGATTGTAGTGCGCTGTTTCCTTGTGTTTCGCCGCGTCTTCGGGCGTCCGATAGACCTCGACCAGCACAAAGCGCGCCGGGTCGTCGGCCTGTTGGATGACATCGAAGCGCGCCACGCCCGGCTCGACCAGGCTGTTGCGGGCGTTATCGAGGCTGGCGGCCTGGAAGGCTTCGATTTGGTCTGGTTTGACATGGATATAAACATGAACAATGTACATGGGCTTTGCCTTTCTTGTTGGTCATCCACCGTTGACTGCCGAAAAGACCCGCACCTGGTCGCTGTCAGAGACAATCGCCGTCTCGGCCTCGACCAGTTCGCCGTTGACGGCGGCCAGCGCCACCTCGGGCAAGGGAATGCCGACCCGCGCCAAAATCTCCCTGAGCGGGGTGGGGCTATCCAGGGAGATTTCGAGCGCGTGTTTGCGGCCCGGCATATAAAAGGTGAGGTGTCCGCCGGCGTACAATTTCATGGTGATTGGTAAAGTTCACTGCTCACTGATTACTGTTCACTAAATTCACCGCCCAATCCAGCCCCAGCGCGCGCAGTTTTTCGGGGGTGGGGATGCCGGTTTGTTTATCCCAGCCCTTTTTCTCGTAGAGCATGGTCAGCGATTGCTCGAACTCGTCGCGCGGCATGGCCTGGCCCTGTAACGGGCCGTTTTCCAGCCCGGTGAACAATCTTTCGGGCAGGGTGTCGTCTGCCCGGCTGAAGCCCTCGCGCAGGTTGAAAATCCGCGCCAGGTTGGTGGCGCGCTCGCCGATGGTCAGGGCTTCGTCCATCGAGAGGTTCCAGCCGGTGGCCGCGTTGATGGATTGCAGCACGTCTTCCGGCGGGATGAAGGAGCGCGGGGCCGGACCAAAGAAGCAGAATCCGGTCACTTTTTCGAGACTGCCCCATTTTTCCAAAATATAAAACATCTCCATCTTTTCCTCGCCCAGGCTGCGCGGCGGCAGGGCCTGGGTGATGCCCAGCGGCGCGGCGGCCTTGAGCTGGATGGCGTCGGGCTTGGCAAAGGCCGGGTCGTGCGCTACCACCAGGTGGTCGGCGCCGATTTCGGAGATGGCGTAGCCCATGCCGACGTTGTACTTGCCGCGCGGCTCGTGCATGGCGAGTTCCTGGCCTTTGACCTGCATGGCAAAGAACATCGCGTCGCCCCCGATTTTCTCCGCCGCGCGTTTGCTGCCCTCGGCCAGCAGGTCGCCGATTCCCTCGCGGCGGGCAATCCGTTCAATCATCTGGAGCATGGCCTCGGCGTTGCCGAAGCGCAGGTCAAGACCGCCGGTGTCATCCAGAGTGAGCAGGCCATGCTCGAAGCATTCCATCGCAAAGGCAATCGTTGCGCCGCACGAGATGCTGTCGAGCATGTAGGCGTTGCACAGTTCGTTGGCTTTGGCAATCGCGTGGATGCCGCTGACGCCGCAGTTGGGGCCGAACACGCCGACGGTTTCGTATTCCGGGCCGCCGTATGGCGATTCGCGCCCCTCGACCGCCACCTCGCGTTTGCAGCGCACCGCGCAGGCATAGCAGGTGCGCGAAGCGGTGAAAATTTCCCGCTCGTAGGCTTCCCATTTCACCTCGTCCACGCCCTCGAACGCGCCCTGGCGGAAGTTGCGGGTCGGCAGGATGCCGCCGGTGTTGAGCGGCTCCACCAGGCCGGGCGTGCCGCGCGCCTGCAAATCCCAGCTGAGCGGGTTTTCTTTGACCGTTTTGGCGAGTTTGCCGCCGATGGACATCAGCGTTTTGGCGTCAAAGGCCAGCGATTGATAGCGCTGGCTGCCGCGCGCGGCGATGGCGCGCAGGTTTTTGCTGCCCATCACCGCGCCCAGGCCGTTGCGCCCGTTGAAGTGGCGCAGGTCGTTGGTGATGCCAGCATAGCGGACCAAATTCTCACCCGCCGGGCCAATTTGCAGCACGCGGATTTTGTCATCGCCCAACTCGCCGCGGATGGATTCCTGTACCTCGGCAGTGACCTTACCCCACAGGTGTCCGGCAGGCCGGATTTCGGCCTGGCCGCCGTTGACCCATAGGTAGACCGGCTTTGGGGCTTTGCCCTTGACGACAATTGCTTCCCAACCGGCCATTTTGAGTTCCGGCCCCCAAAAGCCGCCCGCTTCTGATTCGCCGTAGCCGCCCGTCAGCGGGGAGCGCGCCGAGACGACGTAGCGCGTGGCGGTGGAGACGGGCGCGCCGGTCAGCAGGCCGTTGGCAAAGACCATCACATTTTCGGGCGAATAGGGGTCGGTATGGGGCGGCAGCTCGTTGAGCAGGATGTACCCGGCCAGGGCTTTGCCGCCGGGATACATGCGGTAGAAGTCTTCGCTCAGGGTTTCGGTTGCGATGGTGTTGTTGGTTAAGTCAACGCGCAGGATTTTGGCAGTTGTTCCGTACATGGGGTCTCCTGGTTTTTGAGTCAAAAGTCTCCAGACTTTTGTCCAACGACGGGAGTCGTTGGACTCCGGTAATTACATCTCCCAGGCCAGGGCCTGCCCGGCGGCGAGGACATCCGTCCCGCCGGGGGTGGCGATGTATTCACGCGGCTCGTAGCCAATTACGCCGCCCTGGTGATGATGCTGCCCTTCGCCAGGGAAGCCAGCCTCGGCGTATTTGGAAAACGCACTTACTGGTCAGATTGCACGCTCTCCGACAACCTGCTCGTCCCGTTTGATAATAAAAGTATCGAAATCACGCGCCACGACCGTGTTGGGGAAGATGGACTGGGCTTCGGCCAGCACGTCTTTCTCGCGGTAACGGCGTGAGATGTGCGTCAAAATCAACTGCTTTACTCCGGCCCGCTTTGCCAGTTCCGCCGCGCCGCGCGCGGTCATGTGCGAAAACTGGCGCGCCATATCGGCTTCTTCGTCCAGGTAGGTAGATTCAATCACGAGCGCGTCGGCTTCGCGGGCAACTTCGAGCAGGTCGTCGGTGCGGCCTGTGTCGCCGACCACTATGAGTTTGGTGCCGCGCTGAAGCGGGCCAAGCACGTCATCGGGGGAGATGACCCGCCCATCCGCCAGGGTGATGGAATTTCCTTCCACCAGCAGGCGGCGCTCCGGGCCAAAGGGCACGCCCAATTCGGTTGCCCGCTCGTTTAGGAAGGGGCGGCGGGCTTTTTCCTCGAACAGGTAGCCCAGGCAGTCGGGGCCGCGATGCGTGACAGGGAAGGCGGTTACGGTGAAATTCTCAGCCTCGAACACCGGGCCGGGGCCGATTTCGCGGAAATGCAGCGACATGGGCGGCTTTTGCCCGCGTAGTACAACATCATTTATCAGTACGCGCACCCGGTCGAGCGTCGTCCGTCCCCCGAAAATTTCCAGTTCTTCGATGGCTTCCCAGCGCATGAAGGTGGACATCAGCCCGCCCAGCCCCAGGATGTGGTCGAGGTGGCCGTGCGTGAGCAGGATGCGGGTCAGTTGCTTGAAACCAACCCCCGATTGGAGAATCTGACGCTGGGTTCCCTCGCCGCAATCGATGAGGAAGCGGTATTCGTCATGTTTCACAATCTGCGCCGACAGGCCTCGCTTGGCCGACGGCGCAGATGCAGACGTGCCTAAAAAGAGAATCTCGAACACAAGGTATCCTTTATTATTACCGTCCAAAATTTGTTTGCATTGAACGCGAAAATCTTGTGGCGCGTCGCCTTTTGGGTGCGGAATGAATCCTGTATTACGAATAAACGTCAAGATATTTTACCCCAACCCAGACCAGCCGGAAGCGAAAACTTTGCGCCGCTGGCATGACCTGGTTGTGCTTTTAGGACAGGCAGACCTCCTGGCGTAAAAATTACAATTCCGTTAGTTGTCGGACAAGCGCAGGGTAATCGTAGGTTAATCGTCAAGTAGGTTTTTGGGGCGCGTGATAAATTAAGAGCGTAAGGTGATTTCTCTTCTCCTCCTTTCAATGGAGAGCCGGGGTCGGCGTCCCCGGCTCTCTCGATTCTGGGGGAAAACTTTCCCGCTTCCCAAGTCAAGTTATAATTCACCCGCTGA
The DNA here is from genome assembly GCA_034432975.1 of Anaerolineales bacterium. Lineage (GTDB taxonomy): Bacteria > Chloroflexota > Anaerolineae > Anaerolineales > Villigracilaceae > UBA5195. The sequence continues at coordinate 7,695 of DAOUAZ010000296.1, read as the reverse complement.
TTTACGCGGACAAGTTGCAGACTTGTGTGTATCTTTTCAGCCAGCCTGATTTATCCACGAACACTTGCGCCTGCGCGAACTTGCCTTGAACATCAAAAAATTCGTGAAGTTTGGTGTTGATTAGTGGGTTCACCGTCTTATGGCTGAATAGACACGCTTGTCCCACTATTTTTTGAGGAGAATGAATTCATGACAGTTCAGATTACCGTGATTGGCCTGGGGCAGCTCGGCGCTTCGATTGGCCTGGCCCTGAGTGGACGCGAAACCATCCGCCGCGTGGGGCATGACCGCGAACCAGCCGTGATGAAAAAGGCCAAATCCATCAACGCTTTCGATGATACGCCTTTCAACCTGCCCGCCTCGGTCGAAAAATCTGATTTGGTGGTCTTATGCCTGCCGCTCGACCAGGTGGAAGATACTCTCAAGTACATTGCTGCCGACCTGCGCGAGAACGCGGTGGTGATGGATATGTCCCCGCTCAAGAGCGTGGTGGCGGGCTGGTTCGAGAAACACGTCCCGGCCGGCAGGCATTACATCGGCCTGGTTCCGACCATCAACCCGCTGATGTTGACGGAGACTTCGCACGGTATCGAGGCCGCCCGCGCCGATCTGTTCGACAAGGCCACCATCGGTATCGCCACCCCGCAGAGTGTCCGGCCCGAAGCGGTCAAACTGGCCGAAGACCTGGTGCGCTTGCTCGGCGGACAGCCGCTCTTCCTGGACCTGCTCGAGGCGGATGGAATGATGGCGACCGCCCACATCCTGCCGCAAGTGCTTTCGGTTGCCATGCTCAATGCTACGGTGGGGCAGCCCGGCTGGCAGGAGACTCGCCGCTTTGCCGGACGGCCTTACGCGCACGTCGCCGGTATCTTGGGTGATGACACCCTCGAAGCGTTGAAACAAGCCCTGCTGCTCAATCCCGAAAAAACCGCCCATTCACTCGACCTGGTGATTGGGGCGCTGACTCACCTGCGGGACGCCGTCAAGGAAGGGAACAGTCCTGACCTGGAAAAACGCCTGCATCTGGCCTTCGAGGACCAGACCGCCTGGCTGCAAGAACGCAGCCGCGCCAAATGGGACAGGGAAGACAAAAAACCCGTCGAAATCGGCAACCCGCTGCGACGCCTGTTTACCGGTTCCCGCCCCAAGAAGTCATAATGAAACGTCCCGAAGGTTTTCAGAGAGCAAATCGAATTGCCGCCCAAAACCTTCGGGACGCTCTATAATCAGGTATGCCCTTCTACTGCTACCTCCTCGAATGCGCCGACGGGACGTTTTACACCGGCTGGACCACCGACCCGCAGCGCCGCGAAAAGGAACACAACGCCGGGACAGGCGCGCGCTACACCAACACCCGGCGGCCTGTCCGCATGGTGTATGTGGAGGAAATGCCAGACAAGGTTTCGGCCCTCAAGCGCGAGCTGGCAATCAAACGTATGCCCCGCAAAAAGAAACAGGCGTTGGTGGCAGAGTTCATAATAACCGGGGTTTAGCCGTCTTCAGACGGCTTTGGAAGAATAGCCCGGACGGACGCGCGCATCTACCTGGCCTTTCGCTTTCACGGCAACTTCTACCACTCCTGCCGGGGCGATATCGCCCTCGACGATGTGCAAATCTGTGTGGCAAACGCCGCAAACCGAGATTTTAATCCGTACCTGACCCGGTTCAGGGAGGGGCAAATCGATTGGGACGAGCGGCCTGGTTTCGATGGGGGCGGGGGCAAAGAGGCGATACGCTTGCATGGCGGGATTCTATATCAAATATCCGCTTCCTGCGCAGTAAAACGACAAATCCGGGTACAATGTCAAAACATGACTCCACTGCAAAAAAAGAGCCGCGGAGAACGCGGAGAGCACAGGTTGTTCCTGGGGGTGATTTTCAAGTTGGGCGCGAATGTGCGCTATATAGGCAAAGCCGAGATTTTCCGCTCGCCGCTCGGCTTTTTCTTTCGCTACTGCGGCGGCATTCCCGTCGACCGCTCGAAATCGACCGGGTTGGTCGAACAGATGGTGCAAGCCTGCCAGGCCTCGGAGCGCTTTATCCTGACGATTGCCCCCGAAGGGACGCGCCATCACGTGTCCGGGTGGAAGCGCGGGTTCTATCACATCGCTGCCGGGGCAGGGATTCCGACTGTGCTGGCGGTGGTCGATGGCAAACAGAAAACCGTCCAGGCTGGGCAGGTGTTTCATCCCACCGGCGGCGTAGACGCCGACTTGCCGGTCATCCAGGGCTTTTTTGCCGGGAAACAGGGGATTAACCCGCGCAGGAAATACATCGCAGTACAGCCTTGATTCAATTCGCCTGACTCGATTTCTATTCTGTTTCCTTGAGCCTCCTTGCGTGCTATACTAAAATTGACACAAGCCGAAAGGAGGTCTCCATGTCCGCCATTACCATCTCCCGTGAAATAGGCAGCCTGGGCGACACCATTGCGGAACAGGCTGCCAGCCGTTTGAGTTACCAACTGGTCGACAAAAACACCATCGAAAAAATTTTCATTCAATATGGCTACATTGATTTCAAAGAAACCTACAATGCCACCAGCTTTTGGGCGCACTTCGACCCGCGCCGCGCCGAAATGGTCAGTTTCCTAAACCATATCATCGAAGCGCTGGTTGCGCGCGGCAGGGTCATTCTGCTTGGGCGCGGCGGCTTTGCCATGTTCAAAGATTACGCAGATGTGCTGAATGTCCGCATCCAGGCACCCTTCGCGTTGCGCGTCCGGCGCGTTTTCGAGAGCGGGGCCTTTGCCAGCCTGGCGCAGGTGGAGGAAGCGGTGCGCGAAAACGACCGGATGCGGCGGGATTTTGTCAACTCGATGTATTCTGAACGCTGGGATTCGGTCTCGGCCTTCGACCTGGTGCTGGATACCGGCAAAATCACCCCCCAACAGGCCGCCGACTGGCTGGAAGCGGCTGGCCGTCAAACCAGCCTCCCAAAGCCCGGAGAAGCGCTGACCACCCGCGCCCTGAACATCGACCCGGTGCTGGCAGATTCGGTTGCGCAGGTTCTGGGCGCGCAAGTTTTTTGATGAAATCGTCTCAGGGATTCCGAAGACTTGAGACTTGTAACTTTGCCCCCAAAAGCCTTCGGGACGTTCTTACAGCGGCAGATTGTCATGGATTTGAATTTAGACCGAACTTGTATATTTTAGAAGTTATGACGTAGAATAGACCCCATCATGACAAATCCTGCTTCGCCAAGGGCCATCGAAGCCATCCAGCAAGCCTGCCAGGCCCTGCAACGAGGGGACAAACGCGCCGTCCGGCATTGGGCGAAACTGGCCCTGTTGCAGGATTCCGCGCTGGAAGAACCCTGGCTGCTGCTGGCTGCCGTTTCGACGCCGCGCGCCAGCGTCGAATTCCTGCAACGCGCCCTACAAAGCCATCCCGAGAGTGAACGCGCCAGGAAGGGTCTCGATTGGGCGATGAACCGCCTGCGCGAAGCGGAAGCGAAGCCCCCGGCTGCCGGAACCACCCAGCTAGCGCGCGCGCAAATCCCCGCTCCCACCCAGCCGGTCAGGATGGTTGCGAATCCTGCCGCCACGCAGCCTGCGCGGGTTGTAAAAACTCCCCCGGTTGAGAAACAGACGCCAAGATGGGGCGTCGTTCCGCTGGTTCTCTCTCTCCTGACCTGCCTGCTCATTGCTGCTTCCTTTTTTGGGGGCGCGACGCCGGTGCGGGCCTTCATCAATGGCCTGGCGCAGCCGCCGCAGGGCGCGGTGGCCTGGTCGGCAGCCGAGGTCGCCAAATCGACTGGCGCGGTCTTCCCGACGCTCACGCCGCTTTCCTCTGTGGTAGTCGGTTCGGCCACATCCCTGCCGCAGGTCACGTTCCTGCCGCAGTCCACGCCCACCCCCACCCAGCCGGTGACGCCAACCGAACCTCCTACTGCGCTGCCCACCGATATTGCATCCGAACCCTGGCCCACTCCCCTGCCGACCGACACGCCTGCCCCTCAACAGGTTGACGCTCCCGCCCCCAATGACGAGAGCGGCAAACTCATCCTGGTCGATATTTCCGAACAGCACATGTACGTCTACGAAAACGGGATGCTGGTGTACAGTTTCGTCGTCTCGACCGGCATGAACGGCGGCACGCGCGCCGGCGCCTTCAGCGTCCTGAACAAAATCCCCAACGCTTACGGCTCCACCTGGAATATCTGGATGCCCAACTGGCTGGGCATTTATTGGTCGGGACACCTGCAAAACGGCATACACGCTTTGCCCATCCTGCCCAACGGGCAGCGCTTGTGGGCTGGCTACCTCGGCACGCCGATTTCGTATGGCTGCGTTGTGCTGGGGGCTTACGAATCTGAATTGTTGTATTACTGGGCCGAGGTGGGAACGCCGGTTGTCATTCAGTATTAGGGAGTCCGAAGTCTCCCGACTTCGGACATGTTGGGAGATTTTGGATTCCGGTCAAAGAAAAAAAATAGATGGAAACCTCCCTGGAAACTCAAATTGGAGACCTGCTCCGCCAAAAGGGGTGGAAGCTGGCGACCGCCGAATCCTGCACCGGCGGACTCATCGGACACCGCATCACCGACATCCCCGGCTCGTCTGATTACTACCTGGGCGGGGTGGTGGCCTACGCCTACGAGGCCAAAGTGGCCGTGCTGGGCGTCTCGTGGGAGACCCTGCAAAAATACGGCGCGGTCAGCCGCGAAACGGTGCTGGAGATGGCGCGCGGCGCGCGGACGCTGCTGGGGGCCGACATCGCTATCTCGGTCAGCGGGATTGCCGGGCCGGGCGGCGCGACTCCCGATAAACCGGTCGGCACGACCTGGTTTGGACTCTCGACTGCGGGGGGCGAGTGGGCGCGCGTCCATCGCTTCCCCGGCAACCGGGCGCAGAACAAAGCCGATTCCGCCCAAGCTGCGCTGCAATTTGTCCTCGATACCCTATCCGATTGTCACCCCCTGGATGCAGATTACCGGGGTTGACCGTCCCGAAGGTTTCTGCAAGCAGGGAAATCTTCCAACATGAACCTTCGGGACGCTGCTATCAATGGAGATTCAAAACATCATGAACATCATCGTCCTCATCTCTGCCAACGCCGAATGGCGCGCCATCAAACCATTGTTCCCCAACGTCAAAATCGAACAGTCCCCCTTTGGCGAGTGGTTTGACCTGACACCTGAACCCTCACGCCGAATCACCTGCTTCCACGGCGGCTGGGGAAAAATCTCAGCGGCGGCCACTGCCCAATACGTCATCGACCGCTTCCAGCCCGATGTGCTCGTCAACCTGGGAACCTGCGGCGGGTTCGAGGGCCGTATCGAAGCCGGGACCATCCTCCTGGTCGAAAAAACCATCGTCTACGACATCATCGAGCAGATGGGCGACCCGGAAGGCGCGATTGCCGATTATTCGACCGACATTGACCTCGCGTGGCTGCCCGAATCATTCCCGCCCCCTGTCCGGCGCGGCCTGATGGTTTCCGGCGACCGAGACATCGTCGTCGAAGACATCCCCATGCTGGTCAGCCGCTTTGGGGCTTCCGCCGCCGATTGGGAATCGGGCGCGATTGCCTGGGTGGCGAACAAAAACCGCGTCCGCTGCCTCATCCTGCGCGGCGTGACCGACCTGGTCGGCAGCGGCGGCGGCGAAGCCTACGGAAATTTCGACCTGTTCCAGCAGCGGACAAATGAAGTCATGCGGCAGTTGGTAGAGTTGCTGCGAGGTTGGATACCAGAGCTGGAGTAAACTTTTCAGGCCGGGCGCATGAATATAGTGGTTTTGCCGGGAGGCTGGATATGCCATTTGCCAAACTTTATTATCATTTCGTCTGGTCGACTAAAAATCGGCTGCCTTTAATCGACCCGGTTTTTGAATCTGATTTGTACCGCGCGATTGCTGCCAAGGTGCAAAAAATGGACGGCTTCGTTCATGCAATTGGCGGGATTCAAGACCACCTCCACCTCGCCGTTTCCCTGCCTCCCAAACTTGCCCCGGCCAGTTTCATTGGCGAGGTCAAAGGGAATGCCTCGCATTTTGTCAACCACATCATCAAACCGGATTTGGCCTTTTACTGGCAGGACGAATATGGGGTGCTGACGTTTGGCGAGAAAAACCTGGCCGCTGTGGTACGATATATCCATAACCAGGAAAAGCATCACGCTGAAGGCACATTAATCACAGCGATGGAGATGGATAGCCCGCTTGAGCGGGCTTCGCAGGAATAGCCCGGTGATTCATCACCGGGCGGTGACACGGGTAGGAATTGCTCATCGAAACAAGAAATGTCACAGCCTGGGTGAACCAACCGATGAGATTCACCGTTCAATCATCTCCGACCTGTCCCGGTCAACGCCGGGGGATGAATCCCCGGCTATCCCTACCAGGTCGGATGAAATCCGACCAGCCCGCTTCAGCGGGCTTCGCAGGAATAGCCCGGACGTTCACGTCCGGGCGGAGATAGTCCATGAACTTCACCCTCCGCCCCTCCCAAACCGACATCCTCCGCTATCGCGGCGGCAAAATGGGCATCTCCGCCGTGCCGGGCGCGGGCAAGACCTTCACCCTCAGCGCGCTGGCTGCCCAAATCATCACCAGCGGCGCCTTGCAGCCCGACCAGGACGTGCTGATTGTGACCCTGGTCAATGCGGCGGTCGATAACTTCGCCGCCCGCATCGGACGGATGGTCGAACAGCGCGGCCTGATTCCGCACCTCGGCTACCGCGTCCGCACCCTGCACGGGCTGGCGCACGACATCGTGCGCGAGAAACCGGCCCTGGCCGGGCTGGAGGAGCGCTTCCAGATACTCGACGAGCGCGAATCGGAATTCGTCATTCGGGAAGCGGCCAATGCCTGGCTGGCGGCGCACGCGCGCGAACTGTCCGATTATCTCGACCCGGCCCTCGACGATTCCAAGCGCGATTGGGTGCTTCGCCAGCAACTGCCCGAATCGATGTTCACGCTGGCGCGCAACTTCATCCGCTCGGCCAAAGACCGCCGCCTGACGCCTGAAACCCTGCGCCAGAAACTCGACTCGTCCCCTGACCTCCCCCTGGCGCGCATGGGTTGGGCCATCTACGCCGACTACCAGCGCGCCCTGGCCTATCGCGGCGCGGTCGATTTCGACGACCTGATTCGGCTCGCCTGCCAGATTCTCGAGGCCGACGCCGACTACCTGGCCCGCCTGCAATATCGCTTCCCCTACATCCTCGAAGACGAAGCCCAGGATTCGTCCCGCATCCAGGAGCAAATCCTGCGCAAACTGGCCGGGCATGGGAACTGGGTCAGGGTCGGCGACCCCAACCAGGCCATTTTCGAGACCTTTACGACCGCCGACCCGCGCCTGCTGAAGGATTTCATCGCGCGCGAAGCCGATTACAAGATGGAATTGCCCGTTTCCGGGCGTTCCCAGCCCTTCATCATCGACCTGGCCAACCAGTTAATCGATTGGGTGAACGGAGCGCACCCCGCTGACTCCTGCCGCGACGCCCTGACCATTCCCTACATCCAGGCGACCGACCCCGGCGACCCGCAGCCCAATCCCGAACCGGACCCAAAGGGTATTCGCATCATCGGCAAGAAACACACCCCCGAAGAAGAAATCGAAGCGGTCGTCAACTCCATCGAAAAATGGCTGCCCGGCCACCTCGATTGGACGGCGGCTGTGCTGGTCCCGCGCAACGCGCGCGGCGTCGAGGTGGTGGACGCGCTCCGCAAGCGGGGCATCCCCTTCGTCG
>DAOUAZ010000295.1:0-8656 GCA_034432975.1 Anaerolineales bacterium | reverse complement strand
AATCATCAGGGATGGCAGGCCAAGATAATGCCCCCATTCGAGCGTTGCCAGGGCGGCGGGCGAGAAGTAATGCCAGTATTTCTCCACCCTGAAACCGGCTTTTTCCAGGCGGGTGGTCCAGGCGGGGGCGTCCTCGCAGGTAATATGCCGCGAGATTTTGTCGAAGAAGACGCGGTAGGCGCGGGCCAGCGGCTTCAACCCAATCGTATCGAAAAAGCGCGCCACCGAGAGATTCGGCAGGAAGTTGTGGTTGGGAACGCAAAAGACGAAGGGCGCGCCGGGTTTCAGCACCCGCGCCGTCTCGACCAGCACCGCGTCGAGGCGGGGGATATGCTCCAGCACCGAGTTGCTGAGGGCGCTGCCAAAATATGCGTCGGGATAAGGCATGTTCGCGCCGTCGGCCTCGGTCAGCACCTCGTAGACGCCGCGCGTCCCGGCTTCGTGAATGGGCCCGGCCCAGGGGTCGAGGCCGGCTTCCAGCCTGCGGTCGAAAGTCAACTGGGCGAAATGCCCGTCGCCGCAGCCCACGTCGAGGGTGGGGGAGGGCAACTCCAAATCCTGGTAAAAGCGCGATTCCACCGCCCGCAGCAGGGCGCGGAAGTAGGGCAGGTCGCGGGCGTGGAGGAAGAGAAAATCTTTCGATTGGGGATTTTGGATTTTTGGTTTTTGATTGGCCGCTAGGGGTTGAGTCATTCTGTCACCAGTATCATGAATTTGGAGTCCGGCGGCTTGCCGCCTGTGGAGTCCGACAGTTTGCTGTCGAATTTGCGTGAGCCGGCTCGCGCGCTCCACATTGATTGATTTTGCCCTGATTTTGGGAAAAAATTGTTAAGAAATGGATACAAAATCGCCGTATAATGATAGCAGATTTGAAAAAGTGATAGCACTTTTGGAGGCGCGCATGAAACGTATGATGGTGCAAGTTACCGAGGAGCAATACAGGGTGTTGAAAGAAATGTCAGTGGAGTATAAGGTGTCCATTGCGGAACTGGTGCGCGAGGGCGTGGAAGCGGTGGCAAAAAAGGGGAAACGCCTGTCGCGCGAGGAACGTATTCGGTTGGCAAAATCTGCCATCGGAGTCATCAAAAAAGGCGAAGACCCGGATGGAATTACCGACCTGGCGACCAATCACGACAAATACTTGAATGATGGAGACTGGACATCATGGTAGTTTACGTTGACACTTCCGCTATGCTTGCCATCCTTCACGCAGATGATACGAACCACGCGAAAGCAACTGAAACCTGGCTGAATTTAGCGCAGGGCGACATCGACCTGGTTTGTAATAATTACGTTATTGTAGAGGCTTTTTCGCTCTTACAGCGCCGTTATGGTTTGGAAAAAGCGCGCGCCTTGCAAGAGCGTATTGTTCCATTACTGGAGATAGACTGGTTGGACGAGGACCTTCATGCCGACGCCATCGACAGCGTCCTGACCGCCAACCGCCGCCAGCTCAGCCTGGTGGATTGTTCATCCTTCGCCACCATGCGCCGCCTGCGGATTGAATCCGTGTTTACCTTCGATGAGCATTTTAAAGAGCAGGGGTTCACGGTACTGCCATAAAGTATCCACCAATCTACACCAATCGCCGCGAATTTTTAAGAGTTAGTGCAGATTGGTGGGGATTAGTGGATTTATTTCGCTTTCAACCGCTCGAACAGTTTTTCATACTCCACCGCCACCGAATCGGGGTCGTAGGGGCGGGCAATCTCGGCGGGGTCGCGGCGATATGTTTCAGGGCCGCCCAAAATCTCCAGCATAGATTCGGCCAATTTAACGGAATCGCCAATCGGCGCGACTTTGCCCATGCCGGTCATTTGCACCGGCCGCCGCACTCCCGGCAGGGCCGAAGCCACGCACGGGACGTTGTTCATCATCGCTTCGATTTGCACCAACCCAAACGCTTCGGTCGAGTTCAGGCTGGGGACCACCAGCACATCCAGGTTGGGATAGAAGGCCGCCATCTGGGCCGGGTTCAGGTTGCCGAGGAAAGTCCAGCGCCCCTGGGCCTCGTACGCGCGGATTTTGGGCGCGAGCCGCTCGAAATACCTTTCCTCGCCCATCACGTTGAGATGTTGGCCCGCGAACAAAACCTGGGCATTGGGATATTTCTCGAAAATGGCCGGGAGCGCATCGAGCAGGATTTCGACGCCCTTTTCGCTGGCAAAGCGGGTCGCCATGCCAATGACGGGACGTTTCTGGGTGGTCTGGTGTTCCCGCGCAAACGACTCAATCGCTTCACGCTGGACGGCGGGCAACTGCACCGGCGGCAGGATGGGCGTCAGTTTGTGCATGTAGCGCGAGAGGAAGGGCGAGTGGTCGGCATAATCTTGCGTATAGGTAATGATATGGTTTGCCAGGATGGCCGCGCTGTGATTCTGGAAATCTACAACGGCATTGACCAGCCGGTTGAACAGCCCGGAAGGCAGTTGCAAATCGCAGTGGTAGGTGAGAATTGCCAGCTTGCCCATCAGCCGGGCGCGGGTCGCAAAACCGGGCGCGTCGAACTGCGGCAGGTGCATTTGGACGACATCGTTTTGGGCGACATATTTCCAGGCCAGCCAGCCGAAGGTCGGCATAATCACGCCTTTGCTGACCCGGAACAAAACCGGGGCGCGGACGATTCTCACGCCGTTGCGGATTTCCTCGGCGGGCGTGGAGTTGTCGAAATGCGAGGTCAGCACGGTCACTTCGTGTCCGCGCCGGGCAAAGGCCTCGGCCAGCCGCTCGGCGTAAATCGTCAGGCCGGAGGTGTGGGGACGGTAGTAGGTGAGGACGGTCAGGATTTTCATGGTTTAGAACAGGTGCTTGTTCGCGTTCACCCAATCGAACAGCTGCTTCACGCCGCTATCGACATCGAATTTGGGCTTCCAGCCGAGCATTTGCTCCGCTTTGCGGATGTCGGCCACGAAGACTTTTTGGTCGCCGGGACGCCAGTCGCCCCATGAGACGGGAACCGGTTTTCCGAGCAGTTTCTCCAACTTCGGCCCGAACTCCGTCCAGATGGACATCGTATTCCCCGGCCCGCCGCCCAGGTTGAACACTTCGCCTTTGACTTTGTCGATGTTCTGGATGACGGTATCGTAAGCGTCGCACAAATCGTATACATGCAGCAGGTCGCGGATTTGCTTGCCATCGCCGTAAATGGTGATGGGACGCCCCATCACCGCCGCAATGACGAACCACGCCACCCAGCCCTGGTCTTCCACGCCGAACTGACGCGGGCCGTAGATACAACTTTGTCGCAGCACGACGCTATTGATACCGTAAATCCGGTAATAATCGCGCGCATACTGGTCGCCGGCGCCTTTGCTGCACCCGTAGGGACTGTGGAAATCCAGCGGCTGGGATTCGGAGGCCCCAAACGGCAGGGATTCGTATTCCCAGCGCCCGCCGCGCTCGACGACCTGGACATCTTCCATCCCGCCGTAGACTTTGTTCGTGGACGAGTAGATAAATACCGGCTGACGCTCGTTCAGGCGCGCCGCTTCCAGCGCGTTGAAGGTGCCGAGGGCGTTAATCTCGAAATCCTCGCGCGGTTTGACCACCGAGGTCGTCACCGCCACCTGCCCGGCGAGGTGAACGATGACATCCGCCTCGCGTGCCGCGACGACCAACTGCGCCGAATCGCGCACATCGCCCACCACCAGGCGGAAAGATTTCTCGCCGTAAGTTTCTTGCAGCCACTTCAGGTTGCGCGGCGCGCCCGCCCGCGAGAGATTATCGTAAACAGTCACCTGCTCGCCGCGTTCCAACAACCGCGAGACATAGTTCGAGCCGATGAACCCGGCCCCGCCGGTGACGAAATAATTGCGCTTCATGTGCCTCCGGTTTTGGTAATTGGTAATTCGTAATTTGTTACTTTGCGTTGTCAAATCCGCTTTTCAGATTCATCTGCTGTCAACTCTGCTTCTCCGCTTCATCCGTTGTCAAATCCGCTTTTCAGTTTCATCCGTTTATCAACTCTGCTTCTCTGCTTCATCCGTTGTCGTTGTCCGATTCGTCAACTTCATCAACTCACGGTACAGACCGCCAATCGTCTGCCCCTCGCGCGACAGGCCATACAGCCCGAAGGTCAGGGTATAGGTGTAGTTGAACACCCGCCAGGTGAGGGCAATTGCCAGGGCGGTGGATTGGTCGCCCGAAAGCAGGGTCAACGCGCCGCCGTAAGCGCCTTCCAGGGTGCCGACCGCGCCCGGCAGCGAGGGAATCGCCCCGCCGAAGGCCGCCGCGCCGAGCGAGAACATGCCCCAGACCGGCTCGGCCTGCGGGTAGTAGGCCAGCGCCAGCAGGTAATATTGAACAATCGCCATGCCCCAGTTGAGCGCCATCCAGCCGAAAAAGCGCGCCGAAAGCCAGGGATTGGTCAATACGCCCAGGCCGTTCAGGAAAGCCTCCAGGAAACTGCCGCCCAAGCGCTGCGCGACCGGCCAGCGGTGACTCAGTTTATGAAAGACATCCAGCGCCCATTGGCGGTTGCGCGCCAGGGCGTACATGGCGGCCAGCCCAAGCAGCATTGCCCCGCCGATGAGGAAGGCAATCCGCTCCGCGCCGCCGGCCCCAACCACGAACGGCACCGCCGCAATCAGAATTGCCGCCGAAAACACCAGGTCGGTGACGCGCTCGATGACAATGGTCGGCAGGATTTCGACGAACTTCATCTCGGATTTGCGGCTGAGCAGGAAGGCCCGCCCAATCTCGCCCAGGCGGAAGGGCAGGAAGTTGTTCAGCAGGTAGCCTTCCATCAGGGTCAGGAACACATCCCGGTACGAAGCGCGCTCGCGCAGCAGGGTGCGCCAGACCACGCCGCGCACCAGCAGCCAGGCCACGCCCATCAGGAACACGACCAGCAGCAGGCCGTAGTTGGCCTTCTTGAACGCTTCCAGCACGGCCCGCAAATCGACAAAATACAGGATGGCCGCCACCAGCGTCAGGCTGATGAGCAGGCCGGGGAGCATACGGCGAAATGTTTTCATAAGCGTGCTCCACTTAAATCCTGAAACCGGCGATAAATATGAGCATAGTTTACAAAAGTTACTTTTTCAATTAGCCGATTTTGTTTGAAAGTTGGCCTGTTGATTTCTCTTGTAAATTTGGCTTCTCTTTCGCTTTTAGCCACAATATTAAAACTATTAACATCAATTTCTGCAATAATCCCATCCACATTCTTGTTGAAGGCTGGTAATTGGTGTAATAATGAATTTTGGTTAAAAACATTGTAATCTATTCGGGTCTTATCACTTTCTGGATACCATATTTGATAACCTTTTGAAGCGCCAATACATCCTATCATCGTTTGAATCTGAACGTGAGATAGTTCAGGTATAACCAATTCTGCAGGTTGGTTGTCGAGAATTGCGTCAAGCCCATAAAAAACATCAACATTAAACTTGCCAATATTTGAAAAATATATCTCTGTTCCTGTCGGCTTAACATACAGCAGTGTTTTATATTGCCCATCATTAGAAGGTTGTACGCCTGCAAAATAACCTTCAAAATCAGCAAATGGTATTACTATAGGACTGTTTGGTTTATCCCATACAAAGCAGATAAAACTTTTTTTTCCAAATATCTGTTTAATGTCTTCTTGCCTCAAGCCATAAAAGGCTCTTTCAGATACTTTGCTGACCTGCGAAAGCTTAGAGTACCTAAAATAAATATAGGTGTCTGTGGCAGCTATCCAATACAGCGAGTAGCCACTTCCAATACGCCTTAATTCCCCAAATTTTTCGTTTAGTCTTTCCAAAATACTTTCTATGAATTGATTTGCCATAATATTCAGTGAGTGAGAGTGTCACGAAGTAACCTATTACGTGGGCGACAATTGATATTCTGTGGACTTTTGCAGGGAGATAGAACCGGCATCTTGTGAGTTAATGAATGTATAAGCCCACAATTTAATAGCAGAGATTTTTTTTGTCTTGTGCCAGCTTATATATAAAATCATTACATCTTTGATGTATTCATCTAGACGATGTTTTGCTTTCAACTTTTCATAGTGTAGAAATTGAAGATATGCTTTGTAGCGAAGAAAAGAGTCAGGTACTCCAATCACTCTTTGAAATACACTGATTTTTCCTTTGTACTCGATACACAAACCTACTTTTAAACTTTGAATTTGACGCCAATAATTGCCAATCTGGTAAGTCATGTCCGTTTTTGTGCGGTGCGCGAAATAAATTTTAGGTTGTTCGGAAATATCCAGGTAGTCGAACTCTCTATCTATGCCAAACAAAAAGTGGTGCAAAATTCGCTGGTTATTGGCAACCGAAAGCATATTCGATTCGCTGCTATTGTATTCATTGAGCAGGCTTTTTCGATATGGCCACTCAATTTGCTCGCTGATTGGCTCGAAACGATGATAAATTTTCTCTATCCCGCGCACAAACTCATGCTGTCCGCGTCCTTTGTGAATGACCGCGTAATCCAGGGCGCGTAATTCGGCTGGCAGCAGGCTGATATTATCCAACTTGGTCGCATCGAACTTGTTTTTGAACCCGATACGGCGGCATACAGCCTCCACCATGTCGTTATCGAAAACGTACTGGCCGCGTTGCTGGCATAAATGGAAAAGTTCGAGCAAAACCTCTTGTTTTTTGCCCATTTTGATTATTCATCTCCCAGTTTCAACACCGCCATAAACGCATCCTGCGGGATTTCGACGCTGCCGACCATTTTCATGCGGCGCTTGCCTTTTTTCTGCTTCTCCAGCAGTTTTTTCTTGCGGGTAATGTCGCCGCCGTAGCATTTCGCCAGCACATCCTTGCGCAGCGCCTTCACGTTTGCCCGGCTGATAATGCGCCCCGCCGAGGCAGCCTGGATGGCGACATCGAACATCTGGCGCGGGATGATGTCTTTCAGCTTGGTAATCAGCCGCTGGCCTTTGTGGTAGGCGTCCTTGTTATGCACAATCGCCGCCAGCGCATCGACCGGCTCGCCGTTGACCAAAATCTCCAGTTTTTGCAGTTGGTCGGGGCGGTATTCGGCGAACTGGTAATCGAGCGAGGCGTAGCCCTTGGTGCGGCTTTTCAACTCGTCGAAGAAGTCCACAATCAACTCGGCCAGCGGAATCTGGAAGTTCAACTGCACGCGGTGCGGGGCCGGGTATTCCTGGCTTTTGAACGTGCCGCGCCGCTTCGTAACCAGTTCCATAATCGGGCCGTAATAATCGACCGGGGTAATAATCTCGATATTCATCCACGGCTCGCGGATTTCGACGATTTTGCTCTCGTCGGGCAGCTGCGCCGGGGAATCAATCAGCAGCGTCTCGCCTGTCACCGTCACCGCTTCGTATTCCACCGAAGGCGCGGTAAACAGCACATCCAGGTCATACTCGCGCTCGATACGCTCCTGGATAATTTCCATGTGGAACAGCCCCAGGAACCCGGCCCGGAAACCGAAACCAATCGCTTGCGAGGTCTCCGGCTCGTAGGTCAGCGAAGCGTCGTTCAGTTGCAGTTTTTCGAGCGCGTCGCGCAGGTCGCTGTAATCATCCGCGTCCACCGGGTAAATCCCGGCAAACACCATCGGTTTTGGATGTCGATACCCGGGCAGGGATTCTGCCGCAGGAGCATTGACCTTGGTGATGGTATCTCCCACGCGGGCATCGTGGACGGTTTTCAGGCCGGTAGCGATGTAGCCGACTTCTCCTGCTGTCAACCGGCTGACAGGTTTCAGCGTGGGGGCAAAGATTCCCACTTCGATGGGCTTGACCTCGGTCCCGACCGTCATCATCCGCAGGGTATCATTGGCCGTTACCGCCCCTTCCACCACGCGGACGTAGCAAATCACGCCTTTATACGAATCGTAATGCGAGTCGAAAATCAACGCCTTGAGCGGCTTTTCGTCCTCGCCAACCGGCGGCGGCACGTTTTGGACAATCGCCTCCAGCACGGCTTCCACATTCAAACCCGCCTTGGCCGAGATTTGAATCACCTCCTCGGCCCGGCCCCCAATCAGCGCGGAGATGTCCTCCGCCACTTCATCGGGATGGGCCGAGGGCAGGTCGATTTTATTGATGACGGGGATAATTTCCAGGTCGGCATCCAGCGCGGCGTACAGGTTGGCGAGCGTTTGCGCCTCGATTCCCTGGGTGGCGTCCACCACCAGCAGCGCGCCCTCGCAGGCCAGCAGCGCGCGCGAAACCTCGTAGCCGAAATCGACATGGCCGGGGGTATCGATGAGATTCAGTTCATAATTTTTGCCGCCGCTGGCGCGATAATTCATGCGCACCGCCGAGGCCTTGATGGTCACGCCTTTTTCGCGTTCCAAATCCATCGAATCCAATACTTGCTCGGTCATATCCCGGTCCGAAATCGTGCCGGTGACCTGCAATAAACGGTCGGCCAGGGTTGATTTGCCGTGGTCGACGTGAGCGATAATACAGAAGTTGCGAATATTTTCAGGCATAGGCTTAAGCGGGGAAAGTATACCCGATTTTCCATCGTATCGCGCCTGCCATGTTAAACGCGCGCCGGCGGGGAGGGCTTCATTTTGGGGTTTTGTTGTATACTTTTGCATGAAAAGTACCGTACCGCCGCCTTCAGGCGGTGAACCCACAGGCTGAAGCCTGCGGTACGCATGTACCCCCCGCCTTCAGGCGGTTGTTGACAGGCTGAAGCCTGCGGTACGCGGTACGCATGTCCCCCTGCCTTCA
>DAOUAZ010000294.1:0-2809 GCA_034432975.1 Anaerolineales bacterium | reverse complement strand
TTTTTCATCCGGTATAATTGTATCAGGTTGGGTAAAGTGGTTAAGATAAGACCTGCTATTAGGAGTCAAGGGTTGGCGAGGGCCAATTCTCGAACGATGTAGGGCCGGTTCTGCTTGAGAATGACATAGATGCGGATCAGTAATTTGCGGCAGACCGCGCCAATGGCGACGCCATGCGCTTTGCCTTCGGCGCGTTTTTTCTGGTAATAGGCTTTCAATTCTTCGTCATGGAGCACGGCCATCGAAGCTGCTTGCCAGAGCGCCAGGCGCAAATAGGGAGAGCCGCGTTTGCTCATATGCATTTCGGTGGCGTTGAATTGCCCGGATTGATGCACGCTCGCGTCGATACCCGCATAAGCGACCAGTTTGTCCTCGCTCTCGAAGCGGGAGATATCCCCAATTTCAGAGAGAATGGCCGCCCCGGTGGGGAGCGCAATCCCCGGAATGGTGGTGATGTATTGGGGGAGGGCCCGCATCAACTCACCCTGAGCCTTTTCCACTTCGGCCTGTTGTTCTTCCAGAAGACCGATCTGGGCCAGCAGGCAGCGCATTTCCACATGCGCCGCTTCGGCCAGGAAGCCCACGCCGATGGACTGCCGGGCCTTTTCCTGGATTTGCTGCGCTTTTTCAGCCCCGAAACGCCCCCGGCTGGTTTTGTGGAGCAAGTCGGTCAATTCCTGCAAGTCGAAATCGGCGAAATCCTGGGCCGAGACCATTTCCTGGAGCATGGCCCGTGAGGCGGCCACAAAGACACTCGAAAAGAGTTTCTCATATTCCGGGAAAACCCGGTCGAGGATGGTGAGCAGCTTGCGTTTGCAGTCGCCGATTTGCTCCGAGAGCCAGAAGCGGAAGCGGCAGAGTTCACGCAATTGGAGCAACACCGGAATATCACGGCTGGAAGCGGGCAGGTTGGAGATGCGCAGAAAATCGGCGATCCAAACTGCGTCCGTTTTGTCGTTCTTGACCTTGCGCACGCCGCTCTTGCGGTAGGCGGCGATTTGCAGGGGGTTGATGACCGTCACAGGGTACTCGTTGCGGGTCAGCACGTCATAGAGTGAGAGCCAGTAGTGCCCGGTGGCTTCCAGGCCAACCTGGACATCGGCTCCAAACGGTTTCAGTTGTTCGAGCAGGAAATCCAGCCCGGCCTGGGTATTCTCGATGACGAAAACCGTTTTTTGGACATGACCGTGTTCGTCCAGCACGACCACGGCGTGTTTGTTTTTGCCAACATCGATCCCACAGGAAAACATGAAGCACCTCCTTTCAGGAACTGGTGAAGCAAGGTGACCTCAGACTGCCATGAGCCTCTCAGCCTTGTTCGTTTTGCGCCGCTGGTGGTGAAACCGCGGCAACCTGCTTATTCGAGACCTCTCATGACGCTGAGGCGGCAGCCTTATCTCCGAGGCAAGTCCTCAAGGGTCGTATCGTCGACCTCAGCTTCTATGAAAGATTGTATGCTGTTTTTAAGGTACTTGCGCGACCCAATTTATCGCGCTATACTGAATTTGCCCCCATTTCAGGAGACGAGCCTTGCCAATCCATCCGGCTGGTTCGTCTTTTCTGTTGGGAAAGTGCGTAAAGCGGAAAAAGCATTACTTATTGCTTTCTGGTACTCCTATACCATTCATATGCCAGCATAAAAATAAAAACCATGCTGCCATAGATGAAACCTTGTAGAAAACCGCCTTGCCATATTCCCCAAATAATGCCCACAAAAATAGACATTAATAGCCAAGTTGAAAGTCGTTTGTTTTTCATGTTAGCCTTCCAAATTATTTCATACCTTGCGCATACCATGGAGTCGAATAGGGAAACACCTGATACGAAATCACCTGCCCGTCTCTTACCACTACTATCTGTTGCCATATTTTTCCGCTTGCGTCTTCGTAGTAATAAGTCAAAGTCTGATCACCAGGCTGAGAGCGAAACATTAAGTCACCAACTCCATGCACAAAACCCACAAGACTGGTTGCCAACACCAGCACCCCTTTCGAACATCCCTTGCACGCAGCCTCGGCTGCTAACCCTGCTATAGCACCTCCTACCGTCGTTTCTGCTAATTTTCCCAAAACACTCACGGTCTCTTCAGTTCCATCGCCAAGTGGATATAATCCTTCTTCACCAATATCTGATGGATTTTCATATCCACCTGTATGATAGGCGAGATAGTTTGTATCACCAATCTTGCGAGTCAACATCCAGCCAGCCATACCGGATGTCATTAACTCATATATCGAAGTCGTACCAAACACCAGATGCCCCGTATCATCCAGCCAAAGATTCCCATAAGGAGTGATCTTCCCATTCTTGTCATAACCGTATAGGGCATCTCCCAAACGCGCAGCTCGAAGCATTTTTAAAAGGTCAGCATCGATATTTTTAATTTTTAATCCTGTCCACTTCTCAATTTGATTGTCAGTTAAATGCCCTGATGGGTCACTGTATTTCAGCGGATTTCCTCTGGCGTAGGAATATCTATTCCAGTCAAGTGTATTGTAAGGTTCTGGGATGAGCGTATCGGGCTGATTGAACTGCATTATACAAGGGTCGTACCAGCGGGCGTTGTAATACATACCCCTTCGGGGCACGCGTCAGCCCAAAATCGGGGACGTTCGAGTATTGACCGGTATAAGTGTAGTCGGTTGGCGTATTGCCCCAAGTATAACGGACTTCTCCCCAGGCCGTATAGCGCAGTTCGGCGATTTTCGCGCCGTTGGCGTCTACGGTCAGGCTGGTCGAGCCGAGGTGGTCGATCAGGGTGTAGACCGGGGTCGTCAACGTTTCATTTCAAAGCCAATAAAAGCCAAAC
>DAOUAZ010000293.1:0-9907 GCA_034432975.1 Anaerolineales bacterium | reverse complement strand
TTCTCCGCTTCATCCGTTGTCCACTCCGCTTCCCCGTCTCCTCCGTTCCCCGCTCATCCTCCTCCTGACCATCAACCTGGTGATCGGATTATTGACCTTTCGTAACTACGGCCTCTCCTGGGATGAGCCACTCTTCTACGACTACGCCGACTCCATCTGGAAAGCCTACACCCCCCAGGCCTTCTCTCCCGGCTTCGACTTTGAATCCGTTTACGGGCGCAGCCCCGACGACCACAAAATCTACGGCCCGGCCTATCTCCTGCTGGCGCGGCCCGTTCAACAAATGGTGGTGGCGCTATTCGATGTGGACATGGCCTCCGCCTGGCACCTGGTCAACTTTCTGGCCTTCCAAATCGGGCTGGTCGGCTTCTACCGCCTCTCGCGGCGCTGGTTCGACCCCTGGCCCGCCGCCCTAACCACCGCCTTCCTTTCCTGGCAGCCCGTCTTCTGGGGACACGCTTTCATCAACCCCAAAGACATGCCCTTCATGGTCTTCTTCCTGTGGTCTCTGACCCTCGGCCTGGAAATGGTGGATGACATCACGGCTCCAGACGCCACAAAGCGCCAAAAAGCGACCAAAACCCTGCTCGCCGCGCTCCTACTCGGACTCACCAGCGCCATCCGCATCATCGGCCCATTGGCAGGCGTGCTGGTTGGGTTTTACTTTCTGTTGCGTATATGGCAAAGAAAAACCCAGTACGCGAAAAGCACGAAAAAACACAGAACAGGCAGCGCGCGCAAAGCTTTCTCCGTGCATGTCCGTAAACTCCGTGTTTTCCGTGAACAGGTTTTCAAGACGGGCGCACCCTCCACCTGGCTGGCCTTCCTCGCCTACGGTCTGCCCGCCATGCTCGTCATGTACATCTTCTGGCCTTACCTGTGGGCCGACCCGCTCAACCGCCTGCTGGCCGTCCTGCGGCACATGTCCAACAACCCCACCGAACTGGCCGTCCTGTTCCTCGGCCAAATCTTCCGCGCCAACGAAATGCCGCGCAGCTACCTGCCGACCATGCTCACCATGACCCTGACCGAACCAACCTGGATTTTATTCACGGCAGGAATTATACTGGCTACGCGCAAAATCATCCGAAAAACCCTCGATTTCCGCGCCCCGCTGGTTGTCCTGACCCTGTTCAGCTTCATGCTGGGCTACCTGCTCTATTTCACCCCTTCCATATACGACGGTTTCCGGCATTTCCTGTTCATCCTGCCGCCGGTTTTCCTGTTTTGCGGGTTCGTTTTTCAATGGCTGGCAGATTTCGGGCACGCGGAAAACACGGACAGCATAGAAAAATACGGACCAAACCATCTTCTCGACTTTTTTTCCGTGAGAATCCGTAGATTCCGCGCCTTCCGTGTACGCGGTTTTTTAGCGGCTGGCATCATTTCGGTATTGCTCCTGCCCGGACTGCTCGGCATCGGACAGATGCACCCTTACGAATATGCCTACTACAATCGTTTCGCGGGCGGCGTTGGGGGCGCGTATCGCGTCTATGAAACGGAATACTGGCTGACGTGTTTCAAAGAAGCCGCAGAGTGGGTAAAATATAACGAACCGGCGACCACGCTCCACGTCCAAAGAGAATTCCCCATCGCCGCTTACTACGCCGAGGGCTTGAATCTCAAAGACCTGGCGCGTGAACCCGAATCCAGCATCCAAACCGGCGACCTGATGCTCTTTCACACCCGCGCCAACCTCGACATCCGTTCCATCTATCGTAAACTCCCCGTCGTGACCAGTTTTGGGCGCGACGGCGCAGAATTTTGCATCATCAAAAGGAAAGACTAAATGCCCGGCCCCGCTTACCGCATTGTCACCCCGCAACTCGTCCTGCGCTGCTACAATCCCGCCGACGCCCCGCTGCTGGCGGCCTCCATCACCGAAAGCCTCGAACACCTGCTGCCCTGGATGCCCTGGGCCGCCGCCGAACCCGAACCGCTCCAGGCAAAAATCGAACGCCTGCGCCGCTTCCGCGCCAACTTCGACCTTGGCCATGATTACGTCTACGGCATTTTCAACCCGCAGGAAAACCGACTGCTGGGCGGCACCGGCCTGCACCCGCGCATCGGCGACAACGCCCTCGAAATCGGCTACTGGATACACAAAGACTACATCGGGCGCGGCTACGCCACCGAAACCTCCGCCGCGCTGGCAAAAGTGGCTTTCATGGTCAACCAGGTCGAGCGGATTGAAATCCACTGCGCGGTCGAAAACGTGCGCTCGGCGGCCGTGCCGCGCAAACTCGGCTTCAACCACGAAGCCACGCTCAAAAGCCGCTGCTTTGCCAACGGCCGCAAATGCGACCAGATGGTCTGGAGCCTGTTCGCCAGCGAATATCCGGCCAGCGCGGTCGCCCAACTCGAAATCGCCGCCTACGACGCGGCAGAAAGGCGCATCCTATGACCACCCACCGCCAACGCCTCGAAGCCTGCCTGGCCGGGGAATATCTCGACCGTCCGCCCGTCGCCCTGTGGCGGCACTTCCCGGTCGATGACCAGCACCCCGATACCCTGGCCGCAGCCACCCTCCAGTGGCAGAAAACCTTCGACTGGGATTTGGTCAAAGTCACGCCCGCCTCGTCGTACTGCCTCAAAGACTGGGGCATAGAAGATGTTTGGGAAGGCTCCGCCGAAGGGACTCGCCGCTACACGAAGCGCATAATCTCCGCGCCAGAAGACTGGACCCAACTCCCGGTGCTGGACGCGGACTCCCCGTATCTTGCCTCCCAATTAAGGTGTCTGTCCGTCCTCCGGGCCGAGCTCGACCCCGATACGCCCCTGATTCAAACGATATTTTCGCCCCTTTCGCAGGCCAAAAACCTGGCCGGCGGCGAGACCCTGCTCGTTCACCTGCGCCAAAAACCCGACCTGGTCTGGCGCGGACTGGAAGCCATCGCCGAAAGCACCCGCCGCTTCATCCGCGCCGCCCGCACGATGGGACTCATCGACGGCATTTTCTACGCCGTTCAGCACGCCCAGGCGCACCTGCTCACAAAAGATGAATTCAACGAGTTCGGGCGCGCCATCGACCTTTCGGTGCTGGAATCGGCGCGCCTGTTATGGTGCAATATGCTCCACATTCACGGCGAAAACATCTACTTCAACGCCCTGGCCGATTACCCCGTCCACCTTATCAACTGGCACGACCGCGACACCGCCCCCTCGCTGGCCGAAGCGCAAACCCGCGCCCGCGCCGCCCTGTGCGGCGGCCTGCGCCGTGAAACGCTGGTCTACGGCACGCCCAACGCCATCCTGGACGAGGCGCAAAACGCGCTCGACCAAACCGGCGGACGCAAATTCATGCTCGGTACCGGCTGCGTGGTCGAAACCATCGCGCCGTATGGCAACCTGCTGACGGTTCGAAAGGCGATGGAGGCTTAATGCTGCGCGTCATCGCCGGCAAAGCCAAAGGCCGCAAACTAAAATCCGTCCCCGGCGACACCACCCGCCCCGTGACCGATATGGTCAAGGAGGCGTTGTTCAACATCCTCAGCGGGGATGTCATCGAATCGAACTGGTGGGATGTTTTTGGCGGGACGGGCGCTATCGGCATCGAAGCCCTCAGCCGCGGCGCAGCCTTCATCCGATTTTCGGACCTCAACCGCCTGCCGGTCGAAACCATCAAAGAAAACCTGACCGCGTGCGGGTTCAGCAAACAGGCCGAAGTCAAACGCGGCGACTCGCTCGCCATGCTGCGCGCCGCCCCCGACCGGCAGTTCGAGTACATCTACATCGCGCCGC
This sequence comes from Anaerolineales bacterium, assembly GCA_034432975.1. Taxonomy (GTDB): domain Bacteria; phylum Chloroflexota; class Anaerolineae; order Anaerolineales; family Villigracilaceae; genus UBA5195. The sequence goes on along the minus strand of DAOUAZ010000293.1, from coordinate 6,166 downwards.
CCCAATACAAGGAAATCTGGTCGCAGGCCCTCAAACTGGTCGATGAAAACCCCGGCTGGCTGGCCGCAACCGGCGAAGTGATTGTCCAGATTCACCCGCGCGAATATAAAGAGATAGAACTCGTCAACCTGCGAAAATCCGACGAGCGCAAATACGGCAGCACCCTGCTGGTATTCTACGAAAAGGCGTAACGCGGAATTTATTCCGCAATCACAAAGGAGGCCGATACGCTCGAAATCCTGAAAATCATCGCCGCCGTCCTGACCATCGCCACCGGCGCATTGAGCCGGTTGGCGGACGCGGCATGAGCGAAATCCGCTCCATCCTGGGCGGGCTGTTCATCGCGCTGGGCATCGTCCCGCTCGTTTTAGGCGGGAATACCTACACCATGCTCGGCTGGGCATACCTCGGCATCGGCGCGGTGCGGCTGGTCAGCATTTTCATAGACAAAGCCAGCGAGCGCTCGAGCTGGATAAGCCTGGCCGTAGAAGTTGTGTTTGGCGTCATCCTGGTCTTATAAACGATAAATAGGAGTCCCTTATGGAAATCAAACTCGTCCAAATCGAAAAACCCGAACCCATCAACTTCATCCTCGGACAATCGCACTTCATCAAAACCGTCGAAGATGTCCACGAGGCACTGGTCAATGCCGTGCCGGGCATTAAATTCGGCCTCGCGTTCTGCGAGGCGAGCGGGAAATGCCTGGTGCGCACCAGCGGCACCGACGATGCCATGCTCGAACTGGCGACCAAAAACGCCCTGGCTATCGGCGCGGGCCACTCATTCATCCTGTTCCTCGGCGAAGGCTTTTACCCGATTAACGTGCTGAACGCCGTCAAAAACGTCCCTGAAGTCGCGCGGATTTTCTGCGCCACCGCCAACCCGACCCAGGTGCTGGTCGCCGAAAGCGAACAGGGCCGCGGCATCCTGGGCGTCATCGACGGCGAATCGCCCAAAGGCGTGGAAGATGAAGAAGGCAGGAACTGGCGCAAAGGCTTCCTGCGCATGATTGGATACAAGTTGTAAACGCCCACCCGGAGACCCTGATTCCGCTCGAATCAGTCAATACCGCCTTGCGCCCCCCCATTTCAGATGAGACACCTGCCCAAAGCCAACCCCACCCCGCTGCCAGGCCAGCCCAAGAAGACAGATATCCGAGAAAAAATAACCAAAAACGCCCCGCGGACTTGCGACCCGCAGGGCGTTTTGGCTCTCTGATAATTTCCGTGATACTGATTTCTCGTACACCTGCCCTTGCGCCGTACGCAAGGGCAGGTGAAACGCAGAAAATACGGACGAACACGGACAAATCAGCATTTAAAAATCTCTTTCCGTGTGTTTCCGTCAATTCCTCCGTGTGTCACCAGCACTGCGCGCAGGCGCAAGTGTCCGTGTCCAGGTTTTCACGGAAAATATTGGAGAACCAGCGTTTTCTTGTGCCTATTTTGTTGTACAATACATTCATGGGCAAGTTATCCATCATTCAGGCATTGACCCAAAACGGCCTTTTCTATTTGACCGAACATGCCGATGACGAAGCCCAGGTTGATAACTTTGACATCTATGATGTCGAAAACGACATCCTGACCGGCAAAGTCCGTAAAACCTGGCCGAAAGAAGGCAAATTTGAGATTATCGGCCAATCCCTGAACGGACGCCTTATCGGAATTGTATGCCGATTGACCCCCGGAAACAAAGTGCGTGTGATTACTGTTTATCAGGACAAACTTTAAACCTATGGAAACTCCAAACTTTTGGCAAGGCGAAACCTGTGAATATTGTAGCGGGGAAATCGTTGAAAAACGTGTCACCCTGACCCGCAAGGTCAAAGGACAATATGTGCTGATTGAAAACGTCCCGGCGGGGGTATGCGCCCAATGCGGAACGCGCTACTTTAGCGCCAACGTGCTCAAAACTGTGGAGGAAACCGTGCGCGGACGCCGCCGCGCCGACCGTGAAATCGTCATCCCGGTGTATGCTCTGTAAAACCAAAAACGCCCCGCGGACTTGTGACCCGCAGGGCGTTTTCTTGCCCCGTATCGAGAGTATGCTTCGTGCTATAATTTTCACAGTCACTCACCACAGGAGCAAAGGATGAAATTCGTTTGGGACCGGCGCAAAAATCAGGTGAATATTGATAAACATGGCCTCGATTTTGCCGACGCCGTCCGCGTTTTTGAAAATCCCTTGCTCGTCAATCTCGATGACCGCCAGGATTATGGCGAGGAACGCTGGATTGGGATTGGCCTGTTAGATATGCGCGTGGTGGTGATTGTCTTTACCGAACTAGAAAGCGACCTAATTCGTATTATCTCTTTCAGAAAGGCAACCAGCGATGAGCGAAAAAAGTATGAGCAAACCGAGTAAAACCGACTGGGCGCAGCTTGACGCCATGACCGATGAAATGATTGATACCAGCGACATCCCGCCGCTGGATGATTCGTTTTTCAAAACCGCCAAATGGCGCAAACCACACAAAACAGTTTCGGTCACAATAGAAGTGGAACCAGAAGTGATGGACTGGTTCAAGTCACAGGGAGAAAATTACCAGCGTTATCTCTCCGCCGCCCTAAAAATCTACGCCGAAGCCCACCAAACGACAAAATAACCAAAAACGCCCCGCGGACTTGTGACCGCAGGGCGTTTTCTTGTCCAGTCAGAGAGCGTCCTTCGTGCTATAATTTTTCTTAGAGAAACGAGGTGTGCTATGACCATTACAACCTACGAAGGCGTTGTTGAAAAAGGCAAAATCCGCCTGAAAATGAGCGTCCGCTTGCCGGAAAAAGCCAAAGTATATGTGATTGTGCCAGATTTACAGGTGGAAAAGACAGCCAAATTATTGACCCCGCGCCTGGTCAATCCTAAGCAGGCCAAAGATTTTAAAATGGAGATTAGCGAGGATATACCTGATGCCAATCTATGACGTTGAGCGTTTTGACCCGCCCGCGCCAGTAGCCCATGTGACCTTGCGTCATCCGGTGACTGGCGTTTCGCTTTCTGATGTGCCCATGTTGATGGATAGCGGCGCGGACGTGACACTCCTGCCGCGTGAATCCGTTGAAAAACTGGGGATTAGTCCGATTGCGGATAAAGTTTACGAATTACAGGGCTTCGACGGCAGCCTGCAACTGGCAGAAACGGTGCAACTGGAACTGGTTTTCCTGCGCAAACGCTTCAAGGGACAATTTTTACTGATTGACCAGCCAATTGGCATCCTGGGACGCAATATTCTCAACGCCGTTGCGCTCCTGCTGGATGGGCCAAACACTCAATGGAACGAACATAAACGCTAAAAACCAAAAACGCCCCGCGGACTTGCGACCCGCAGGGCGTTTTCTTGTCGCCAAAATTCTGTTTCATCCCTGCTGAAACATGCTATACTTTTCTTGACAGTACCGGTATCCAACCAGTAGCCATAAAATGACCGTTTACCAGACCATTTTTACCGAAAAAATCGAACAGGAAATCCAGAAAACGCCAGATGAGTACCTGCCCATGCTTTTGGAGATGGTGCGCCTGTTCCGCCAGAGCGTGGCGCTCAAACCTGCGGATGAGAGTTTCCGCCAGGGCTGGAAGGAAGCGCTCAAAGGCGAAACCCTGCCCATTTCCGAGTTGTGGACAAACCTGGACACTGCCGAATAGCCATGCCGGTCAATGTTGCTTTCACGCCGGAATTCAAGCGTAACCTGCGCATCCTTTCCAAAAAGTATCGCCATATCCATGATGACGTTGAGCCACTGATTATCACCCTGCAAAACGGCGAACTGCCCGGCGACCAGGTGACCGGGACAGGTTACACCATTTTCAAAGTGCGCGTGCCAAACCGGGATGTAAAACGCGGCAAAAGCGGGGGCTATTGCGTGATTTATTACTTGCAAACGCCAACGGACATCATTCTCGTCACGATTTACTCCAAAACCGAACAAGCCGACATTTCAGCTGCCCAAATTCGCCGAATCGTGAACGAATTTGAAGCCGAGAAATAACCAAAAACGCCCTGCGGACTTGTGACCCGCAGGGCGTTTTCTATTGCTTCATCTGTGTTGGCTTACTTATAACTTGGCTTTTCTTCGGCCATTTGCTGTTGGGCCTGTTGCGGAATTTTCGCCGCTTTGAGCACCAAGCGCAACGCTTCATTCACTGCATCATCATTGGGGAATGCCTGGGCAATATCTGGCTCCAGCACAGCTACATTTCTACCCATCCTACGCTCAGGCGCAAAACGGCCACGCGGCAGAACCGTCATTTTGGACAAATCATATTCGTCTTTCAACTCGTAATCATCCTGCTTCGGCATAGAATTTTTCTTCATTTTTGGTTGCCTTTCTGGCACTGATAATGCGGATTCGGTCATCGCGTTCCGTGTGCGCTACCATCAAAAGCCGATTATTGGCGGATAACCCGATGGTGATATAACGCAGCTCATCTTGCGAATGTTCATCATCCACAACCGTGATGAACAGCGGGTCATCGAAAACCGTGCTGGCTTCTTCAAAACTGACTTCATGTTTCGCCAGGTTGGTTTTGGCTTTCGCCGGGTTCCACTCGAATTGATGAGCCATTTTGGTTTCCTGAAATAATTATACACTTCAAAACCACCCCGCGGACTTGCGACCCGCAGGGCGTTTTCTTGTCCCATGTTTGATGTATAATCTTTTCAGGAGTTCATTATGATTACTGCCTTCAAACAACAAGTTACCATCAAAAGCGGCGGACTGGTCAGCCTGCGTTCGCGCAAACTCAAGGCTGGCACCAAAGCCGAAGTGATTGTATTGGTAGAGCCAACAGAAACAAACACTGAAAAATCAATGACTGGCGCTGACCTGCTCAAGTCTGGCTTGGTTGGGATTTGGGCTGAACGCAAAGACATCGGCGGCAGCCTCGAATTTGCGCGCCAGCTGCGTCAAAAAGCCGGAAAACGGGACGAATAGAGATGATTTTGCTCGATACGGATGTAATGGTGGATATTTTGCGGGGTTATGAGCCGGCCATTGCATGGTTGACTGCCGTATCTGATAGAGAAATCGGTATACCGGGGTTGGTTGCGATGGAACTGATTCAGGGCTGCCAGAATGCGCGTGAGCAAAAGCGTATTGAAAAAGCGTTGAATATTTACCCGCTCTTTTGGGCAGACCCGCAAGATTGCGACCAGGCACTCAAGAATTTCGCCGCTCACCATTTGAGCCACAACATTGGCCTGCTCGACGCGCTGATTGCCGAAACCGCCATCAGCCTGGACGCAGAACTGGCAACTTTCAACATCAAGCACTACAGTGTGCTCAAAGAACTAAAAACCACCCAACCCTACGAAAAATAACCCCAAAAACGCCCCGCGGACTTGTGACCCGCAGGGCGTTTTCTTTGCCGGTGCAATACCATCGCCAGGCCTCCCCCAAATTCGACGCATCCCAGTCGAATTTGGGGGACGTGCTTCGCATGGTTTTGGCGAAGGTGCCCGATAGGGCGGTGGGGGAAAAACGCCCCGCGGACTTGTGACCCGCAGGGCGTTTTCTTGCCCTTCGTTCACTTCTTGTTTCTAAATTTATGCCTATGGCGTTTTTTGCCAGCTGCCCTTTCTATTGGAAACTCGTATTCCTTGCTTGCAAATTCGGTGGTTGTTTTGAGAAAACCTATCTCATTATGGATACTTTCGGCAAAAGCCTGATCTTCTTCAGACCATTCTCTTACATCAAGATGGAGCAAATCTTCAGATCCGGCTGAACGTCTACCAGATTCTGTTGCTATGCCAATTATGTCCTCTGCATTAGGAAATTTATATTTCGTGACCAAACAATAACTTTGCAAAACAGCGCGTCTAGTTTCTCGATACTCTTCGTAAGAATGTGTACTGTCAATAGGCAGTAGTAAAAACACATAATAAGGGTCACCTTTATGGGAAGGTAACATTATGCGTGCGCCAAGTTGGGTACTAGGGGTTTTTTGAAGGATTTCGAATAATGATTTCGCCAACATCCTTCGCCGCGTTCTATTCTCGCTTGCTAAAAATCTAACAACTTTTTCCTGGTTTGTAACACCTCGCGGAGTAGAATAATATTGGGTATCATCCAAAATATGTTTGTTGAATGTCTCGATTAACGAATCCCAAGCATAACTAATTCGATTTGCATCTAATTGGGCTTTTCGTTCGGGACTATTAATAAAATCC
>DAOUAZ010000292.1:0-21355 GCA_034432975.1 Anaerolineales bacterium | reverse complement strand
TATTCTTCCTCGCCAGGCGGGTGAATGCACTGGATGATGACCACGTTCTTCAAACTGGCAATCTGTTCGGGGTGGTGGATGATGATTTCCTCCAGTTTGCGCTGGGTGATGACGTTGGGCAGTTCCAGCCAGGGGTGTTCCTGCGTCTCGCGCCCCCCGGTGGCGACGATGGTGACGCCATGCTCGAAATGGGTCGTTTCCACCGCGCCATCCGTTCGCCGGGTGGCGATATCGGTCTCGAAAAAGCCGAGATGCCCGGTATGCTTGACCACTTCGGAGCGGGTCAAGATGTTGATGCGCTGGTGCGAACGCGCCCGGTTGACCAGGTCGCGCAGCAGGCGCTGCGGGTTGTACCCTTCTGCAACATAGAAAATATTCAGCAGGTTGCCGCCCAACATTTCGGAACGCTCGACCAGGTTGACGCTGAATCCGCTGTCGGCGATAGCAAGCGCCGCCGTCAGCCCGGCCACCCCGCCGCCGATGACCAGCGCGCTGGCCCGGCAGCGATGCCGGTCTTTGTGAACCGGCTGGGCCAGGGCAACCCGCCCAACCGCCATGCGAATCGACTCGAGCGCCTTGCGCTGCGCCAGGCCGCGCTGCCACTGGTGTACCCGTCCGCATTGCTCGCGCAGGTTGACCAATTCGAGCAGGTACGGATTCAGCCCGGCCTGCCGCGCGGCGCGCTGGAAAAGCGCATCGTGCGTCCGGTTGCTGCACGCCGCGATGACGACCCGGTTCAGGTTCGCCGACTCGATTTTTTGCTGGAGCCAGGCCAATGCTTCAGGCTGGCAGGCCAGTTCCAGCGATTCGCTCCAGGCGACGTTATCCCACCCGGCGGCCTGCCGGACGAGTTCTTTGGTATCCAGGAATTCGTTGAGCGTCTCTTTGCAGGAACAGACGAATACACCCACGCGGGGCGGCTGGCCGGTGACATCTTTTTCTGGGAGCAGGTTGTTGACCGACAGGAAAGGCCACTGGCGGGAAAACTCGTTGGCGCGCAGTCGGTCGTTCAGCAGGCGCATCACTTCGGCGGCAGCCCCGCTGGCGTCGATGATGGTTTCGACGATTTCTTTTGGGGATGAAAACGCCCCGCAGACGAACACCCCGGGCAGGGTGGTTTGCAAGGGGGTGAATTTTTCCGTCCGGCAGAACCCGTATTCGTTGAGTTCGATGTTGAATTTTTCGGCCAACTGCTCCGCCGAGCGGGGCGGGAGCAGCCCGGTCGCCAGCACGACCATCTCGAAGCGCTGCTTTTTAATCTGCCCGTTGGGCGCGGCGTAATTGACAAGAATATCCTTGCTGACCGGGTCCTCCTGAAGCGAAGAAACCCGGCAGCGGGTATATTGGATGTGATACTGGCCGCGCGCTTTCGAGAAGTATTTGCTGTATTCCTTGTTGAAGGCGCGCTCGTCCATGATGAAGACCTGGCATTCGAGGTCGTCGCCCAGACGCTGCTTGGCCAGGATGGCTTCCTTTGTGGCATACATGCAGCAAATCGACGAACAGTAGGGATGCTCCTGGTCACGCGAACCGATACATTGCAGCCAGGCGATGGATTTCGGTTTCTGGTTGTCGGATGGCCGCACCACGATGCCCTCAGTCGGCCCGGAGCGGCTCGCCAGGCGCTCGTACTGCATGGCGTGCAGCACGTTGGGATAGCGGCCATAGCCGTATTCTTCCAGGTTCGAGGGGTCGAAACTCTGGAAGCCCACCGCCAGGATGATGGCGCCCACATCCACCGAGAGCAGGCGCGGTTTTTGCGTCAGGTCTATCGCTTTCGTGGGGCAGATTTCAACGCATTTTTCGCACCCTGGAGGGCAGTTCTTGCGGTCGATGCAGTAAGCGTCTGGCATGGCGCGCGCGGCAATCTTGTAGGCCGCCTTGCGCGTGCTCATTCCCTGTTGGTATTCATTGGGAACATCCACCGGGCAAACCTGCGAGCAGTATCCGCAGTTGATGCAGCGCGCGGCCTCCACAAAGCGCGGCTCCTGTCGCAGCGAGACGGTGAAATCACCCGCCTGACCGGCGGTATCGACCACCATCGTATTGGTCATAATTTCGATGTTGGGGTGCAGGTTATTTTGCATGTAGGCCGGGGAAATGGAAGGGCGGGTACAGCCGTAGCCGTGGTCGGGCGTGCCGCGACACAGTACGCAGTCATGTTGGGGGAACATAAAGCCAAGTTGGGCCACCCGTCCGCCCAGGCAGGGCGATTGTTCCACCAGGTAGACCTTCAACCCGGCGTCGGCCAGGTCGAGCGCAGCCCGCATCCCCCCGATACCGCCGCCGACAACCAGTACTGCTGCCCTGTGTCTCGATGAACTCGACAACCGTGATAAAGCGTTCGCTGAGTCTCTTAGAACCATGCGATGCCCTCGATATGACGTGCAATGAAACGAACAACGCCCTCCCAGCCTGAAGCAAGGAAGGCGTTGGCTCTATGGAAACGTGTTGCTGCCGACCTGGTTCAGCCAAGAGATTGAATCGCTCAATCATTCAATTTCGGCAACGATGAGGTGGTTTGTGATTATTGTAGCATTTTGAAAAACCAAAGTCAAACAGGAGCGTGGATATGTGAATATTTTCGCCCAGCCATTCTCAATATGAGAATCTGCATAGCAAAAGCGCGGTTATGCGTCCCGTCAAGGGCTGGTTTTGCATGGCTTGGAAGGCTTTTTGTCGTGTTTTGACCCCTCCCGGCCTCCCCCAAATTCCCGGTTTTGGAATTTGGGGGAGGAGAAGCACTCGTTGGGTTGAAAATAGGCGTTTTTGTGACCTGACGCAGCCCCTTCCCCCATTTTCGGTTTGTGAAAATGGGGGATAGTCTCCCTTCATATGGGCGAAAGCACCGCTTACATCGAACGCAGCAACCTGACCAGCCGCGCTTTCAATGCGCGCCAAACCCGAAAAACACTGGCATTCTCAAAAGAAGTCTTCTTTCATGAAACCGCTGCGCTGTTGGAAGATTGTTACTACAATCTGGTACCTCCTCGCAAAAGCCTGCGCTTGCCATTGACCAATGCCTTGCCACAAAAGTGGCTGCCGCGCGCCCCGGCAATGGCTTCTCGCTTGACTGACCACATTTGGTCTGTTGAAGAACGGTTTTCAGTAATCCCTATGGCGGCGCCCCGACGGGCATAAAACCCACGATTCTCCACCAATGGTAAAAAAGAGGACCGCTTAGAGGGTAATTTCATCAGCCTTTTATTCTTTTGCCAATCGCTCAGCGGTAAAGTGATCTGTTACCAGGATATTGACCCAATGACCACGCAAAGCCCCCAAAATCCCGGCATACTTTCGCGAACCGCCAGCCACACCCACGGCGCGGTTCACCTTGCTCAACTGCTCCAGGCTCATTGAGATTACGCGTTTCTCGAGGCCTGTCTCAACCAAATCCCCATTTTGATCATAAAAGCGCAGCAAAATATCGCCCACCGCCTTTGCTTTGCGTAATAAATCCATCTCCTGTGGAGAAAAAATGTTACCGCTTTGCGCCAAAAGGGGCGATGGATCAAGCGCGCCAATCCCAACCAGGGCAGTGGTGACCTGGTCGAACAGGCGCATTGCCTGCTGGGTCACATCATCAGCCAGTAAAACGTCGCGAGCTGCTTCTGTGGCAAGAATACCTGTTACAGGCAGATAAACTGCATCCCCGTTCACCAATTGGGCTATGCGGGAAGTCAAGCGAGTAGCGTGCGCTTCGACGCCCGGGTTTCCAACGCCGCCGAGGATCTGAACCACCTTCACGCCCGGCTTTTTTGGCAGCTGATGCATGGCATCTACCAATGCCAAGAGCGTTGCGCTCCAGGAAGAAATCCCGATAATTTCATTGGGCCGGATCGCCGATTCCAAATAATAGGCCGTGGCAGCCCCCAAATCGCGCTGGATCACCTTCTCGTTATCTTCCAGGCTATCGACCACAATCACATCGCGCATGTTGTATTTTTTTACCAGGGCTTCTTCCAATTCGGTGTAGACCCCAGATGGCAGGTTAACCGAAATGCGGATGATCCCTTCCTCTTTCGAACGGTTAAGTAAGCGCGACACTGTTGCCTGGGAAAGATCAAGCTGGCTGGCAATTTCAGATTGACGCATATCCCACTCGTAATACATGCGCGCCACGCGGGCGATTAGGCGAAGCTCATCGATACGCGGCATAATTTTTCCTCACAATCAGGTTTGAATAATTATTCATAAACAGTTGAGTTATTCATGGACAAGTTGTATGATTGCCTTGTATGAATTTTATCACACATTGGAATAATTATTCAGGCGTGTTAACTATGAAAATCGATATTCCCAACAAACAGGAATACTTCAAAAACCTGCATGCCAAATCGCTGCTCTATCGCAAAACACTCCTGAAGTTAATTTATTCCTCCAAGGCAGGCCACATTGGAGGCAGCCTGTCGTGCGTTGATTTACTAAACGTGCTTTACAACCATGTGATGGATATTACTCCAGAAAATTTTCACGAGATCAATCGCGATCATTACATTCACAGCAAAGGACATGCCGTCGAGGCGCTCTATGCGGTTCTAGCTGATAAGGAGTTTTTCCCCTGGGATGAGCTGGAAACAGTTGAAAAATATGGTTCCCGCTTTATCGGCCATCCGACCCGCGATATTCCCGGGATTGAACAAAATACGGGCGCATTAGGGCATGGTCTGGCTCTGGCAGTTGGGATGGCATTAGCTGCCCAAAAAGATGGCCGCTCGATTAGAATCTTCACTATCATGGGGGATGGAGAGTTGGCAGAGGGCTCTATTTGGGAGGCTTCCGTCAGCGCAGCTCATTATAAACTGGATAACCTGGTCGCAATCATTGATCGAAATACACTCCAAATCAGTGGACGTACTGAAGATGTGATGGCGATGGAGCCGTTACAGGACAAGTTTTTAGCCTTCGGGTATGCTGTTCGGGAAGTGGACGGGAACGATATTGCAGCCCTTGTCGAGTTATTCGGCCAGTTGCCTTTTGAAAATGGGAAACCCAATCTGATCATCGCGCATACAACGAAAGGCAAAGGAATCAGTTTTATTGAAGACCAGGCGCCCTGGCATCATAAAGTTCCTTCTGAGACTGAGTTCGAAGTTGCCTTGCGTGAGCTTGGCTTGGCCGAAAAAGATTTGGAGGCTGTCGATGGGCTCGAATGATGTCTCAATGGGCAAGGCGAACCTGGATGTCTTCGCCAGTACATTGATGGAATTGGCTGAACACGACCGGGATGTTTTGGTAGCCACCAGCGATTCGCGCGGTTCAGGGCGGGTAACACCTTTTGCGGAGAAATATCCCGACCAACTGGTGGAGGTTGGAATTGCGGAGCAAAACCTGGTCGGCGTCTCAGCCGGCCTGGCCTCGATGGGGAAAAAAGTTTTCGTCGTTTCTCCGGCCTGTTTCCTGACCGCCCGCGCTCTCGAGCAAATCAAGAATGATGTTGCCTACTCAGACCACCCTGTAAAAGTGATCGGGATCAGCGCCGGTGTGAGTTATGGTACCTTGGGAACAACTCATCATTCATTGCACGATTTCGCGGCGCTACAAGCGATCAACAATATCGCCATTGTGGCCCCTGCTGATAATTTTGAAACGGCCGAGGCCATCCAGGCTGCGGCAGCCTACGACCGTCCAATCTACTTGCGCTTTGGTAAAAAGGCAATGCCGAATCTACATCAGCCAGGTACACATTTTGAGATTGGGAAGGCTATTCAACTCACAGAAAAGCATGAAAACTATGATATAGCGATTATCGCCACCGGTGAGACCGTAGCGCCGGCCTTCTTTGCCAGCCAGGCGTTACATGAACAGGGCCTCATGAGCTGCGTGTTGAGCTTGCACAGTATTCGTCCATTTGATGAGGAAGCGGTACGCCAGGCGGCGCTGCGGTCACGCGTAGTGATCACCGTGGAAGAACACAGCGTCAATGGAGGCTTGGGCAGCCGGGTGGCTTCGTTCTTGATGCAGGCCGGTATTTTCCGTCCCTTGAAAATTGTCGGGATACCGGATGAACATACGGTCACCGGCAGTCAGGTGGAAATCTTTAATCATTATGGGATTTCCCAGATGGGATTGGCCAAACTAGCCTTGCAAATGTTGGAGAAAGTGACAGCATGAATCAAGCCGATGGTTTGTTTCTCGCAGTTGATCAAAGTACTTCCGCAACCAAGGCCATGTTGTTCAACAAAGATGGTCTCCTGTTGGATCAGGAAGTGCTCATGCACCGCCAGATTTATCCACGCGCAGGATGGGTCGAACACGATGCCGAAGAAATTTTCACCAACACCATTCGCACAACAGCAGCCTTGCTTAGACGCCATCCGGACGAAACCGGGAAACTATTGGCTCTCAGCCTGACGAACCAGCGTGAAACTTTGGTCGTTTTTGATCGGGACACTGGCCAGCCTTTGTACAATGCCATCGTCTGGCAATGCCGGCGCGGGGATGAGATTTGTAAACGCCTGGCGGATACCGGGTATGAAAAGCGTGTTCACGAACTGACCGGGCTGAAGATTGATACTTATTTCCCGGCCAGCAAGCTGCGCTGGCTGCTGGATGAACGCCCAGAGTTGCGAACAAGAATTGAGAATGGCAGCGCGCTTTTTGGAACCATCGACACCTACCTGATTTACCGATTAACCGGCGGCAGCGTTTACGCCAGCGATTTCACCAACGCCTCGCGCACCTTGTTTTTTGATATCGGGAAACTGGCCTGGAGCCAGGAATTGTGCGAAATTTTCGGAATTAAATTTAGCGCCCTGCCTGAAGTGCGCGAGAGTTCGGGGTGGTATGGCGATACCGATTTGGCAGGGCAGCTTCACCGGCGTATCCCCATTTATGGCGTGATGGGCGATTCGCAGGCGGCGTTCTTTGCCCAGCGCTGCTACGAGCCCGGAGATGCGAAGGTCACTTTTGGCACCGGTTCATCCATTCTCTTGAACATTGGAGATAAAAAACGCCTTTCGACGAGCGGCATGGTGACCGCGCTTGGCTGGGCGCTCAATGGCCGGCCCACTTATGCGTATGAAGGCATCATCAATTACACCGGCGCCAGCATCGCCTGGCTGCGCGACCAGTTGCAATTGATTTCCAATCCGGCCGAAACTGAGACCCTGGCGCGCTCCGTGCCAGATTGTGATGGGGTTTATTTTATTCCCGCTTTCGTGGGTTTGAGCGCTCCCTACTGGCGGTCGGACGCCCGGGCGGCCATCCTGGGGATGAGTCCCTCAACCACGCGGGCACACGTTGTCCGGGCCGCGCTCGAATCGATTGCCTATATCATCACCGATGTACTCAAGGCCATCGGAAAAGACGGCGAAATCCGACTTACCACGATCAATGCCGATGGGGGCCCCGTGCGTAATTCCTTCTTGATGCAGCTTGTCGCAGACTTGAATCAAATCAACCTGCGGGCCTCGCTACTGCCGGAGCTTTCGGCGCTGGGAGCAGTTTTCAGCGGTGGGCTGGGCTTGAAAGTTTATACCAGCCTGGATGATTTGCAAAAAATCCCGACCGGGTTTACCGAATATCACCCTCAGATTGATGCAGCGCGCGCCAATCAGTTGTTTGCCGGTTGGCAGGCAGCCGTCCAACAAGTTTTGTATCAACCCAAATAAGCACGGTTATCTCGAAAATCAATCCATTTGCTAGGAGAAAATTATGAAAACTACCCTGGGTGTCATTTTTGGCAATCGCGACTTCTTTCCCGACCACCTGGTTTCAGAAGCACGCAAGGATATTGTCGCACTCTTTGAGGAGATGAACATCGATGGAGTCATGCTTCGCGAAGACGAAACCAAACTTGGCTCAGTAGAGACTTACGCCCATTCCAAAGCCTGCGCTGAATTATTCAAGGCCAACCGCGAGCGCATTGATGGTATTTTGGTGGTGCTCCCCAATTTTGGCGATGAAAAAGGTGTCGCCGACACGCTCAAGATTTCCGGGTTGAACGTCCCCATCCTGGTGCAGGCGTATCCTGATGACCTGGGTGCTTTCAACGTCGAGCGGCGGCGCGATGCTTTCTGCGGCAAGATTTCGGTTTGCAACAACCTGCGACAGTATGGCTATGAATTTTCGCTGACCAGCCTGCATACCAGCCGCCCAACTTCCGCATCTTTCAAACAGGATTTGGCCCGCTTTGTGGGTGTTTGCCGGGTTGTGCGAGGCTTGCGCTCCGTGCGCCTGGGGGCGATTGGCGCCCGCCCTGGCTCGTTCCAGACCGTGCGTTACAGCGAAAAAATCTTGCAGGCTTCCGGCATTACCGTGACCACGATCGACCTCTCCGAAATCCTGGGCGATGCGGCGCGGCTGGGCGACGATTCTCCCCGGGTCAAGTCCAAACTTGAAGAAATCAATGTCTATGCCAAACACGACACCGTACCCTCGCAAGCGATGGTGCGCATGGCCAAACTGGGAATTGCGATCGATGACTGGATGAAAAACAACGATCTCCAGGCCACCGCCCTGCAATGCTGGACTTCCATGCAAAAAAATTATGGGATCAATGCCTGCACCTTGATGAGCATGATGAGCAACCAGTTGCTGCCCTCCGCTTGCGAAGTGGATATCACCGGGGTGGTTTCCATGTACGCCCTGCAGCTGGCTTCCGGCACCCCAAGCGCTCTGGTGGACTGGAACAACAACTATGCGGATGACCCCGACCGCTGCGTCTTTTTCCACTGCGGGAACTGGGCTAAATCCTTTGTTCCGGAAATTGAGATCAAAACTGCGCCGATTCTTGGCACCACGCTCGGCGAGGAGAACACGTACGGCGCGATGTCTGGCAGCGCTGCGGCTGGGCCGATGACCTATGCCCGCGTCAGCACCGATGACACCAGCGGCCTCATCCGCGCCTATACCGGTCAGGGAGAAATCACCAATGATCCCTTGGACACTTTCGGTCACCGCGCCGTGATTCACACCCCCAACCTGCAAAAATTACTGGCCTATCTGTGCAAAACCGGCTTCGAACACCATGTTGCCATGACAATGGGCCAGGTGGCGCCGATTTTGACCGAGGCGCTTTCAAC
This sequence comes from Anaerolineales bacterium, assembly GCA_034432975.1. Taxonomy (GTDB): domain Bacteria; phylum Chloroflexota; class Anaerolineae; order Anaerolineales; family Villigracilaceae; genus UBA5195. The sequence continues at coordinate 12,329 of DAOUAZ010000292.1, read as the reverse complement.
CTACATGAAGTGGGATGTCTATCACCACGAATAAAAACGGACCAGGTTAAGCAAAAGATGACTGTCCATGCGGGCAGTCATCTTTTTGTTCCGCAGGTCTTCCAAAAGGTTTATGCCCAACCAGAATAACAGAGATAAACCAGTGGGCTGCCGGTCTCAGCAGGAATCCACTCGCTGGGAGAAGTCCGAACCCCCTGCTCGAGCACCTTCCCATTGCGCGGATCAATAATCCGATAAGGTAGGGGCACCTCGTCGTTAGCCACAATCTCGAGCATCCCGCCGTTCTCCTTGTATGCGATAAAGAGCACGCCGGGAACCAACAAGCCTCGCCGTCCCAACGTGACCTGCCAGTTAGGTTCCATATCAGTGGTTGGCAGGCCATCGAGAATGCGCGGCACCAGGCCAACATAGTTCGAGCCTTCGAAATCCAGGGCTTCGCGCCAACCCGCGCCCGGGGCGAGGAAGTACGGGGATTGGCCAGGTTCATCAGAACGCAAAGCCCATTGCCAGAGACTGCCAGCGCCATAGAAAACGCCCATGGTGCCACCCGCGCACAGATTGGTCCAGGCCTCGTGGCCCTGCCACCAACCGGCGGCCCGGCCCGTTTCACCGGTGTTCTCGTACGATGGCTCACCGTTGGCAATAGCTTTGATGGGTGTATTCCGCCACATATCCGCTACCCGTTCAGGGATGTGCTCACCGATATGCCCGGTCTGACACCATTGGAAATCGAGCCACTCAGCATCCTGCCAGGCGCAATTGTCAGCGTGTGGCCGATAATGGATGCCGGTTGGCTGGGCGTACGCGTCCCATCGCTGAATCTCCTCGCCGCCTGCCGGAACCGGCGGCTCGTAGCCAGAGCCATCGCCTCCAACCAGATAAATGGCGGGGCGCGCGCCATAGCGCGCCACCAGGTAGCGGCAATACCGGGCATATTCGGCAGGAGGCAGCACCGGCCCGGCCACCTGCAAGCCCTTCCAGCCAAAGCCAAAAAACACCGGCTGGAAAATCGGCACGATTTCATGCTCCACCAGGATGCCGACCAGGCGATCGAGATATTGGAAGTAATCCGGGTTCAATTGATTGATATGGCCGCTGGGCAGGTCTTCAAAACCAACGTCAAAGCCTTCATCCGCGCTGCGATCGCGGGGCCCCCGGGCATTCATGTCCGGCTGGACACTCATCAGCATGACCGCGTTGAAGCCTTTCCGGTGGCGATCCTGGGCATAAACCCGGCACTGCGCCTCCGTAGCGCGCCAGGGAATACCCCAGGCAGTGTCCGCGGCTAAAATGGCCGGATAGCCATCCGCATGGACAAGACTGCGTTTGCCGGGCGACATGCGCCAAAAGCCATGCCGGTAAAAACGGTGGGAAGCAGCAGGAGCGGGCTGGCAATCCAAGCTGCCGCTCTGTCCATGCAGGCCACTATCCGCGCTGGAACTCTGGCTGCGCCAGGCCCACCTGCCTTCAGCCAGCGGGGAGGCAAAACGCACCTTCCAGGTTGGGCCACCATCCCAAAAGGCCGGGCGGCGGAGGGTCAAGCCGTTTTCGTGGGTAAAGTCGACCTGGACATCCACCGCCGTATAGGGGTTGGCATAATCCAGTGTCGCGGTCAAAACAATTTCAACTTCTTGCCAGGGATGAATAGGCATATTTCGTTCTCTTCGGTTTTGGGTTCGGCTTGCCTCACGCAACTCGTTGCAGGCGAATGGTAATATACGGCTTGCGTGGCAGGGTTACCCGCAGGGGGCCGGTCGCTTTTTCAGCAAAACAAGAGATGGTCATCTCCCAGGTATCGATAATATCGACCCGGAAACTCCCGGACAGGTTGAATTCATGGTACACGGGTTGATGGTTGCCAAAATAGAGCAGGAAGTAATCATTCCCGCTATGCCCGGCAGCCGGGACATAGCCTGCGCCTGGGCCGAGAATGGCGGCGGTTTCATTCCAGGCAGCGAACATCGCCATCACTTCATCCATTGTGTTCAGGTCTTCAAAGCGGGTCTGGTTGAGAGGTGTCAGCCCGGAACCGGGAACCGCCTCGATGATCTGACGCAGGAAGGCAATCCGGGCGACGCTTTCGCCCTTCAGTTCGCCGCCCTTCGACCACCATAGCACTTCTTCTGCGTTCCAGTAAGTTTCACCATGCCCAACATGGCCGCCATTTGCAAAACCGAGCCAGAACCGACTAACCATTTCCTCGGGAGTCAGGTTGCCCCACAACTGATTGATATCGCCTTCATAGCCGCATTCATCCACCACCACAGGTTTTCCATATTGTTTGAGCCAGGTAATCGTTTTGGCAATATCATGGTGTTGGACACTGGCATGCGTCACCCAGGGTTTGGCATGGTCATAAAAAACCTTGATATTATGGATGGAACGCGGGTGGTTGTAGGGGTCTTCTTTTTGAACAAGCTGGAAATAATGATCCCAATCTTCCATCTTGCGATCCAATAGTAATTCATATTCGTTGGCAAAAGACCACCACAGGTTGCGATATGCCGAAAAACGCGCCACAACATATTTCAGATAACGGTCATTCACTTCGGCAGGCATCCGGTCAAAACCCCAGGCGCCGAAGTCATAGGGGTGAAACAGAATCAAGTCCGCCTCGATCCCCAGGGCTTGCAAATCGGCGATGCGCTGTTCGATGTGTTGGAAATATTCCGGCACGAAGCGGCTGAAGTCCCAATAATCGGGCGGGGGTGTTGGCTCCAGGTTCATCCGAAACTCGGTTGGGGCTGCGCGCTTCACCTCGCCGGGAAACGGATACAGATCCGGGTCGCCCAGGTTGTACTGGTAGCGTTTCGGAAAAACACAGAAACGGATTTTATTAAAGGGCGAACTCTTGAGAGTTTCCAACGTTTGGTTTTCGAGGGCATTACCTTGCAGGTTCCAGACGTAGCAAGTGGTTCCAACCGGCAGGTAGCGGGTGCCATCGGCATAGGCAAAATGACAGGCATCTGCCACGCGCACAGGCCCGTGATTATTCGGCCCGGGCGCGGTGCAGGTAAATTCTCCTGCGATGCCATTCAATTCAGGCAAGTTGCTGGCAGTCTGGTAATTCCAAACGCCCTGGCTCTCCGGCATAAAGCGCACCCGGTAGAGGCCTTCGCCGTCATAAAAACCAGCTGCCTGGATTGATTTTTCGCCCTGGCGAAACCGGGCAGAAAACTCAACTTCCAGGTAGGGATTACCCTGGGAACTGCCCTGTAAGGCCAGCTCGAACAGGCCCCATTGTTCAATCAGCGTCATTTTTTCGGTTGTTTTCATGGAAATCCACTCTTTTCATTTTTACATCCCGGTCAAGATGGAGCCGGGGAGATGAATTTGAATTAGGCACCTCTCTCAGACCTGGCACCGATGGGCGCGTTCCAGTCGATCCCATCAGCCCATTTGTTTTTCAAACTGGGGATTGAATCAAGCAGCAGCCGGGTGTAATCATGCTGGGGAGTTTGAAGCACCTGTTTGGCTTCACCAAATTCAACCACCCTGCCCCGGTTCATCACGGCAATGTAATCGCTGATGTAATAGGCCGTTGCCAGATCGTGCGTGATATACAAAAAGCTGGTTTTATATTCCTGTTTGAGCGCCAGAAACAGGTTGATGATGATCATGCGCCGGGAAGCGTCAATCATGCTGACTGGTTCGTCGGCGATAATCAAGTTGGGGCGTGGAATCAAAGCTCGGGCAACCGAGGCGCGCTGTAGTTCGCCACCTGAAAATTGGTTGGGATATTTCCCTTTCACATCCTTATATTCGAGGCCAACCGCGGCCAGGGCTTGCTCAATGGCTATAACGGCCTCGCTTGGGGGCAACTGTAACACCCGAGTCGCAGTTTCATAAAGGTACGCATCCACTGTGCGATAACGGTTGAAGGCTTCAAAAGGGTTTTGGAAGATCGGCTGCACGGTCCGCAGGAATTCTGTCTTATCAGGCTGGGCACCCTTCCCGGCCACCAACTGATCAGAGATATGCACCTGGCCAGATGTTGGCTGTACCAGACGCAAAAGCACCTTGGCCAGGGTGGTTTTGCCGCTCCCTGACTCACCTACGATGCTGATAATGGCAGGTTCATCGCTGGCTACGCTAAGGTTGACCTCGTTCAAGGCTTTGATTTTGAGGCTACGTGGAAAGCCGCCCAAGATATATTCCTTGTTCAGGCCATCGGTTTTAATAATCGTTTTCATTAGTCGACCCCTTCCTGAACAGCAACACCTTCGGTTTCATCGGCCTTCAGCGCGCTTTCAACCTGGGCCATCAACTGATCCGAATCTTTGACAAATTCGCTTAATTTGGGTCCCTGGCGCACTTTGGCTGTCAACTCTGGGATCGCATCCACCCGATGGCAGGCCGAAAAACGCCCGATGCGGTGTTCAAGCAGTTGCGGTTCAGTTTCGTGGCAAAGAGCAGTCGCCAATGGACAACGCGGCGCAAAACGGCAGCCTTGCGGAGGCTCCCACAGGCTGGGCGGCCGGCCGGGCAGACCCGTCCGGGCGCGGTCATCCCCAATCGTCGGCAGCGAACTGGTTAACATCAGGGTATAGGGGTGCAACGGTTCGGTGAAAATGTCATCCGTATTGGCATATTCCACCGTCTTGGCGGCGTACATAATCATCATTTTGTGCGTGATCTGGAAATGAACACCCATATCATGCGAAACAAAAATGATGGTGTTTTTCATCATGCGCTGCAAGCGCATCAACAGGATCAGAATATCTTTCTGCACGACGACATCCAGCGCTGTGGTTGGTTCATCCGCCAGAATGATCCTCGGTTGCAGGAAGGTAGCCAGCGCCACCATGATGCGCTGCTGCATCCCGCCCGAAAGCTGGTGTGGATACGAATCGATTGCTTCTGGCGGCAGTCCCAATTCTTTAACAAACTTGCGCACTGTTTCCAGGATCTCGTTTTTTCTCCAGGATGTGGCAGGGAAATCGGTAAATTGGTCGCGGATCCGAACCACCGGATTCAACGAACTCATCGAACTTTGTGGGATGTAGGAGATATGCTGGAACCATTCGTTTTGGATGTTCTGACTGGTGACCGGCTGGCCCTGGGAGTTTTTGAAGCCATAATCCACAGAACCTTTGGAAAGTTCAAGCGGAAAGCCTGTATCGCCGTAAATCACTTTCATCAAGGTGCTTTTCCCGCAGCCCGATTCACCGGCAATCCCCAAAATAATGCTATCAGGGATTTCCAGGCTGACGCCTTCCACTGCTTTGACTTTGCCGCGGACAGTTGTGTAGGTTGCTTCAACATTATCAAGTTTAATCATGCAACACCTCGTCTCTCGGCAAATAACTCGTTGTAACCGGTGGAAGTCAGGAACAGGCCCAGGAAGAGCAACACCGTTGCCACGATTGGGGCAACAATCCAGGCGATTTGGCCGATCATCAAGGCGTTATAGTTCAGCGCCCAGAAGATGATCGAGCCGAGGGTCGGCACCTGGATTTTGGAGAGGCCGATGACCGCTAACGCCGCTTCGGTGTTAATCGCAAACAGGATGGTGTTGATAAAGCCGACGATCATGTAAGCGTAAACGTGGGGAAAGATCTCTTTATAGATAATGTCGAAGGTGCTGGCCCCGGAGAAACGCGCCATATTGATAAATTCCCGCTCACGCAGCGAGAGCACCATTGAGCGGATGGTGCGCGCATTCCAGGCCCAGCCAAAGGCAATCAGAATGACGGCCACAATTCCAAAAGAGGTATTGCCGCGCACCAGGGCGCCCAGGACAATTAGGATGGGCAGGACCGGGATGGTGATAAAAGTATCGATAAATAAAACCACGATTCGTTCATACCAGCCGCCGATGTAACCAGCGCTCATCCCCAGAAAAGTGGAGATGACCGTGATGCCCAGGCTGGACCCCAACCCGATCAGCAGGGAGTTGCGAATGGCAAAAACCAGGAACCAGAAGATATCCTGTCCGAGGGCGTTGGTGCCCAGGAAGTGTTTGACCGAAAGCGGCATGTTCTTCAGGTAGGTGCCTTGGGCTGCAGGATCAACTGTGTTGAAAAAGGGCAGAATAAAACTTCCCAGGATGAAAACCGAGATAATCGACAGTCCGAGGTACAGGCGCGCATTCAACTTGAACGGGGAGCGTTTTTTCTCGCGGCTGATGGTGGAAACGGTTTTATCTGTCATTGGATTATCTTCCCAGGCGGATGCGTGGATCGAAGAGCGGGTAAATCAGGTCGAGGACAAAGGCCGCGGTGGCGACTGCAACGATTGAGAGGGTGATCGAGCCGTATAGCAGGTTGTAATCTCCGGACCCGGCGGCGGTGCGCATCAGTAAACCCACGCCTGGATAGGAAAAGATCATCTCGGTCAGCAGCGCGCCGTTGAAGATCGTCCCGAGCGAGAGGATCAGGGCGGTCACCTGCGGGAGCAGCGCGTTGCGGAAGACATATCTCGTCATCCGGTTCCAGTTGGGAACACCTTTCAAGCGGGCGAATTGAACATAAGGCTCTTCTTTGGTGGAAACTGCCAGGGATTTCATGCTGAGGATATTCCAGCCGAACCCGGCCATCACCAGGGTCAAGGCAGGCAGGAACGAGTTGTACAGGATCAGTTTGAACATATCCCAGGTCAAGGCGCCGGGCAGGAAGGTGGGCGATAATGGGAAAATTGGAAACCAGAAGGCCAGGACAATCAGAACCGACAGGGCCAGGATGTAGTAGGGGATGGGATAGAGGATGATGCCCAGGATTTCCAGGACGGTGGCGCCAACGCGTTTGTTGTAGTAACCCGCAATGAGACCAATCAAATTACCAAGCAGCCAGGACAGAGCTGTAGTTGTCAAAAGTAACCCGGCTGTATAGGGGAGCGCTTTTAATAGGATCGTCGAAACCGGCACCGGGTAGTATGTAAACGAGGGTCCAAAATCAAAGCGCAGAACAACGCGCTTGAGAAAACCGATGTACTGTTGCAGCAGGCTGCCTTTCAGTCCATACAATTCGGCGAGCGAATCCCGGATTTGTTGGACGGCTTCGGGACTGAGGGTCTGATTGGCCCGCGCCTGGATTTGCGAGATGTAGTTGCTGATGGGGTCGCCGGGCATGAAGCGGGGCAGGAAAAAAGTGATCGTCAGTCCGATAAAGAGCACCGCCAGGTAAGTGGCAAAGCGTTGCAGAACGTATTGAGTCAATTTCATTACGCACCTCTGGTTTACAGACTGAAAAGGGGGACTGCCGGTGAGGGACAGCCCCCCTTTTATGGAGCTAATTGCTATTATTTGCCAGTGGGTTTGATCGTGACCAGGATTTTCTTGAAGGAGCTCCACCAGGTGTACGGGACGGCGTAGGCGTTATCGGCCTTCGGGAAGTTCGTCCAGTAGGTTTCGTTGGTTGGGATGGTGGTCGGGATGTTCATCATGTTGATGTACATCATTTGCGAGATCATTTCCTTGACAATCTCCTGTCCAGCCTGCAAGAACTCTGGCTTGGACATGTCCATCGCGGCAGCGTCAGCGATCAACTTGAAGACTTTCTCATCGGTGATGCGCATGTTGTTGCCGGAAATCTCTTCGTTGGAATCGACCGGTTTCAGATAGTCTGCCGAGAAGGAGCGCCAGTTTTGGATGTAGTTGGTGTTGAATACGCAGGAAGTGGACCAGTTGACCATGGTGGTCAATAAGGTGTTGGTGTTTTGCACCTTGCCGAACTCACCATTATCCACCTGGCGGGCATTGACCTTGAAGCCAGCCTTGGTCCATGAGTCGGCGATGGAGAAACCGACGCGCTGCATGACCTTGTTCCAGTCGCTGGGGATGACCAGCTCAACTTCCCAGGTCTTGCCATCGGGGCCAGCGTAGAAACCATCGGCGCCCTTGGTGTAACCGGCGGTGGCCATCAGCTTTTCAGCTTCGGCGGGATCATATTTCCACCAGCCCATGCCATAGGCTTTGGTGACATCGTCACCGGTCGGGAGCTGGGCAGGATCCATGCCGGCCTCGGTCATTTTCTTGACCATGTCGGCGGCGAAATTGGGATCCCAAGGCTGATAACCATCTTCCAACTTGAAGTCGGTCAGCCACTGCGAGAGCGGGGCAAAGTAAGCCGGATTGGTGATCTGGGTATCGGGCATGGGCAGCGCCGATCCGCGGAATTCACCGTTCATGGAGTTTAAACCGACGCTCTTCATGTCGAGCGAAAGCGCCAAGGCCCAACGGACATTCGGGTTATCCAGCGGGGCTTTCTGCTGGTTCATGATGATGCCATACGAGCAGGCGTCACCCATGTCATGGTAAGGCATGGTTGCGGAGAAAGTCTTGACGTTGGGGTTCTGCTTTTTGGCCGCGGCGATGCCATCGGGGCTCATGAAGGTGTCGACGTCGTACTGATTCTTGATGAAGGCCAGGGTCCGGGTCTGTTCATCGCCGAAGTTTTTGTAGAAGACGTACTTCGCGGCGGGTTCGCCCATCCAGCCGGTAGAGGAGCGCTGCCAGTCTTCGCGGCGTTCCCATAGGTGCCACTGACCATTGGGATCAAAGGACTTGAGGACGTAAGCGCCGAGGGAGATCGGGTTGGGGTTCTTGAAGGTCGAGAGGTCGCCGGCTTTTTCGTAGATGTGCTTGGGCAGGATGTTGAAGTTCGAACCCCAGGTGTAGACGCCCATCATGGTCGCAAAGTCGTACGCCGGGTGGGCAGTCTCGATTTCCAGGGTGTAATTATCGATTTTCTTGTAGGATTTGACATAACCGTTGATCGCCGGGATGCCCCAGTAGGTCAGTTTGCCCTGGCCGTCGCGATAGGTGTCGAGGGTGTAGATGACATCATCAGCGGTGAACTCAACACCATCGCTCCAATAGACACCCTTTTTGAGGGAAATCTGGAACTGGGTGTGCTGGTCATCCAACACCTTTGGCATCTCTGCCGCCAGTTCGGGGTACGACTGACCGGTAGCGGTGTCCATTTCCCACATATAACCCCAGGCCAGCTCGCGGAAGCCGCGCCAGAGAACGTAGCTGCTCGAGAGTGGGTTGAAATTGTCTGGGACGTCCACCTTGCCATCGAAGGTCTGGACAATCAGGGTCTCGCTGCGCAGGGTGCCAACTTCGGTCATCTCACCGCTTGAAGCCGGGGCTTCGGCAGCCGTCGTCCCATCGGCATTGCCGCTGGCTGGAGCCTGAGTGGTGGGAGCGCCGCAGGCCGAAAGAATCATCGTCGCAACGATCACTAACGAAATCAGGGTAAAAGCTTGCTTCTTCATGTGATTTTCTCCTCCAGAGAAATAGGGAAAAGGTGGCTTATAAGTGAACCAGGTTGTTGCGCAAGGATTTAATCGAGCAATACCTTACTCCTTTCTTTTGCCCTGCATCTGATTTTAAGTTTTTCCCATCAAAAGCAATCTGAATATTTATTCAAATCGTAATATCAATTCTGATTACATCATACCTGCTGCACATACGGGAGTCAACAAAATCTGAATAATTATTCATAGCGTTTCGATATATTCAAGCACCAAGACTGTGGAATCCTTGCAAATTAGATATTAGAATTGTTCGGCATTGGCGCATAAAACTGGACAAAAGTGGCCGCATTTGCTATAATGTGGTTGCAAAAAGGAGACTCTTATGAGTGAAATGCGTGTTGGAACACGAGAATTGAAAACCAGGTTAAGCGAATACATGCGCCGTGTCAAAGCGGGTGAGACTATTACTGTTACTGAGCATGGCAAAACGATTGGTCAGATTGTCCCGGTCAGGGCCACGATCGAGGAACGTCTTCAGGCAATGGTGGCAGCCGGCCAGGCCGAATGGAATGGTCAGAAACTCAAGCCTTATCGGCCAAAAGCGATCAATAAAGGGAAACGCCAACTCTCCGATCTGATTGTGGAGGATCGGGAATGATTCTTTATCTTGATACCAGTGCATTGATCAAACGCTACGTAGTCGAAGCTGGGTCAAACGAAGTTACAGCTTTTATCGAACAGGCTGAAACGGTCGGTTCTGTCCTCCTGACTCGCATTGAAATGGTTGCTGCGCTGGCCAAGGCTGTCCGGATGAACTGGGTCGAAAGTGGAGAGGCGGACAGCGCTTGGCACGATTTTCTTACGCACTGGCAGTCTTTCACTCGTCTGTCCGTGACTCCGGCATTGGCAGAGCGTGCTGCGCGCCTGGCTTGGGAATATGGCTTGCGTGGATATGATGCTACTCACTTGGCGGCGGCTTTGTTCTGGCAGGAAACCTTGGAAATGCCTGTCACGTTGGCAACTTATGACCGCGAATTGTGGCTGACTGGAAAAAAAGCCGGACTAACGGTCTGGCCTGCAGGCCTGGCATCTTGAAATCTGGATTATCTGCACTTTACAGGAAACTTTTCGGACTCTCTGAGAATTTCCGTGATACAGATTTCTCGTACACGGACCCTTGCGCCGCCTGCAAGGGCAGGTGAAACGCAGAAAACACGGACGAACACGAACAAATGAAAGGGATGCATCCAAAGCGCGCAGGTTGCCGGTCATCTGCTCCACCGTGCGCGGCCCAATGATGGGGGTGGTGATGACCGGATTATGCAGCAGCCAGGCCAGCCCGATGTCGGAGGGCGCTTCGCCAAGTTCCTGGCAGAGTGTTTCGTAAGCCTCCAACTGCGGACGGCAGTGCTCAATCTGATGGGGCATATATCCACCCGCGCGGCGGCCTTCCGTGGCTTTGCGCAGCGCCCCCCAAAAAGTCCGCCTGCCAGTGGGCTGTAGGGAATCAGCCCCGCGCCATAATGACGACAAGCCGGAATGACCTCCAACTCGATGGTGCGGCGGGCCAGGCTGTAGGTGCTCTGCTCCGAGACAATGCCCATGAAATGGCGTTCGCGGGCGGCGCATTGAGCGGTGGCAATATCCCACCCGGCGAAGTTGCTGCTGCCGACGTAGATGACTTTGCCCTCCCGTACCAACTGCTCCATCGCCTGCCAGATTTCTTCCCAGGGCGTCGAGCGTTCGATGTGGTGCATCTGGTACAGGTCGAGGTGATCGGTTTGCAAACGCCGCAGGCTGTCTTCGCAGGCCTTGCGGATGTGATACGCCGACAGGCCGCGCTCGTTGACGCCCTTGCCCATATCCACGTAGACCTTGGCCGCCAGGACAATCTGGTTGCGCCGCCCGCCCTGCGTCAGCCAGCGCCCGATGATCTCCTCGGTCAGTCCCAGGTGCAGGCGCGAGGTGTCGCCCGGGGCGGTGAAAACGCCATAGGCGTTGGCCGTGTCAAAGAAGTTGATTCCGCTTTCCAGCGCGGCATCCATGATGGCGGCGCTCTCGGCCTCGCTGGTTTGCGGGCCAAAATTCATCGTGCCGAGGCACAACCGGCTTACTTTTAGGCCGGTACGTCCAAGGGAAGTGTATTTCATGTGTTTGCTCCTGTGATTGACTATAGAGAGACTTTCTCGATTGGCAGCCATTCAAGCACTTTCTGAATGTATGTATCCCAGAAATCCCAGTCATGCTTTCCGGGGCTTTCTTCATACACTACGTCGGCTCCGTTTGTCTTTAGAAAGTCAGCAAACACCCGATTCGCCTTCAAAAGATAGTCTTCTGTGCCACAGGCGATATACACTTTGGGGCATTTGGTCTTGCCGCTGGCTTTCTTTTTTTCAAACAATTTTTCCGCCGCCACGCGCGGATTTCTATCAGTCAGGGCTGCGGCGCGGATGTCTCCAAAGCAGGCATCCTCACCAATTACATTACGCCCTGGCTCATCAAAAGGATATTCAAAGATATGAATCGCGCCGGAGAGACAGGCAATATACCCGAAAGTGTCAGCGTATTTGAACCCATTCCTTAACGCGCCAAAGCCGCCCATCGAAAGCCCCGCGATAAAGGTATCCTCGCGTTTTGGCGACAGGGGAAACATTTTTCTGGTCGTTTCTACCAACTCCTGCCCGACATACGCGCCGAAATCGCCGAAAACACTGCTGCCATACGGCACATCAACATAAAATGAGTTCTCGGCGGAAGGCATCACGACCGCCAGGTTTCGCTCCATTGCCCAGCGCTCAACGCGCGTGTTGGAAGTCCAGGCCAGGCAGTTATCGAACAGCCCATGAAGCAGATAGAGAGTTTTGAAGGGTTTATCGTTACCGTTCGGAGTATCTACAGGGAGAATCACCTGCATTGGAACTTTTCGGTTCAATTTTGTCGAGTGAAAATTTACCTGAAGCAGTGCCATGATTTGTTTTCCTTTTGTCAAAAACAGTGTTCCATTTCTCTACCGGACAAAATAGTGGTTGACATCTGGTAAGCTAGGGTTCTTATCACAGAACCAGGAGCAGACCATGAGTGACAACCACAAACGCTATCGTAGCATAAGAACCGCACTTTCACAAATG
>DAOUAZ010000291.1:0-1527 GCA_034432975.1 Anaerolineales bacterium | reverse complement strand
GAAACGCGCGTCCAGTCCAATTACTGGATGAGCCAGATTGTGACCGACCCGGACGAAAAACGCGCTTATCTTGAAGAAACCTTGTCGTATGAGCCGACCCATCCCGAAGCGCGCCGTGAACTCGCCATTCTGGATGGAAAACTCAAGCCAGAAGATATCGTCAACCCTGATTCGCTCCCGGCCCCTTCTGCTGAGGCCCAGGCCGCCAAAGCCGACCGTTTCACCTGCCCCAAATGCGGCGGACGAATGGTCTTCACCCCCGATGGCCGCTCGCTGTTCTGCGAATACTGCGCCCGCAACCAAACCCTTGAAACCGCAGCGTCCCAAGTGGAGCAAGATTTCATCCTGAAAATGGCGACCGGCCAGGCGCATCGCGCGCCGGTGGCTGTCAAAACCCTGACCTGCAAAGGCTGTGGGGCGCAGTTCGCCTTGCCGCCGCAGGAGATTTCCGCCGAATGCGCTTACTGTGGCTCGCGTTACGTCACGCGCGGCGACGGGCAACTGCTCCAGCCCGATTCCATCATCCCCATGAATATTTCACAGCGGCAGGCCGTTCAAGCCCTGGTCGAGTGGGTCGAAAAGCAGGGCATAAAGCCCCAGCGCAAAGTCCAGCCTCCGCGCGGCATGTACCTGCCGCTGTGGACCTTCGACATTATCGGAACTGTCCCCTGGAGCGGCTATCTCGTTCGCAGCGGAAAAGAGCGCGAGCGCGAACGCATCCAGGGCGAAAAGATTATCCACTTCGATGATGTCCTCGTCCCCGGCGCGCCCAAACTGGCCGACCTGCTGCCCAAAATTGCGAGTGGATTCGACACCAACAACGCCGTCTCTTATGACCCGCGCTACCTGGCGGGCTGGCCGGCCGAACTGCCGCAGATGACCCTGGCCCAGGCCTCGCTCGAAGCCCGCCAGCAAGCCGCCTGGCGCGCGCGCGGCCTCATCCAGCGCGATTTCGACAGCCAGCACGTCACCAATTTCGCCTACAGCACGGCTACCGTTTCGGTGGCCACCTTCAAACTGGCGTTGGTCCCGGTTTGGCATACCCTCCTGCCTGTGGATGGGCGCGACTACCGCGTCATCATCGACGGCTCGAAGAACGGCCTGTATTGTGAACTGCCCCCGCGCGGGTTAAAGGGCTGGATTAAAGAGATATTCGGAACCTGATACAATACCCTCATGCCTGCCCTTCCCATCCTGCGCCGCCGCCGCGAACGACGCATCGAACAGCGCCAGCAAAAAGACGACCGCTTTACGGGCGGCCTGATTGGCTTGGGACTGGCCTCCTTTACTGTTTTGGGATTGACGATTCTTGGCCTGGCCCTGGCCTATGCCTCCCTGACGGCTGGTTTACCCTCGTTGGAAACCATCCCCACCCTGCTGGAGCCGCCCTCCGGCTCCCTGCTCCAGCCTACCCGCATCTACGACCGCTCTGGCCAACACCTGCTGGCCGTCCTGGCCCCGCAAGACGCCGCGCGCCGCTACCTGCCTCTGGACTCGGACGGCTTGCCGTCCGAACATCTCCCCGAA
>DAOUAZ010000290.1:0-3253 GCA_034432975.1 Anaerolineales bacterium | reverse complement strand
ACCGATTACTGCCCCAGCCTGCCTCGTTCTTCTTCGACCACTTTTTCATCCAGTTTCTTGAAGAGCGGCGCGGGCTGGTGGAGTTTCGCGCCGGGTTTCAGGCCGCTCGGCTGCCATTGGTAGGGCGGGATTCCATCCCGACCCACGCTGCGGTAACGTAAGCCGGTATGCGTCCCCAGCCGGTCGCTGATTTCTTGGGTGTATTGTTCGCCAAAGAGCAGCGTTTCGTAACCAAAAAACGCGTGCAGTTTTTCGGATGTGAACGGCAGGACGGGCGCGAAGAGCAGTTTGAGCGAGTCGATGGCGCGCAGGGCGGTGTAAATCGTCAGGGCGGCAGAGTTACGGTCGGTTTTGATGGCCGTCCAGGGGGCGTTGGCGTCGAGGTAACGGTTGACTTCGGTCGCCAGGCGCAGGCACTCTTTCAGGGCGTCGCGCAGTTTCACGGCGTCGTAGAGCGCGCCGACCGTCTGGAATCCGCTCTCGATGGCGGCGAGCAGTTCCCGGTCGGAATCGCGCAAATTGGCCGGGTCGATGTCCGGGACGTGTTCATCCCAATGCTTGAAACTGAACGAAAGCACGCGGTTTGCCAGGTTGCCCCAGGTGGCGACCAGTTCGCCGTTGTTGCGGGCCACGAATTCGTTCCAGTCCCAGTCGCTGTCTTTGGCTTCGGGCATGTTGATGGTCAGGTAATAGCGCAGCGCGTCGGGGTCGTAGCGGGTCAGGGCATCGCGGCCCCAAACAGCCCAGTTGCGGCTGCCGCTGATTTTCTGTCCTTCCAGGTTCATGAATTGGTTGGCGGGAACGTCGTAAGGCAGCGTGAGTGGCACATCCCGTTCGCCGTTGAAGATTTCGGCGAATTGTTCGCCCACGCCCATCAACTCGGCCGGCCAGAGCGAGGTGTGGAAGAAGATGTTGTCTTTGCCGATGAAGTAAAACTGGCGGGCTTGCGGGTTCGACCACCACTGCTTCCAGGCCTCCGGCTGGCCGGAGATTTGTGCCCATTCGATGGCGGCGGAGAGGTAACCGATGACGGCCTCGAACCAGACGTAGAGGCATTTTCCGTCCCAGCCTGCCACCGGGACGGGGATGCCCCAGTCGAGGTCGCGGGTGATGGGGCGCGGCTTGAGCCCCTCGGCGTTGATTTTGCCGAGTGATTCTCCCAACACGGTCTCGCGCATGTGGGCGGAGCGCGCTTTCAGAAATTCGACCACCTTTGGCTCCAGTTTGGAGAGGTCGATGTAGAAGTGTTCGGTCTCGCGCAGTTCGGGGGTGGAGGTATCCCCAGCCCATTTCGATTTGGGGTGAACGAGTTTATCCGGCTCCAGCACGTTGCCGCATTTGTCGCATTGGTCGGAACGGGCGCCATCGAATCCGCACAGGTAGCAGGTGCCTTCGATGTAGCGGTCGGGCAGGAATTTGCCCAGGCCGGGCGAGAACCATTGCGGCTCGACTTTGGTGAACAGGTAGCCGTTTTCTTTCAGGGCAAGGAAGATGCTCTGGGAAACTTTGAAGTGATTCTCGGTGTGGGTGCTGGTGAACAGGTCGTAGGTGATTCCGTAGCCCCGGAAGGTCTCGAGGAAGGTGGCGTGGTAGTGTTTGTAGACTTCCTCGACCGGTTTCTGGAGTTTATCGGCGCTCATGGTGACGGGCGTGCCGTGCGAATCGGTGCCGGAGACGACCAGGACGCGGTTCCCTTTCAGGCGGTGGTAGCGCGCGACGATGTCACCGGGCAGGTGCGAGCCGGTGATGTTGCCGACGTGGATTTCGGCGTTGGCGTAGGGCCAGGCGATGGCAATGAGGATAGGTTCGGGCATAGAAAATTCCTTCAGAAATTCGTAATTGGTAATTCGTGATTGGTAATTGGGCGAATTATCAGTTACAAGTCGCCAATTACCAAACAAAAAGGACTGCCCTCGCTTCGGACAGCCCTCCGGTTTTGGCGTTGTGGCGTGCTAACGCAGTCCCTTCGACACTGTCCGGGCAAGGGTGGGCATGGACATCATGAACATTGAGTGAAACGTGGTGGACATGAATTTATTTTACTACAAAGCGCGCTTTATGAGCATGATAGCGTTTTTCGATGTCAAAAATCGTATGTTGTTTACGCAGCTTGTGAAAAATTTCTCACTCATCCTGTGTCAAATTTCCTTGCGCGAATCCTTCAAATCAACGATAATAAATAGGTCACAAAAACCTTCACGCGGTAATTCCAGAACTGTTGGCGGTTTTTATGGAAATGCCTGGTAGCTGATGGCAATCATTGTTTTGGAGGCAATACCATGCAGCATATTCAAGAAATTCCAAGGATTTCCAAGATTGTTTTTGCGTTATCTCTGGCGTTGGCGGCATTGACCATTGTCATTTTGGGAAAATCTGTGGGCCTGATAGTGGCCTGTATAGGCAGCATTGCGCTGGGAATGGCGACTTTTCTTAAATCTAAAGATGCAGCCCTCAAAACCACAGGGGCGATTCTTTTCGCCTTGGGTTTGTTGTGGTTGCTCATATCGCCATTTTGGCTGAGTTCCCCGCCCCTCGCCCCATTGATTACGCCAGTACCGTCTGTCATGCCGCCTGCATAATCTTCGGGCATTGCTATCGAACATGCCGCCGTCCCAAAGAACGCAGCCTTTGGGACGGCGCGGTTGCGGAACAAATTCCGCCTTACGCTTCTTGCCTGCGGTTGGTTATCTGAGCCACGGCGCTGAAGAGGATGCTGAGGAAGTAAAGCAATGCCAGCGGCAGCATGGTGATGCCCATCGTCAGGGCGTCGGTGGTGGGGGTAATCATGGCGGAGAGGACGGCAATCAGGACCATTGCCAGACGCCATTGTTCGAGCAGTATTTTTGGTTTGACAATCCCAATTGCGGAAAGACCGTAGATAACCAGCGGAAACTCGAACGCCAGGCCAATCCAGAACAACAGGCCGGTAACGAATTTGATGTAACTATCCACCGTCCAGTTGGTTGTGACCTGGATGAAGCCGGTTTCGATGAAAGGGAGCGCGACCGGCAGCATGGCATAGTAGGTAAAGGCCATGCCGCTGACGAAGAAAATAGCCGCCAGCGGGATGAAGACCAGGCTGAATTGGCGGGCGCGGGGCATTAAACCGGGGGCGACGAACAGCCAGATTTCGAAGGCGATATACGGGGAGGCGAACACCAGGCCCGAAATGAGGGCAACCCGCATGAACACGCCCACTGTTTCGGTGACGGCCACTGCCTGGAGCCGTTCCAGTCCGCCGACCGGAACGGAC
>DAOUAZ010000289.1:0-5582 GCA_034432975.1 Anaerolineales bacterium | reverse complement strand
GATTGCCGAGGTCGAATCGCTCAAAGCCGAGCGAAATGCCGTCTCGAAGGAGATTGGCAAGCTGAAGGACCCGGCGGAGCGCCAGGCCAAAATCGAGGCGATGCGCATCGTCGGGGATAAAGTTGCCGCGTTCGATAAAGAGTTGGCCGAAGTCGAAACCCAACTCAACTATCTTGTCTCGACCCTGCCCAACATCCCTGACCCGCGCACGCCTTATGGGAAGGATGACAGCGAGAACGTGGTCATCAAAACCGTTGGCGAGCCAAAAGCCTTCGATTTCACCCCCAAGCCGCACTGGGAACTCGGCCCGGCGCTGGGGATTATCGACTTCGAGCGCGGCACCAAATTGACTGGGTCGCGCTTCTACGTTCTCAGCGGGGCCGGGGCGCGCTTGCAGCGGGCGTTGATTGCCTGGATGCTCGACCTGCACACCCGCCAAGGATACCGCGAACAATACCTGCCGTTCATGGTCAAAGCGGCAACGGTGTTTGGCGCAGGCCAACTGCCCAAATTCTCCGATAATCTCTACAAAGACCATGAGGAAGATTATTATTTCGTGCCGACGGCGGAAATTCCACTGACCGGTCTGCACATGGACGAAATCCTTGACGAGGCCAGCCTGCCGCGCATGTATACCGCCTACACGCCCTGTTTCCGCCGCGAGAAGATGAGCGCCGGGCGCGACGTGCGTGGAATCAAGCGCGGTCATCAGTTCGATAAAGTGGAGATGTATATCTACTGCAAACCCGAAGAGTCGGAGGCGATGCACGAAAAAATGCTGGCGGACGCCGAGGAAACCTGCGCGCTGCTGGGGATTCCGTATCGCGTCAAACGGCTTTGCACCGGCGACATCGGATTCGGCGCGACGATGACTTACGACCTGGAACTGTGGGCGCCGGGCTGCGACGAGTGGCTGGAAGTCTCCTCGGTCTCGAATGTGACCGACTTCCAATCGCGGCGGGCGAACATCAAATATCGCCCCACTGACGGCAGCAAGGTGCGCTTGCTGCACACCCTCAACGGGTCGGGACTCGGCCTGCCCCGCACAATGATTGCGGTGATGGAGAATTACCAGCAGGCCGACGGCTCGATTGTGGTGCCAGACGTGCTGAAGCCCTGGATGGGCGGGGTGGAAGTAATTCGTAATTCGTGATTGGTTATTCGATATTCGGTCTTCGAGTGATCGAGCATCGAATATCGCCCCGAGGTTCAAGATGGACTCTGCCTTGTTTGGTGAAATTGTCATGCAATCCCTGACCCTGACCTTTATGCTGGTCGGGTTGGTTGGCTTGCTGATTCCCATTTTTCCGGGGATTGCGGTCATCTGGCTGGCGGCGGTGGTGTATATGCTTTACGCGGCTGTCAATGGCATGATGACCGGCTGGGATTGGTTCCTCTTTGCGCTGATAACCATCCTGGCTGCCATTGGCGGGGTGGTGGATAACATCATCATTACCGCCAAGGTGCGCGAGACCGGCACACCCTGGCGTTCGATTGGGATTGGCCTGGTGATTGGCCTGGTTGCCAGTTGCTTTTTTACGCCGCTGGCAGCGCTGGTTATCACCCCGCTGGCTTTGTACGGGGTGGAGTATTTGCGGCTGCGGGAGGCCAGGGCGGCCTTCGATTCCGCCAAAGGCTGGCTGGTTGGCTTCGGGTGGACCTTCCTGGCGTTGTTTGCTCTCGGCGTGGTGATGATTGGGTTGTGGCTGCTGTGGGTGTGGCTATAACGGTTGAATGTTAAAGGTTGAATGTCGCCGGTGAAACGGTGAGACAGGCTGCAGGCAGGAAGTTCCGGCTGGTAAATGTTGGAGATAGAAAAACGCCCGGATGCGAGGATGCGCTCGGGCGTTTGCTTTGCTTCGATGTCCAAAACCAAGAGGTTTTTGAGTCGGGGTTACAGGTCGACTGGGTTGCTGAGCAGTGCCGCGGTCAGTTCGATGGCGTTTTGCACGTCGTTCGTATCGACCATTTCGCTGGGGCTGTGGACGTAGCGGCAGGGGATGGAGATGCAGCCGACCGGGACCCCGGCGCGGACGAGCTGCATGGCGCGGGCGTCGGTGGTGCCGCCCAGCAGGACTTCACGCTGGTAGGGGATTTTGTTCTTTTCGGCGGTGCTGACCATCCACTGGATGATGCGCGGGTCCGATAACATGCCGCCGTCTTTGATTTTGATGGCCGGGCCTTTGCCCAGGGCGATGTCGAAATGTTTGCGGCCCGGTGTATCGCCCCAGCCCGTCACGTCGAGGCTGAAGCCCAGGTCGGGGTCGATGCCGAAGGCCGAGGTTTCCGCGCCGCGCGTGCCGACTTCTTCCTGGGTGGTGAACACAAAATAGACTTCGTGCGGGGTGCTTTTGAGGGCGCGCAAGGCTTCGATGGCGACCAGGCAGCCGATGCGGTCGTCCATGCTCTTGGCGACGAGCCGGTCGCCCAGGTCGAGGAAGGGGCGCTCGAAGGCGGCCACTTCGCCGACTTTGATGGAGCAATCTTTGCGGCTGGCGGCGCCGACATCGATGAACATTTTTTCGATGCTGGGGGTGTCGGTGGGTTTGTCGAGCGGTTCAGTGTAGATGATGCCCGGCAATCCACTGTAGAAGCGGACGCGCGCGCCCATCAGCATTTGCGGGTAGACTCCGCCGATGGTGGTGAAGCGGATGAAGCCGTTCTCGTCGATATGGCTGGCAATCAGGCCGATTTCGTCCGTATGGGCTGCGACCATGATTTTCTTGGGGTTTTTGGCCCCTTTGGCCGGGTTTTTCTTGACGATGAGATTGCCGAGGGCGTCGACTCGGATTTCGTCGGTCAGGGGCTCGACCTCGGCGCGGATGACTTCGCGGATGGCGGCTTCGTAGCCGGAGGGGGAGAAGGTTTCGGTTAGTTTTTGGAGGAGTTGTTTCATGGGGTGTCCTTGATCCACAGATTACGCGCGGCGCGCGCCCGTTTGCGCCGCAATGGGCGAGCAGGAAGCGGTCGGAGCCGTTCATTACCGGCAGGTATTCGCTGGAGCCGGCAGGGCGATTCATCCGTTCATAGCGCGGCGCGAATTGCCAACTCGCGTTACGGCCTGTCTTCCTTCAGTAAATCCGGCGTAATCCGCTTGATGGCCGCCGAAATCAGGGCCAGGGTGTTTTTCCAGTCATCGACGCGCGCCAGGCTGATGGCGGTATGCGTGTAACGATGGGGAACGGAGACCGAAACGGTCGGCACGCCGGCGCGGGAGCGGTGGATGGCCCCAGCATCGGTCCCGCCGCCGCCGGGCTGCCGAAACTGATACGGGATTTTCAATTCGTCACCGGTTTGGGCCAGGAAGCGAATTAGGCGCGGGTCGTTGAGCGTTCCGGCATCGAAAGTGTAAATGGCCGGGCCGCCGCCCAGTTTGGTATTGTAAAAGGTGTTTTCGCCGCCGTCATGAACCGGCAGGTCGTTGGCAGGCGTCGAGTCGATGGCGATTGCCAGTTCGGGGGCAAAATGGAAGGCCGCTGCTTTCGCGCCGCGCAGGCCAATTTCTTCCTGCGCCGAGAAGGACAGGCACAAATCGACATTAGGGGGCGCGGTTTTGAGCAGGTCAATCAGGAGGACGCACCCGATGCGATTATCAATCGCTTTTGCCATGATGGAGGGACCAACCCGCCTGAAGCGGGTGGCGAAGGTGGCCCGGTCACCGACTTTGGCTTTGCCCGCCGGGCCGATGTCAATGCGCAGCGAATCGAGCGGGATTTTTTTCTGGCGTTCCTCGACAGTCGTCAGGTGGATGGGACGCGCGCCAATCACGCCGGGGATTTTGTCCTTGCCGACCAGCACCTGCTTGCCCGGCAATTGACGGACATCGATGCCGCCAACCAGTTCGAAGCGGTATAGCCCATCTCCCTCATCCGAAACCAGCATAAAGCCGACTTCGTCTGTATGGCAGTCGAGCATGACTTTGACTTTGTTCTCGCCAGAGCCGTTTTTGGTGACGAGGACATTTCCCAACGCATCGATCTTGACCGTATCGGCGTATGGCCTCACTTCTTCGAGGATGATTTTGCGCGCTTCGCCTTCATCGCCCGAAACGGCGCAGGCGTTGCAGAGTTTTTCGAGCAACCTGAACTGTTTTTCAGTGATATTTGGCATATTCTGTTATCCGGTTTACCGGTTATTCAGTTATCCAATTGACCGAGAGAGACTGGCGAACTGGATAACCGGGTAACGTTTTAATCTTCCCAAACAATTTTTTCCACAAAATCCGGTTCCAGGCTGGCGATGAACTCAGCCACCAGCCGCCCGGCGCGCTGGATGTCTTTGAGCGCGACCAGTTCGACCGGGGTGTGCATGTAGCGCAGCGGAATACCAATCACCATGGTCGGGATGCCTTCGGCGGCAGCCTGCGTGGCGTAGCCATCCGTGCCGGTGTGGCGGGGCGTGACCTCGGTTTGGTACGGAATCTCCAGATTCTTGGCGAGTTCCTCGAATTTTTTGAACAGGAAGGGATGCAGGTTGGGGCCAAAGCTTAGGGTCGGGCCTTTGGCAAGCGGGAACGTTCCCCAATCATTGGCGCCGGGGCCTTTGGCAAAGGTCACATCGATGGCAATCGCCACCTGCGGGCGCAGCCCAAAGGCAGATGTGAACGCGCCCAACAGGCCGACTTCTTCCTGTACGGTGGCGACCGCCCAAACATCCCATTGGTGCGATTTTTTCTGGAGTTCTTCCAACGCTACTGTCAGCACGGCGACCGAGGCGCGATTGTCGAGAGTGTGGCCGGAAATGACCTCGCCCGCCAACTCTTTGGGTTCGGTGGCAAAGGAGACCGGGTCGCCGGTTCGTACTTTGGCGTCGACTTCCTTCGGCAGGAGTCCCACGTCAATCAGCAGGTGTTCCAACCCGACCACGCCATCCCCCGCCGAAGCAGGCAGGGCGCGCGCCGGGGGCAGGACCACGATGCCGGGCAATTGCTCGCCGCTGGCCGAGGCGTGGACGATGACCGGCGTGCCGGGCAGGATGCGCGGGTCGATGCCGCCGACCTGCGTAAAGTGCAGGAAGCCATCGGCGATGGAGGTGACCATCATGCCAATCGCATCCATGTGGGTGGCAATCATGATGGAAGGGCGCGGCTCGGCGGCAGAACCTTTTTTGAGCGATTCGAGCGAACCGACGCGGCTCAGGCGGGTTTCATCCACGAGCGGGCGCCATTTTTCTTCGATGAGCTGGGTGGCGGGAGTCTCATAGGATGAAATCCCGGCCACGGACAGCAGGGATTTCAGGAAGGGGGTGATGTCAGGCATGGTGAAAGGTTAGGGAGTCGGGGTTTCGGTTGCCGTGGGGGTAGGCGTGTTGGTGGAAGTCGGCGGGACGATAGTGTTGGTAAACGTTGGCGAGGGCGGAATTGGCGTGACCGAAGGCGTGAATGTGGGCGGAACCGGCGTGACGGAGGGCGTAAACGTAAACGTCGGCGGCAGAAAGGGCGTGACCGTTGTGGTGGGGGTAACGGTCGGCGTGCCGGTTGGGGTTGGTGTTTCAGTGGGAGTGAATGTAAGGGTTGCCGTCAGAATGCCAGGCGTGGGGCTGGGCCCAAAGGTGGGGAATTCCGTCGCAGTCGGAATGAAAAT
>DAOUAZ010000288.1:0-9815 GCA_034432975.1 Anaerolineales bacterium | reverse complement strand
TTCCAATGCGGCTACCGTTTCTTTTTTTGCCACCATCCGCGCTTCCTTGCGGCGATTTTTGGGCCCAAGCCTTGCCAGGTACTCATTTTCGGGTTGTTAATGTGCGACTTCTTTCAGGAGAATCAGATAAGGATGGAAATTTTTTGTGGGACTATAGAAACCCGCTGGCTGGTTTCAACCTGCCAAAATGGCAGCCAGGCGACCAAAAATTAGCCATTCCCATGCCGGTCAATGAGAAAGATGTGCTTGGCGAACATTATGAAATCTATACTGTCAACCGCGCTGGCCGCCAGCGCCAACTCACCAATTATTCAGCCGCCTACCCTACCATGAGCATTGACTAATTCTCATGGTCACCCGATGGCCGCTATATCGCTTTTTTGGGATTGACCAATTCACAGGAAAAAGTTGCCCAGCAGCACCCTTACCGCCTGTTTGTTTTGGATACGTTGGCCTACCAAACGGTCGATTATTGTATTCCTGGTGGGTATCTATCTTGACATGTCACATTTTCGCATAACTTTGCGCCCTCACCCTAACCCTCTCCCTTTGGGAGAGGGGACAATGCTATTTTTATCAGAATTCTCCCCCTCTCCCGGTGGGAGAGGGGCTGGGGTGAGGGAACAGAAGGCGATTTTTCGAATGTGACATTGTCAAAATAGATACAATTTTTGTATCTATTCAGTCATAGCGTTGAAAGCCCAACAGTTGGCGGCATAGGCCAGTTTTGGCGAAAAATGCCACATTTAGGACGGCTACATATGGCTAGCAATTGTGATTTTGGCCTTTCTTGCCACAAGCAGTGGTTTTTGCTCCAATAGGCTGAATAGTTACCAATTTTTTTTGTCTTTCAGGACGAATCAAAATGAACTCTAAACTCAAGTAATGATGGTTGTGGTTATAATAGCGCGGCAACAGGCTGAAAATCGTCACGTAATAAGGAAAATCTCATGTGGAAAAAGATTGCTCTGGCCCTATCCATCCTTGCCCTTTCAGGCGGGCTTCTGACTTTCTCGCCCGCTTGCAGCGCGCTCCCCGCAGGCACTGGCAACCAGGATCCATCCCGCCCCAACGTCTTGCTCATCATCACAGACGACCAGCCGCTCTATTCGCTGGAGTACATGCCCATTGTCCAGCGTGAACTGGTTCAGAAAGGCATCAATTTCACCCGCGCCTATGTCACCACGCCACTGTGCTGCCCCAGTCGCAGCAGTATTCTGACGGGATTGTTCGTTCAGAACACCGGCGTGTTGACCAATCGCCCGCCCAACGGCGGCGCGCCGGCCTTCAAGAAGAACGATTCCACTCTGGGAGTTTGGTTCCAGCGGGCAGGCTACCGCACTTACATGTTGGGAAAGTACTTCAACAATATCGATATGCTGCCCGAAACCTTCATCCCGCCCGGTTGGGATGATTACCAGATTTTTTGGAACCGCGACAAGAGTTACCCCAGCCCTTCCTTTTTCTACGGCTACAACTTCAACGAAAACGGCAACATCGTTTCGTATGGCGACCGGCCCGAAGACTTCAGCACCGACAAATTGACCCAAAAGGCGATGGATTTCATTACCGCAGCCGGCGAAGACCCTTTTTTCATCTGGCTGGGCTATTACGCGCCGCACTACCCGTATGGTTTTCCCGAACGTCATAAGAAACTCTTTACCACCGATGCAGATTGGAAACCCTACTGGCCGCCCAATTTCCAGGAAGAAGACCGCAGCGATAAGCCCGAATGGCTGCGCACCTGGAAATCGATTCCGACCGATATGGCGTTCGACAACCAGCAAGGCATGTTACGCTCGCTCATTTCGGCAGATGAAGGGATTGGAAAAATTGTAGACTTGCTGGAAAAACGAAAAATCCGCGAGAACACCATCATCATCTTCCTTTCCGATAATGGCATGGCGTTTGGCGAATATCACCTGATTGCAAAAGACTGTCCCTATGATGTATGCCTGCAAGTGCCTTTCGTAGTCTCGTATCCGAACCTGATTCAGTCGCCGCGCGCCGAAAGCGGGTTCGTGCTGAACGTTGACATTGCCCCTACCCTGTTGGAACTCGCCAACATTCCTGTCGTGGAGGAATTGGATGGGATGAGCTTTGCGCCGCTCTTGAAAGACCCCTCCGCTCCCTGGCGCGATTGGTTCTTCTTCGAGCATTACCGCGATACCGAAGCCGATGACCCCAGCGGGCTTGGTACCATCATTCCCTCTTATTGGGGAATCCGTTCGAACGAATGGAAGTATGTAGAATACGAAAGCGGAGAACGCGAACTATATGACCTGCTAAACGACCCTTATGAAATGCAAAACCTGGCCTCCCAGCCTGAATACATGGAATGGATGGCCCAACTTTCAGAACAGTTGAAGCCATTCCGTGCGATGGGAGAGTCCGCCAATCTTCGCAAGTGAAAGGCCGGGAAAGCGTAGAAACCGCCAACAGAATAGCGAAACCGCGCAGTTCAGCGGATATCAGGGATTTTGCGGCGGATTTTCCCAAATCAGCCAGCCTTTGCGCAGCCACCTGCGCCGCAGGTTGATTTTATAGCCGCGCCGGGCCAGCCCTTCAGCTGCCGAAACAAACCACTGACGCAATCCCCAGGTCTGCATGGGGCTGGATTCGGCATAAGCGGCTTTCCAGGCATGGAAGAACTCGCCAATTGGCTCGCCGGGAACGACGCGATGGATGTAGTTCTTGGGAAGAATCGTCTGGAACAGTTCCGGGTCGAAGCCGGGGTGGAAATTAGTGAAGAAGACCAGCGCTTCCTGGCTCCATCCGCTTTCGACCCGCCGCAGCAGGTTTGCCGCCCAGATTGCGCCGCTGGGGTTGGAAGTCCCCTCGATGAGCAGGCCGCCGGGCAGCACCCCGCGCGCCATCTGCTCCCAGGCGGGCGCTACGTCGCTCTCCTGGTACTGCCGCAGGACATTGAAGGCGCGCATGGCGCGGACAGTTTCCCCAGGCTGGAGGGGCAGGTTAAAACCGCCTAAACGGAAAAACGTGCGGGAATCGACAAACGGCAGGGCGGCGGCCATCCGCTCCGGGTCGATTTCCACGCCTAAGACTTTGAGACCCGGATTCAGCCGCCGGAAGCGTTCGGCGGATTCCAGCGTGGTGACGGCCTCGGCCCCATAGCCGAGGTCGACGAACAGGGCATCCGCAAAGTCTCCATCGGCGCGGGTCAGCAGGCCGGGGTCGTAGCGCAACAGGAAATTATCCACCTGGCGCAGGCGGTTGCGAGCGGTTTTGCCGCGCGTTACCTGGCCCTGTGGCTTTTTGGGCGCGGCCAGCGGATGTGATTTCGACCTTACGCCCCCCACACCTTGAAATCCTTCAAAATCGAGCCGCCCACGAACTCACGCAGGATGGAGTTATCGGGAATCAGGTCGGGTTCGAGCGGCAGGAACCATTCCAGGAAGGCCAGCAGGCGTTTGGTCTCGATAAATTCGGGTGTGTTGTGCGGCACCTGGCGCAGGAGCGGCTCGGCCAGCGGTTTCAGCACGGCCAGTTCGTAGGCCAGCGCCGAGTTGAACATCACATCCGCGTTTTCCTGGAAGGGGTAGATGTGCCGTTTTTCGCCGCGCCGCACCGAATCCCAGCGGCTGATGGTTTGCTGGGCGCTGTAGCCGCGCTCACGCGCATCGCGCACGATACGCCGAATCAGGCGGGTATCGGTGGTCGAGACGCGGTTGTGCCGGTCGAGGTTGAGTTGGGTCAGGGCCGAGGCGTAAATCTTGAAGGATTGGGATGCCAGCGAAGCGGGAATCAGGCGCGGGTTGAGGCCGTGAATCCCTTCCAAG
The DNA here is from genome assembly GCA_034432975.1 of Anaerolineales bacterium. GTDB lineage: Bacteria > Chloroflexota > Anaerolineae > Anaerolineales > Villigracilaceae > UBA5195. Next base: position 6,018 of record DAOUAZ010000288.1, on the reverse strand, counting down.
ATAATCAACTGACCGGGGCGCAGCTGCACGGTTTCGCCGGGTTCGCTCAATCCGGTTTTGAAGTTGTAATGTGGGAGATGGACTTCCTCGCCGCGAATCAACTGTTCCAACTGTTCGCCCAACAGCGCCAGGTTGAGGGCGTCGATGGTCTCGTAATCATACTGGCCGTTTTCGTCTTTGGGTGTTTTTTCCCGGTCGATGAAGTAATTGTCCATCTCCAGCGCGAAGGGCGAAAGGCCAAGCGCCAGCAACTGCACGGCCAGCCGCCGCGAGAAAGTGGTCTTGCCCGAAGAGGACGGCCCGGAAATCAGCACCAGGTGGATTTGCTCCCGCCGCTCTGCAATCTGGCGGGCGACAGAGGCGATGTGCTGTTCGTGCAGGGCCTCCGAAACCAGGATAACTTCGCGGCTGCGCCCGGCCTGGATGGCGTCATCCAGCGCGCCGACGGATTCGATTCCCAGCCGCTCCAGCCAATCGCCATATTGGCGAAAGGAATTCAACAATTGGGGGAAGTCTTCCAACGGCATCAACGTGGTCGGGCTGTGACGGCGCGGAAAGCGCAAGGTAAAACCACAGTTCGAGTCAACCAACTCGAACCATTCCAGGTAGCCGGTCGAAGGCACCATGTAGCCGTGATGATAATCGACGTGATTCCCAAGTTGGTAAACCGTGACATATGGCTTGCGGCGATGCCTGAGCAGGCGAACTTTATCGGGATAGTTTTCCCGCTCGAAACGGGCGATGGTCTCTTCGACCGAGGCTTCGCGCCGCGTGAAGGGCAGGTTGGCCTGCACCATGCCGCGCATTTCAGATTCCAGGGCTTTTAATTCATCCCCTGAGAGCGGCGCGCGGTCTTTAACTTCGCAATAATAGCCGCCGGATGCCACCGAATGGTCGATATACAACCCGGCCTGCGGGAACAGGTTGGAAAAAGCGGCTTCGAGCAGGAAGGTGAGCGAACGGCGGTAGATGCGCGCGCCATCCGAATCAGCCATCGTCACCGGCTGGAGGCGCGCTTCCATTTCGATGGGATACGTCAACTCGTGCAGTTCACCGTTAACAATCACCCCGACAACGGGCGCTGCCAAATCGGCGCGAATGGCGCTGAGGAATTGTCCCGCTGCCGCGCCGCGCGGCCCTTCCAGCGTGCGGCCATCGGGCAGGTGCGCCTGGATGGTTTGGGCGGGTTGGATGAATTTGAAATCAGGCATGCGTTTTCTCCGTGTAGGGAGTGTATTTTATCACTATAGGGTATTGCAAAAATCCTGAACGGATTGTTAAGCAAAACCGGGACACCTGTTGGCAGCGGTCCCGGTTTGTAAGGATTGAATGCGCCAATCTCAGGCTATCGGCTACACTGTAGACAAATCCCACTCTTCGTAGATTTTAGGAACGTCGCTAATCAGTCGCCTGGTGTAAGGGTGGGAGGGGGTCAGGATGACTTTGTCGGCAGTACCGCTCTCGACGAATTTGCCGCGTTCCATGATATAGACCGTATCCGAAACATAGTATGCCAGGCCAATGTCATGGGTGATGAAAATGACCGTCATGCCGATTTCGTTGCGCAATTGCATCAGCATATCGAGGATGGTGGCGCGCGAACAGGCATCAATCATCGAAGTCGGCTCATCCGCCAGCAGGATTTTGGGCTTGAGCAGGAAGATGCGGGCAATCATCAGGCGCTGCATCTGTCCGCCGGAAAGTTCGAACGGGTATTTGTTGGTGAGCTCCTCGAACTTCAGGTTGACAAAACTGCACGCCTCCGTCATCAGTTCAACCTTCTTGGCGTATGGCAGTCCCCGCCCTCCGCGCATGTGAATACAATCTAACAGGACGGCGTCGATTTTGTTGAAGATGTTATAAGACGAGAACGGGTCCTGGAAGATTGCCTGGATGTTTTTCCAGTATTCCTGCTTCTTCCTGTAGGAGCGGATATCGCGCTTTTGCCCCTGGAAGTATACTTCGCCTTCGGTTTCGTTAATCAACCCCAAAAGAAGTTTTGCCAGGGTGGTCTTGCCGCTGCCAGACTCACCGACGATGGAGACAACCTCGCCCTCGTAGAGGGTCAGGTCTACATGGTCGACAGCGACCGTCTTGCTGCGGCCAAACCCAAAAACTTTGGTCAGGCCGGCTGCATTCAGGCAAACTTTGTTTCGGTCAGTCATTTTTATAAGCCTCCCTCAGTTCTTTTTCTGACAGGACGCAGCGATAGGTGCGGCTTTCGCCCACTTCACGCAGGGCAATGGAAGTCGCCCGGCACTCTGGGTGGACGTGTTTACAACGTTCGGCAAACCGGCAGCCGGACGGGGGGTTTTTCAGGTTGGGCGGCACGCCCGGGATGGCGGTCAACTTTACGTCCCGCAAGCCCTGTTCAGGTACGATAATCGAGCCCATCAGGCCTTTGGCGTAAGGGTGAAGAGGGTCGAACACGGTTTCCTGAGCGGAGCCTTTTTCCACGCTCTGCCCCGCATACATCACCATAATATCGTCGGTGACGTTATAGAGCAAAGGTAACTCGTGCGTGATGAATATCATTGCTTTGATGAACCCGTTCTCCATCAGGTCCCGCAGCATCTTGATAACCATTTTCTGTGAGGTAACGTCTAGCGCAGAGGATGGTTCATCCGCAATCAGCACTTTTGGACCCAAAATTACGGATACGGCAATCACCGTGCGCTGTTTCATCCCTCCAGAAAGTTCCACTGCGTATTTCTGCAAAACTTCCGGCGGAAGCCCAACGTTCTCGAACAAGGCTCGCGCCATTTCATAAATTTCTTTTTTAGACTTATATGGGTCATGGGCCTGGACAACATCTTCGATAAAGTGGATAACTTTTTGGGTGGGGTTGAGCGCGTTCATCGCGGCCTGGGGGATATAGGCAATCTCGCGCCCCAGGATTGATTTCCGCACCTCGTCCGGGTGCATCCCGGAGATGTTTTTCCCATCGATAATGATATCCCCGCTTGTATAGTGCAGGGGAGGAAAGTAATATCCCATCAGGCTGAGGGCCAGCGTCGATTTCCCGCAGCCCGATTCGCCCGCGATTCCCAGCGATTTACCTTCTTCCACTTTGAGCGAGACGTGGTCAACTGCGTAGACATCTTCCCGGAACCGGGTGATGTATTTGGTGGTGAGTTCCCTGACTTCGAGTATGACTCTTGACATTTCTATCACCTAGTCCCTTAATGCCGGGTTGAATATTTGGTCGAGGCCGGTATTCATCAGGTTCATCGAGAAAGTAATCAATGCGATGGTGACAAGCACCGGGAAATAGGCCCACCAGGAGCCTTGAACATGGGCCTGGTAAATCATCGCCCATCTCATCATCAGGCCCAGGGTCGGCACATCCGTTGTTTTTGGTCCCAATCCTAGAATCGATAGCCCGGCTTCAGCCAGAATCGCGGATGATATTTGCAGAATCAACGCCATGACCACATAAGAAGCGATGTATGGCAGGATGTCGGCGACGATAATGTGGACGATTGAGTGTCCCGATAGTTTCGAGAGGTTGACATGGTCACGATTGCGCAAGGAGACCACCTGCGCGCGCACAGCCCTGGTCGTCCAGACCCAGGAAGTAAACCCAATGACCATCGCAACCGTGAAGGCCCCGCGTTGCTCCTGGCCGATGCTGTAGGAAATGAGAATTAGCAGCACAAAACTGGGGATGACTGTAAAGAGGTTGGTAAAGAACATGATGATGTCATCGACCAACCCCCCGACGTAACCAGCCAGCAAGCCCAGGGACAGGCCTATCAGGGTGGCAATCAGGCCGGCAACCAGGCCAATCTGTAGCGATACGCGGGTCGCCGCCACCAGTTGCGTCAGCATATCGCGGCCAAAATTATCGGTTCCGAGAACCAAAACGCGCACGTTGGCAACCTGGCTCACATTCACATAATCGGTTTGTTTGACAACGCCCGTTTCTTCCAACGCGCCCGTATCCGGGTTTTTTGCCGCGATGATGGCGTCATCAACCGACAGCAGGCCTTTGAGTGAGTTATTGAGACGGACAAAGTAGTTACGCCTGGCGTTTGTCATGCCAGGAATGCTTTTCCTCGGGTCAAAATTGCTTTCCCACAGGGCCAGCAGTTCTTGGGTGTTTTCAATGTCAATCTCGCTCTCCGGTATCCCGGCCGCCAGCAGCCATTCTTGCATAGCAAGGCGGTCCTCGGGGCTTAGCTTACTGGCAATACGCCTGAGGTCGGCGCCAGGCAGGTTCAGGATGTATTTTGTCGGGGTATTGACGCTATCGTAGGTGTTCACGTAAATTCCCGGCGGGAAAAATGTTCCCTGTCCGATAATCGCCAGCGGCGCATCCGGGATGATCAGCGGGTAGACAATCACAATCAGCAGGAGGGTTACAAAAATCGTAAAACCAAACAAAAATTTTCCAGAGCGAAAAATTTGCCGGAGGGTGTGTTTCATGAGTTCATTTCTCCTTAATCCGCCTGGGCTGCCTTAATACGTGGGTCGATAATCCCGTACAAGATTTCGATGACGAAGGTTGCGACCAGTACCATCACAGTGATAATCAATGTGGCCGCAGAGATGAGCGGATAATCCTGTCCCATCACGCCGTTCAGGAGTGTGTAGCCCAATCCCGGGTAACTGAAAACAATCTCGGCTACCAGCGCCCCGCCTACCATTGTGCCAATCGAGAGCGCCAGGCCGGTAATTTGCGGCAGCATGGCATTTCGGAAAACATAGCCAATGATTTTTCGGTCTTTGATGCCCATGAAACGGCTGAATTTCACATAATCTGCATTGAGCTCATAGATAGCCATGGAACGCATACCGATTGCCTGACCGCCGATGGCAATCAATACAATGGACCAAAAAGGCAGTTGGTAATGGAGAAACACAGACCACACAAAATTCAAGGTAAAACTGGGTATCAGGTCGAACCCATACCCCCCTGAAGTGGGAAACCACTTCAAACCGACTCCAAAAACAGCCAGCAGGATAACTGCCATGCCAAAGGGAGGAAAATTGCTGACAAAGATGCTGACAGGCATCAGGACTTTGTCGAAGCCTCCTTTGAGATAAGCGGCCAGGGCTCCGAGTGTGTTCCCAATCAGCCAGCCAACGATGATGGCCGGGAATTGGAGCGCAATGGTCCACCAGATGGATGTTTTGAGAACGTCTGCAACGGGACGGGGGTATTGACTGAAGGAAAAACCAAAATCTCCCCGTACCACGTTTTTCATGTAGATAAAAAATTGTTCGTGCATCGGTTTATTCGTGCCGAATAAATCTGCATACTGCTGATAAATTGCCTGGACACCTGTCGCATTGCTCATACCCTGGGCAAGTCTCGAGACGATAGCCGCTACGGGGTCTCCCGGCATCAGGCGGGGCAGCGTGAAGTTCAACAGGAAAGCAAACACAAAGGTAATTAAAAGCCACCCCAATTTGCCAATGAAATACTTCCAGTACCCTTTCAACCAACACCTCCTTCATAAAGAGGATTGTTGCGCATGGCACTTTATCGCAGCCACGACACAATGAAAAGCATGTAAATTATAACAAATAGCCATGCTCCGGGGTTCGCGGAACATGGCTATTTACATTGAAACGGGTTACTTGACCAAGGCCAAGTTGTAGAGACCTGCGATGCTCCAGCCGTCAATCAGGTTCAGCGGCGGAACGGGCGGGTTGGTGCCATCCCCATCGTGCGGGAAGTTGGTCCAAACACTCTCGTTCACGGCATGGAACGATTGCGGGCGGTACATGAGCGTGAAGGAAGGCACGTCGGTCAGGTAAAGTTTGACCAAGTCGGTATACATTTCCTTCAGTTTGGCATCGTCGGTTTCGGCGGGAATGGCCTTAATCAGGGCATCGACCTCGGCGTTGCTGTACTGGCCCCAGTTGCCGTTCCAGTTGCTCGACATGCCAACGAATTCGGAACTGAGCAGGTTGCGGATGCGGCCCCACGGCATGGTTGGGCCGGCCCCGGCGCTCCACATCATGAAGATGTCATAGCCAGCGGGCAGGGGCGCGTCAGACTTGGTCACA
>DAOUAZ010000287.1:0-8801 GCA_034432975.1 Anaerolineales bacterium | reverse complement strand
TTGATTGCAGGGGGAAGACGCACACTGACAGTTGCCGGCATGGCAACCGCGCAAATTCTCTTCGATGACGAAGATCGTTTATGGCATCTTGCATCGCACCCGGATCTGGAGGCGTCGGGAAATCTCCACGCGCGGGAAAGTGAATGGACGCGGCTCATCCCCATCCCGGTCATTCCCTGGGGGCGTTTGTCGCCGGTCTTCGATGTGCTTCGCGCCGTGGACGATCCGTTTGCCGCCGCGCAAAAGTTGAGTGAGTTGCGTCTGCGCGAGCAATGGGATCAGGCGCGTATCTTCGTGCTAGCCCACCTGAGTTCTGCCGAGAAGAATGTTGTGGAGTTACTGGTGAGGGATGGTCTAAGCCAAAACGAGATCGCGGATAGACTCAATCTATCCACAAGGACTGTGGAACAACACCTGCGATCCGCGTATGGCAAAGCGGAAAAGCATTGGGAATTGGAGAGCGATGTACATCAATCCCAACTGGTGCGGTTGTTGAGCATTTACTTCACCAACGAAGTCCGTTTCTAGAATTACGGGATTTCCCGAATGACAAGCGAATAAGACTTCACTACAATGGGTGTACTGCCTGCGGAAAGGGGATGTCAGGGCGGTCGGGCAGGCAGTAACAAGTATCTGACAAGGAGGCGCAATGGACAAAACCGTTCTGATGGCGGCTTTGGCAGGGCTATTGCATGACATTGGCAAGTTCGCGCAGCGCGCAGGGGAGCAGGTTTCCTCTGAATGGAGTGAAAGCAAAACCAAAGCCGATTTCGGCTATCAGCACGCCCTGTATTCGTGGCACTTCATCAACAAGTTCGTTCCCAAAGAATGGGGAATCGGTACGCTGGCCGCATATCATCACCGCCCGAAAACCGCCGCCCAAAAGCGCATCCGCCTGGCTGATCAACTTTCGGCGGCGGAGCGTGATACGGGCGAAGAGCCCGATGATGACGACCGCAAGGCGCACCCCAGGCAGATACATCCTATTTTCACCAGGGTGAGTCTCAAAGAACAAGGGGAAACATTGGTCCATCCATTTGCAGGAAAGGATAAGTTTTACTTCCCACTCAAGCCCTTGGCGCTGAAGGAAGACATCATATTTGCCCGCGAGGAGCCGATAACGCCAGATGATGTTTGGAAAGCCTATAAGGAGATGTGGGATGGATTTTGCAACGAGGCGGGTGCGTCGAAGAACCTGACGCTTGAAGAATATGTGGAGGCTACACTGGCGCTGATGCAGCGTTATACCTGGTGCGTACCTTCGGCGTACTTCAATGCCATTCCGGATGTCTCGCTCTACGATCACAGCCGCATGACGGCGGCGCTGGCGGTTTGCCTACAAAATGTGCCAGACGAAAAAGTGGATGTAATTTACAACGCCTGGAAATCCGGCGATGAACAGGGACTGAATGAGCCGGTTGCTTTGCTCGTTGGCGGCGATATTTCAGGCGTGCAGGATTTTATTTACACCATCTCCTCTAAAGGCGCAGCCAGGATGCTGCGCGGGCGCTCGTTTTACCTGCAACTGCTGACCGAGGCTGTTTTGCGCTTTGTTCTGCGGCGGCTGGGTCTGCCTTATACCAACGTTCTCTACTCCGGCGGCGGGCATTTTTATTTGCTTGCCCCCATCAGCGCGCAGGGCGAACTGCCGAAAATTCAGGATGAGGTTGCCAAAATTTTGCTCCAACAACACGGCGCGCAACTGTACCTGGCAATGGGCTGGGCTGCTGTTCCGGCTAGCGGATTCCAATCCAAGCAGCTGCGCGAACACTGGCAGAAGATGCAGAATGAACTGACGATTGCCAAAAACCGCCGCTATGCCGAGTTGGGCGAGGATATGTACAAGGTGTTCGAGTTGCCAGAACATGGCGGCAACCCAAACGAGGCCTGCTCGGTTTGCGGCGATGACAGCCGCGGGGCTGAAGACTGGGCAGAAGAGGAAGGGCAAGCCAAAATTTGTTCTTTATGCCGTTCTTTTGAACAAGAAATCGGCAAACATTTGCCAGAGGCCCACTTCTTGTCGCTCACATTTGGTGAACCGCAGTCCAATGCAGAGAAAGCCAAAACCGCTCTGGACATTCTGAAGTTGTTTGGCATGGATGTTCAATTCCTGAAAGGAGCCGATGAAAAGGTTGAGGCTGCCCCTGGTGAACAAGTTGTACTTTGGGCGCTTGATGACCCGCCGCAAGACAAGCAGAAAAATGAATGTTGGCCGCAAACGTCTCATCCCGTTCCGCGTTGGTTGCGCTACACGGTCAATCGCGTGCCGACAGTGATGGATCAGAAAGAAGCTGAAGAAATCAATCAACGACTAGGAAAGGCCGATGAAAAAGACAAGGCGCGCGTTGGTCAGCCGATGACCTTTACCCACCTGAGTATGCTGAGTGAAAACGAGTTCCGGCGATTGGGCGTGCTGCGCATGGACGTGGACAACCTGGGCGCGGTTTTCAAAGACGGGCTGGGCGACTTGTTCTCGCTCTCGCGCATCGCAACGCTCAGTTCACAAATCAGCCTGTTCTTCGAGGGATGGCTGAAGCGCATTGTCGAGATGGAAGGCTGGAACAACCGCGTTTATGCGGTTTATTCCGGCGGCGATGACCTATTCCTGCTTGCCTCCTGGGAAAAGGTCCCGCCGCTGGCGCAGAAAATCATGGACGATTTCGCCGCTTACACCGGCCATCACCCCGCCCTGCATATCTCCGGTGGGATGGCTTTCATCGGCGGCAAATATCCCATCTATCAGGCTGCCGAGGATGCCAAAGAAGCCGAAGACCTGGCAAAGAAGGATGGCAAGAATGCCTTTGCCTTTCTGAACAAACGCTGGATATGGAAGGATTTCCGCGAACTGAGCGGGCGCAAAGACCTGCTGAAAGACCTGATGCAAAAAGGCGAGAGCAAAGGTGAGCGTGGCGGTCCAAAGAGCATTTTGCAAGTTCTGCGCTCGCTGGCAAAAATGGAAGAGGAAGCCGCCGAAACGCGAGCCCGCCCGGTGTGGGGACGCTGGATGTGGCTGGGCGCGTATCAGTTAGCGCGCATGGAGGAACAATATAAGAGCCATGAAACCCTAAAAGCGAAAATTGCCGCTTTACGCGGTCAATTGGGCAGTTTCCAAAATATCACTGCCTGGGGCGCCGCCGCCCGCTGGGCGCAATTGGAGTTGCGGAGAAAGAAAGATGAGTGAGATAAATCATCCTGATTTCAGCCCCAAAAGATTCGCCGCCTGGTTTGCTACCTGGTCTGAAGGACCGCGCCTTGATTTCAAGGCTGAGGTCCTGAAAGTTGACGACGAAGCAAAGCAGTTCAAATTCTTTCGGCACTTGATTGCGTTTGCGAACGTTGCCCGGCGCACAGATAAGCGTTGCTGGATAGTATTTGGCGTTGGCAATGATGAAAAGACGGGCAAACGGATGGTGTTGGATGTCAAAAGACAGTATCCGGGCCGAAACAAGCCAAAAGGATGGGATAATCCACGAGTCTCTGTCCATGATCTGCAAACCGATGGTGTAGAGAAAATTTACACCGATCTTGCTAGAGAATGGATAGAACCCTTGCCCGACTTTAGCCTGCGATATGGAGAATATAACGACAAATTTGTCTCTTACCTGGAAATTGCACCCAAAGACGGCGGTAAACCATATTGCTTGAAACGCAACTATGTGCCTGAAGAATGTTATAAGGGCGACGTTTTCATCCGGTTAGGTTCATCAACTATCAAAGTCCCGCCCGAAGAGGTGGAATTCTTGCTTCCTGCCCGCAAAGTCGCTTATCTGACGCGGCAAGATTGGGAGAGTATCGTCGAACGCGCCAAGTTCCAAAGCGAAACTTTTTTTGAACGGCTCAAATCATTTCCGCTTTATGCCGATAAAACCGAAAAACCAGTTTTCGATACTATTCTTGAGACGTTAGAAACAGGAGAGCGGGTGGTTGCGCTGGTTGGCGGCGCAGGGGAAGGAAAAACAACCGTGATGAACGCGTTGGCTTGGGAATTAGCGCGGCGGGTGAACACCGAAGGGATTCGGGACTTCTTTGGTGATGCAATGGGTGATACGTTCTACTCGGTAGCCGAAGACTTGGAAGTTGTCCCTGCTGCGCTCATACCGGTCAAGGTGGAATTGCGCAAGGCTTTTGAGAGTACGCAGATGTTTGAGAAAGAAATTCTAAAGTCCATGCTTGGTACTGTGCCAGACGAGAAAACTTTGGAGCATTACTGGCGCATTCCCGGCTCGCGTTGGGTGCTTCTGCTGGATGGCATGGATGAGATTGTCAATTATGAGGAATTTGCCGAGAAACTCAAAACCTGGCTTGGACAATTGCGAGTGAACGTTCAAAACGTTCAAGTGGTTCTTTCATCCCGTCCTTATGCGCTGAAAGAGGCAAACTACAAACAAATACAAATTGCCGAACTCACCAATGACCAAATTCGAGAGTTTATTCGACAAAGACTCTTTGTACAAGAATCTGAAAACACTCCGAACGAGTGGGAAGAAATTATAGAATTCTTGCGGTCTGAACCCGAAATGCTTAAAGTTTTACGCAAACCCAGAGCAATAGATGGATTTTTGGAAGCCCGGCAGGGACGTTCGACGGCATTGCAAACCGAGAACGACAAAACGCCTGTTCGACAGGCAATTGCTTTGTCTGAAACAGATCGTCCTTCAAGCGAGCAGCCTGTCAAGATTGCCGGAATAGCCGTTCCAACAGATGATTTAACGTCTGAAGAAGAAACAGATTTGGTGCAAGCGCCAAGTGCGCGAACACCAGATTCGCGAGAAGATGGAAATGAAGTAACCAATTTGCCGCTCCCAACTGCTGTCTATCTGCAAAAAGTTACGGCTTACCTTTACGGAGAAGAGCAGAAACGACCCAAACGAGGCACTTCGGATGAAAAACAAGAGGAAAGAGAGGATGCCCAAAAAGCGTTACAGGAAGTCGCATGGCGAAAAGATTGGCAAACCTTGACCTTCGATAAAGACCAGATGCGTAAGGAATTGCGCAAGTGGAACGAATATATTGGCTTTATCCAACGCACCGAGCAACTGCGCGAGTATCGCTATCTCTCTTTGTACTTTCAGTCATTTTGCGCTGCTTGGTTCGCATTCGAGTTTCTCGCCGGAGAGGAGGAAGAGATTTTGACACACATTACCTATCGTAGAGAAATCCCCACCACTGCGCAAGTGTTGACGTTTCTCAATCAACTGCGCGAAGCCAATAACCGAACACCAGTAATCCTATCAACAGGAGGTTGACCATGAGTAACATTCAAACAATCATGACACATGACCCGACCGGGGAGCAACTTGTCACATTTGCCCAAACCACAGCAGAGCAACTGGTGAAAAACCAGTTGACTCGCGGGCAGGTGCGCAACATCTTTACCGAAGTGCGCAAGATCGAAGCCTTGTGGGATGCTGAAAGCGTTCAAGAGAAGGATAAGCGCGATTACAACAAAGCCCTGCGCCGCTTGGTGATGCTCAAACCCAAGATGGACTATCAGACTGCGCGGATTCCGCAGGTACAGCGATTGAAAGAAGTCTTGACCGAGGCGATTGACGCAGTGACTGCAGTCCAGGATGACCAGGATAAACTGGACGAACGCTTCAAACGATTCGTGAATCTGTTTGAGTCCATTCTTGCCTATCACCATGCCAAAGGCGGCAGGAAATAACTTAGGAGGAACTCATGGATACCATCACCCTTTACGGACGTGTTTTCATCGAAACCAAAATCAAAGCCATCACCGGTCTGCACATCGGCGGTTCGAACACCGACCTGGAAATCGGCGGGCTGGATAAAGCCGTCATCCGCAACCCGCTCACCAAGCGGCCCTACATCCCCGGCTCCAGTTTGCGCGGCAAGATGCGTTCGCAGATGGAGAAACTGCTCGGTTTGCCGCAGAATCAATCCATTGGTCAGGTCAAAATTCATACTTGTCAGACCAAATCTGAATTCGGCAAAGGCGGCGGCTGTCTCGTTTGTACAGTCTTCGGTGTCCCGGCAGAAAAAGATTTTAACAACCTCACCCGCCTGGTGATACGCGATGCCGAATTGACCGATACCAGCGCCCAATCCTTGCAGGATGCCCGCACTGACCTGCTCTATGGCGAACTCAAAACCGAAGTCGCCATTGACCGGGTGACCAGCGCCGCCACGCCGCGCACCATCGAGCGTGTCCCGGCGGGGGCGGTGTTTGGTCCGGCGGAACTGGTTTTCGGCGTGTATGATGCCGCCGATTTCGCCCGCGTCAAAGTGATGCTGGATGCCCTGCAATTGGTGGAAGACGACTATTTGGGCGGCTCCGGTTCGCGCGGCAGCGGCAAGGTTAAGTTCGAGGAGATCCGCCTGTACCTGCGCAACGGCAAGGATTACAGTCAGCCCGTGAATTACCGCGAGCAGCCCTTCGGCAGCATTCAGGATATTGCCCAGGAATTCGAAAAGATCCAAGAATGGATGCAACAGCACATCCAGATTGCATGAGGGCGCGATGAACCTGGAAACCTACCGTCTCACCGGCTCGTATTTTCACTTTGGCGAGCAGGGACTGGGACAGGAAGAGACACGCGCCTTCTGGTCTTCCGATAGTCTGTTCGCTGCACTCGTGGCGCGATTGGCACTATTGCAAGGCGCGCAAGCGGTGGACGATTGGATGAAGCCTTTCTTGAGCGGCTCGCCACCCTTCCTGCTGACTTCACTCTTCCCGTTTGCGGGCGAAGTGCGCTTCTTCCCCGTCCCATTGGCGGCGCAACTGCCCGATGGCCGCGCCCTGCCTGAAGGCGTGCAACCTAAAGACCTGAAGAAAGCACAATTTGTCTCTGAGGGTCTCTACCGCCAATTGCTGACCGGCAAATCGCTTGTGGATTTCGAACCGCAAAGCGAAAAAGCACAGGGCGGCAAAGTCTGGCTGACAAAAACAGAAAAAGACAACCTGAAAGCGCATTTGAGCAAAATCGTCAAACGCTCAATGACAAGGGAAGAATACCAAAAGTGGCTTCAACAATTCGAGGCGGACTTTCGGCTCTGGCACATCGAAAAACGCCCGCGCGTCACGGTGGAACGCCCCTCGAGTGCCAGCACGCTCTTTCATGTCGGCGCGGTGTATTTTGCCCCCGGCTGTGGCTTGTGGTTTGGCGTGCAGTGGCTCGATCCGAATACGTCCCATTATCCCGCCTTTCCAACCTTACTGGCAGACCTGGGCGACTCTGGCTTGGGGGCGGAACGCAGTGCGGGTTACGGTAAAGCGACCATCCAACCAGCCGATACTCTGACCCTGCCAGCCCCCGGTGATCTGTGGACATCGCTCAGCCGCTACCTGCCGCGCGAAGAGGAAATGACAGCGTTCCAAAACGACCGCGCCGCTTGGAAGATTTACACCGTGGGTGGATGGCTGGATTCGCCCAAAAAACGCGGCCAGCGCCGCCGCGCCCTGAACATGGTGCAGGAAGGCGCGGTCTTCGGCATTCCAACCGGGCATACCCCTCCCTTTGGGCGCCTGGATGATGCCAGCCCGCGTTACAAAACAACGGGTGAAACCCCGGTTCCGCACCCGGTCTATCGCTGCGGGCTGACAGTGGCTGTTGGCTATGGAGGCGACGCATGACCACCTACAACCTGACCTTGCGTACCCTTTCTCCGGTTCACATCGGCACAGGGGATGAATGGCGTCTGGGGTTCGACTTCATCCTTGCGAACAATCAAACCTGGATTTTTGACGAAGACGCCGTTTTGCAGGCGAAAGAAGACCGCTTGAAACCCGATGGACGCGGACACTACCCGCTGCCGGGCAGTTTACTGACCGAAAAAGACCTGGCAAACCTGGCTCTCTTCCGTTATGTTCTGCGGGGCCAGCCTCCTTCTGAAAAAGCCGACGCCCGCATGAAACCGTTCATAAAAGACGCTTACGACCGTCCTTACATTCCCGGCGCCTCGCTCAAAGGAGCGTTTCGCACCGCGCTGGCATGGACAGGCTGGAATGAGGCGCGGCTCGGGCGCGTGAAACGCGACGATATTGGACGCAACCGCAGTTGGGCAGGCAATTCACTGGAAAAGAGGCTCTTCGGCAAAGACCCGAACTATGACCTGCTACGCGCCCTGCAGGTTTCCGATCTGCACGGACTGCAAGCGGCAGGCGAAGGTCTTGTTGTCCTCAAGGCGCAGGTACTTACCCAAGGCGCCGCCCAGTCCCCGATTGGCCTCGAAGCCCTGGTGAGCGAGGTGGAATTTCGCGGCTCGCTCAAAATTGACGATGACCTGTTCAAACCGATGGCGGCAAAACTCGGCTTTGGCGACCGCAAACCCTGGCTGGATGAACTTCTGCCCCGCGCCCAAAAACACACCCGGGCGCGCATCGAACATCTGGCAGAATGGTTTGAGAACGTAGCGCCGCCCGCTCCGAGCGCCGAACGCATTGCCGGGTTTTACCGTCAACTTCTCAGCGTCCAACCTGCTCCCAACCAGGCGCTCATGCAGATTGGCTGGGGCGCAGGCTGGGACGGAAAAACCTTCTGGACGCACATCCAGCAGGATGAACTCCTGTTCGAGAGGCTGGTCAGCGATTTCCGTCTGGATAAGGCGGGGAGACGAAGCCGCCGTCAGTCAGGCGACCCCTTCCCCACCTCCCGCCGCGTGGCTGTAAGCGGAAAAAAAGATGAAGTCAAACCGATCGCCCCATTCGGCTGGGCGCTGGTGGAGTTGACCGAAAAATGAAAATCCTCGTCCTCCTCATCGGCGAGCAGATCATTCCAAACCTGCTGCCGCTGAAACATATCCAGCCGGACGCGGCGGTGGCGGTGTTCAGCGACTTTTCA
>DAOUAZ010000286.1:0-1634 GCA_034432975.1 Anaerolineales bacterium | reverse complement strand
GCCCGCGTGGGTCGATGCGCTTGTCGAGCCGGTCGCGGTAGACGCGCAATCCCTGGCGGGTGATGCGAATGCCCTTGATTTCCTCGGCAGGCAGGTAAGGAATGTTGACGTTGAGCAACATGCCGGGCAGCAGGCGATGCTCGCGCGCCGTGCTGACTACGCGCCGGGCAATCCCGGCAGCGGCAGTGTAATCGAGCGCGCCGAGATGATTGTCGAGCGAACCCAGCGAAAAAGCGATGCCGGGCGTATCCCAAATCACCGCTTCCATCGCCGCCGTGACCGTGCCGGAGTAGGTGACATCATGCCCCAGGTTGTGCATTGGGTTGATGCCCGAAACCACCAGGTCGATTTTCTCCTCGAAAAACCCGAGCAAGGCCAGCGCCACGCAGTCGGAAGGCGCGCCATCGCTGGTAAAGGCGGGGGAGCCATCGGCCAGGGTCACATCGCGCACCCGCAGCGGACGTTCGAGAGTCTTGACATGCCCGCTGCCCGACCAATTCCGGTCAGGAGCCAGGATGCTGACTTTGGCATCGGGCAGGGCGCGCATGACCTGGGCCAGGGCCAAAAGCCCAGGCGCGGTCACGCCGTCATCGTTTGTTACCAGGATGTGCATGATGAACCGTCCTTAATAAATTGTTATGCCGGCAATTTCATGGTTGGCAGGCAGCAGTTTCACTACCGCTGAACGGGTAAATCTTAATAAACACCTTCCGCATCGGTCAAGGCCAGCACTTCCAGGTTCAGGGAGAATCCGTCATTTGGAGTTTCGACGCCTTTTTTTGCCTTGCGCAGCAAAGCTTTGGCCATGCGCTGCGCAAACGCCTGGCAGGTTTGTTTTTCATCCAGGATGAAAGGGCTGTCGACATTCCGCCCAAGCGACAGGAAACCGAGGAAATTCCCCTCGCCGTCCAGCAGCGGCACGCCCAACCAGGAGGCCGGCTGCCCCAACACTTCCATGCCCTGCCAGGCCGGGACATGACTGGTTTCGGGCAGGTAAATCGCCTGACGATGTTTGAGCATCATTTTGTAAATGGAATTGGACTGGATACTGTTGAAATCTACATCTCCATCATCAGGGCGACCAACCGAGGCCGCCAGTTCAACCTGCTGACCTCTTTGGGTGAAAACCTGCGCCTGGTGATAGGGAACCACCTGCCCCAACAGGCGCAGCATCCGCCCTAAAATCTCGGCCTTGTCCCAATCCTGGTAAATCAGGCTGTCGATTTGCTGTACTTTTCCAACGATATTGCTCAAGTTTGTGACCGTCCTCGATTGCGCCAGCACCAGCACATTCATATCCAGGATACGGAACATCTTGTTCCTGAGTTCCATCACCACCGGGTCATAAATATCGAGCGGCGGGCGCTTCAGGGCGCGCCGCACTGCTTCATCCACGCGCAAATTCCCCGGCAACGCCTCCGTCCGGGCCTGCATCATGCTGTTCAATTCGAAGATGGGCTTGCGCATGAACAGTTCGACCCCGTAGCGATGTCCCAACCGCTCGAATAGTTTCAGGCGCGTCAAGAACCCAACCAGTTTACGGTTTTTGACAATCAACACACCCGGAAGTTCGGGGGAATTTTCCAATTCAGCAACAACCTGCTCGGTCAACGTTTCGGGCGAAACCTGGTAAT
>DAOUAZ010000285.1:0-17717 GCA_034432975.1 Anaerolineales bacterium | reverse complement strand
GAAAATCTGGCACAAAATTACTCGCTATCCCAAACTTGGCCTGGTTCTTTTGGCCTACATCGCTTTCATTGCCTTGGGAATGCCAGACGGTCTGCTGGGCGTGGCCTGGCCTTCGATCCGGGCTGATTTTTCCATCCCACTCGATGCCCTCGGGATGCTGCTGACGGCTTCGGTCGCCGGGTATATGACTGCCAGTTTCCTGAACGGCCCGCTGATTTCCCGCTTTGGGGTGGGCAGGGTGCTGGCTGCCAGTTGCGCCCTGACCGGCCTGGGGTTGATAGGCTATACCCTGGTTCCGGAGTGGTGGATGATGGTGCTGCTGGGCGTTTTCGCCGGTTTGGGCGCAGGCGCGATCGACGCCGGTCTCAACACCTACGTCGCCTCTCACTTTGGCGAAGGGTTAATGCAATGGCTCCATGCCAGTTACGGAATCGGCGTGACGCTTGGACCAATCATCATGACCATTGCGCTAACATCGCTCAACTCATGGCGCGCGGGCTACCAGGTTGTGGGCGGATTCCAGATTCTCCTGGCGACTGGCTTCGTCTTGACCCTGGCGATGTGGAACCAGAAAGACGCCTCGGCAGCCGGCGAGCAGCCCAAACGCCTGACCGATTACCAAACCCCGCTGGGCGAAACGCTGCGACAGCCGCGAGTCTGGTTGAGCGCACTCTTGTTTTTCCTGTACGTTGGCGCGGAAGTGTCGCTCGGTACCTGGACCTACAGCCTGCTGACCGAAGCGCGCGGTATTGCCCCGGCCATCGCGGGCCTGTTTGCCGGGAGTTATTGGGCCACCTTTACGGTTGGCCGGGTTGTAGCGGGCGTGTATGCCAAACGAATGGGCGTCAACCTGCTGGTCACGGTTGGCCTGGCCGGGGCTTTGCTGGGTTCGCTCCTGCTGGCCTGGAACCCCTTCCCGGCGGCCAACCTGCTGGCGGTCGGCCTGGTTGGGTTTTCCATCGCGCCCATTTTCCCGGCCATGATGTCGGGAACCAGCCAGCGGGTGGGCGCGCGTTTCGCCGCCAACACAATCGGGATGCAGATGGCGGCCACCGGCCTGGGAACAGTCGTCATTACCAGCCTGGTCGGCGTCTTGGCGCGCCAGACTTCGCTGGAAGTTGTCCCGGCTGCGATTGCGGCGGTATTTGCCGCATTGCTCGGCGCATACCTGCTGGCTGCCAAACCGAGCGCAAAAGCATAACTTTTTTCATCCTATCCCCACTGGAGGGAATCCACATGGAAAGCAAAACCAAAAACAAAAAGACGCGCGAACAGCTGGACAGCATGGCAAAACGCGCCTTCAGCGGCCTGGGTCTGGCCGCTGGCGAAGAGGCTGCGCGTGAGATGAAAGAAGGCTGGTTTAACGCAGCCTATGGCCTGCGCCTGACAGATGGGCGCGAAGTGGTGCTTAAAATTGCCCCACCCCAAGGCGCCGAGGTATTGCAATACGAGAAAAACATTATGGCAACCGAAGTTGCCTCGATGCGCCTCGCGCACCAGAATCCAGCCATCCCGGTGCCAGAAATCTACTTTTACGATAACGCCCACGATTTATGTGATGCTGATTACTTCTTCATGGAAAAGTTGACCGGGGACAACCTGGAACACGTCCGGGCCAGCCTGCCCGAACCGACCCAGGCCGCCATCGACACGCAGATTGGCGCGATTATCCGCGAGATTAACCGTTTTCCCGGCGACTACTTTGGCTACGACGGCAACCCCGACCTGCGCGCCGCTGCCTGGAAAGAAGCCTTTCTCAAAATTGTGGAATCGGTGCTGGAAGATGCGCGGCGCAAAAACGCAGCGTTCGACTACAGTTACGATGAAATCCGCGCTGCCGTGCTGAAACATGCCCCCGCTTTGGATGAAATTACCCAACCTTGCATGGTGCATTGGGATGCCTGGAATCCCAACTTCTTTGTCCAGGACGGCAAAGTGACTGGCATTCTCGATTTCGAGCGGGTGCTGTGGGCCGAACCGCTGATGGAAGCCCAGTTCCGTCATTTTGGCGGCGACCTGGTCAGCCACGCCATGCGCGGTTACGGCAAAACCGAATTTACTCCCGCCGAGGAGCAGCGCCGGCAGCTTTATTCGCTCCACCTTGCGCTGGTGATGAACGTGGAATGCTACTATCGCAACTACGATACCGATGATATTTTCAACTTCTCCAAAGGCTATCTAGCCAATTGCATGGAGTGGCTGAAAGCCAACTAAGCGCGCATGAGCAGCCTGTCGCGCGTTGAACGCCTGAGCAGCGAGAAAATCTGGAAACTGCTGCTGGAAATGTCATCCCAAACGACATTTTCCCTGCTGGTTTATGCCATTTACAGCCTGACCGATACCTACTTCCTGTCGGTAGGCATTAACTCGCTGGCCGCTGCCGGGGCTTCGATTATCTCCCCCGTGCTGATTGCGCTGGGAGGCGTTGCTACGATTGTCGGCGTGGGCGGCGCGTCGGTGGTTTCTCGCGCGCTCGGCGAACAAAACGTCGAGCGCGCCTCCAGGACGGTGGCCAATACCTTCCTGGTTTTTTGGGCGATAGCGCTCACTATTACAATTTTTGGCGCGCTCTTCATCGAGCCGATTGTTTACCTGCTTGGCGCCACTGAAAGCATTGCCCCGTATGCGATTGAATATGGCCGGATTATTTTCCTGGGCGCGCTCACCAGCACCGGCTTCTCGGCCGTCATCCGAGCCGATGGCAATGCCCGTTATTCGACGGCCATTTGGGTCATTCCTGTCAGCCTCAACGTTTTTTTGAGTTGGCTGTTCGTCATGGTTTTGCATCTGGGAGCCGCTGGCGCCGCCCTGGCAACCGTTTCAGGGCAGGCTGTTTCAGCCGGGATGAGCATCTACTTCTTCTTTTTCAGGAAGCAGCGCTCCTACCAGATTAAAGCCGCCTGCTTCAGGCCCGACCAGGCCATTATCCGTGAAGTGCTGATGATTGGCCTGCCCTCGTTCCTGAAAAGCATCAGCGCCAGCCTGGTCGTTATCGTGACCAACAACCTGCTCAAACTGACCGGCGGCGACAGCGCCCTGGGTATTTTTGCCATCGTCAATCGCTTGTATGCCGCCTTGAGCATGCCCCAAACCGGCATCGTCCAGGGAATGCAGCCGCTCATCGGCTACAATTTTGGGCAGAAACACTTCGAGCGAGTCAGGCAAACCATCCGGCTTTCCCTCACCGCGACGGTCGTATACGGGTTGCTCGTTTGCTTACTCTGCCTGCTGGTTCCGGCGGCGTTGCTCACGCTCCTTTCGAAAGAAACCACGATTATCACCGAAGGACAAATTGCCCTGCGCCTATTGGCCCTTTCCTACCCTTTGAGCGGCGTGGCGATTGTAGTGGCGGCCTATTTCCAATCGGTGGGCAAAGCCCGCAATGCCTTGCTGCTGGTGCTTGGAGGCATCCTGCTGGTCAAACTGCCGGTGTTGTTGCTGGCATCCAAACTGTTCGCCCTGAACGGTATCTGGGCATCCGAAGCAGTCTCGGAACTCATCTTGTGCGTGGTTTCTTTACTCATGCTCAGGAATGAGCAGGGCCAGGCAAGTTTGGAACGAATTGGCAGGCAATTGAATGTGTAACAATTTTTATCGCTCCTCTCTCAATAAATTCACCCAAGAAAGGAATCCCCAATGAAAGACATCCAATCCATTATTTCCCAAATGACCCTCGAGGAGAAAGCCGCGCTTTGCACCGGCGCCAGCGCGTGGACTTCCACGCCCATCGAGCGGCTGGGCGTGCCAGAAATGATAGTCTCCGACGGCCCGCACGGCGTCCGGCGCGTGCCGGATGTCCATTCGATGGGGATGGAGAGCCTGCCCGCTACCTGCTTCCCGACTGCCTCCTGCACCGCTTCCACCTGGGATGTGGAGTTAATCCGCGAAATGGGCGAGGCCCTGGCCGAAGAATGTATCGCCCTGAATGTGGATGTGCTGCTCGGCCCCGGCGTCAACATGAAGCGCTCCCCGCTGGGTGGCCGCAACTTCGAGTATTTCTCCGAAGACCCCTTCCTGGCTGGGGAACTGGCCGCCCATTTCATCGACGGAGTCCAGTCGAAGGGCGTTGGCACCTCGCTCAAGCATTATGCCGCCAACAACCAGGAATTCCAGCGATTCAGCATCAACGCCGAAATCGATGAGCGGACACTGCGCGAAATCTACCTGCCCGCCTTCGAGAAAGCCGTCAAACAAGCCCAACCCTGGACGGTAATGTGCGCTTACAACAAAGTCAACGGCACGTTTGCGTCTGAACACCATTCCCTGCTGACCGAAATCTTGAAAGACGAATGGGGCTTCGAGGGCCTGGTCGTCTCGGACTGGGGCGCGGTGCGCGACCGGGTGGCCGCGCTCAAGGGCGGCCTGGATTGGGAAATGCCCGGCCCGCAGGAACGCCGCGTGAAAGCCGTCGTCGAGGCGGTTCGCTCCGGCGAATTGGATGAAGCCGTGCTGGATGAATCCGTCCGCCGCATCCTGCGCATCGTATTCAAGGCCAAAGAAACGCCCAAAACCGGCAAATTCGACGTGGACGCGCATCACGAACTGGCGCGCCAGATTGCCAACGAAGGCATGGTGCTGCTCAAAAACAACGGTTTGCTGCCACTCGCGGGCCACCAGCACATCGCCGTAATTGGCCGCGCGGCAGAAAAAGCCCACTTCCAGGGCGGCGGCAGTTCGCACATCAACCCGACCAAAGTGGCCGTGCCGTTCAAGGAACTGCAAGCCCAGGCCGAAAACGCCGAACTGACCTACGCCGAAGGCTACCCAACCGACAATTCCTTCCGCCAGGACCTGATTGACCAGGCCGTGAAACTGGCCCAGGCTGCCGATGTGGCCCTGCTTTACATTGCGCTGCCTTCTTTCAAGGAATCGGAGGGCTATGACCGCAAAGACCTCGACCTGACCGAGCAGCAGGCGGCGCTCATCAAGGCAGTTGCCAAAGCCCAGCCGAAAACCGTTGTCGTGCTGAACAACGGCGCGCCGGTGGCGATGAGCGCATGGATTGATGACGTGTCTGCCGTGCTGGAAGGCTGGATGATGGGTCAGGCCGGCGGCGTGGCGCTGGCTGATGTGCTTTTCGGCAAAGTCAACCCGTGCGGTAAACTGGCCGAAACCTTCCCGCTCAAACTGGCCGATACGCCCTCCCATACCAACTGGCCGGGCGGGGCAGGCGTGGCGCGCTACGGCGAGGGCCTGTTCATCGGCTACCGCTACTACGACGCCAGGCAAATGCCGGTCCTGTTCCCCTTTGGTTATGGGTTGAGTTACACCACGTTTGAATACAGCAACGCAAAGGTGTCATCGAAAACCTTCAAAGATGTCGAGGGACTGACGGTCACGGTGGATGTCACCAACACGGGCAAATTCGCAGGCAAGGAAATTGTCCAGGTCTACGTTCACGACCAGCAGTCCGGTTTAATCCGCCCTGAGAAGGAGTTGAAAGGCTTTGCCAAAGTGGAACTCCAGCCGGGCGAGACCAAATCCGTCTCCATCCCACTGGATTTCCGCGCCTTTGCCTATTATCACCCCGAATACAAGCAGTGGATTACCGAGGATGGCGATTTCGACATCCTGGTAGCCGCTTCCGCTGCCGACATCCGCCACACGCTGACGGTGACGCTCGAATCCACGCTGAACCTGCCCTGCATTCTCGACAAAGAATCCACCGTCCGTGAGTGGATGTCCGACCCGCGCGGCCAGGCCGTCTTTGGGCCGATGTACGCCCAAATGGAGGCCGCAGCCCGCAAGATGTTTGGCGGCAGCGAAGAACCGCGCTACGGCACGGAAGGCGGAATTGGCATGGACATTATGGAAATGTTCAATGATATGCCGCTGGTCAGCGTGCTGATGTTCCAGGCCGGGTCGCTGCCCATGCACCCCGAAGATATTGTGGCCGGGCTGTTGCAGCAAGTCCATAGCATGAAGTAGACGTTATCGGTTATAAACCGTCCCGAAGGTTTTCGGTACGAAGGCCGAACTTGCGCCAGGAAACCTTCGGGACGTTATTTAGCCTATGAGCATACATTCAGTGAAATATAAGTGGTATATCCTGACCCTGGTCGTGCTGACCAATATCCTTGTGGTGGCAATGCCCATGATGGGCATGTCGGTGTTATCCAAAGAGATTTCGCAAGATTTGGGTCTGAACCTGGTGCAGGTGGGCGTGGTGTGGGGCGTTGGCGCGCTGCCGGGCATTGTCACCAGCCTGGCGGGCGGGGTGATTGGCGATAAATTCGGCACGAAGCGGGTGCTGGTGGTCAGCAGCCTGCTGGCCGGGCTGTTGGGCGCGGCGCGCGGGCTGGCGGTGGACTTCGTTTCGATGACCGTTATTGTTGTTTTATTTGGCGCGCTGGTCCCTTTCGTTGCGATGAACGGCATCAAAGCGGTCGGGCAGTGGTTCCCGCCGCATCAACTGGGGCTGGCCAATGGCCTGATTTCGATGGGCATGGCGCTTGGTTTCCTGCTTGGCTCGCTGCTCAGCGCCACCACGTTTTCCCCGCTGCTGGGCGGCTGGCGCAATGTCTTGATTGCTTATGGTTTGGCCGGGGCGCTCTTCAGCCTGCCCTGGTTCTTTGCGCGAGCACTTCCATTGCACCGTGAAACCAACGGGCAGGGAATGTCCATGCGGGCGGCCATTCGCCAGGTCATTGGCCTGAAGAATGTCTGGCTGCTGGGGCTGACGTTGTTTGGGGTGGGCGGCTGTATCCAGGGATTGCTGGGCTACCTGCCGCTTTACCTGCGCGGCCTGGGCTGGGAAGCCGTTCGCGCGGATGGGGCGCTTTCAGTTTTCCACACGGTCAGCATGGTCTTCGTGCTGCCGATTGCGCTGTGGTCTGACCGGTTGGGTTCGCGCAAGCGCCTGCTGCTGGCCGCAACGTCGATGGTTGTCCTCGGCGCGGGGCTGCTTAGTTTCGCCAGCGGACTCTGGATTTGGCTGGCAGTCTTGATGGCTGGCTTCGTGCGCGACGCCTTCATGGCAATTTTTATGACGATGGTGATTGAAACCGATGGGGTTGGCCCCACGTATGCCGGGACGGCCCTGGGCGTGACGATGGCGCTCAGCGGCCTGGGCAACTTCCTGGCCCCGCCGCTTGGCAACAGCCTGGCGGTTTTATGGCCGGGCGCGCCATTTGCTTTTTGGGCCGGCCTGGCCGGGCTGGGGATGGTCTGCCTGGGAATGGTCAAGACGGCGAAGCGGGAGACTGACCGCCTGCAAGTAGTTTCTCCGGCTGGCGGGCGAATTCAGTGAGCGGGATTTGGCCTTCGGTCAGCGCCAGCAGGGTCTCGGTCAACAATTTATTGACCGGCGTCGGCACGCCCACTTTTTCGCCGGCGCGGACGACGGCCCCGTGCAGGTAGGTGACTTCGCTTCGTTTGCGCCCGGCGCGCAGGTCGATGTGGAAAGAGGGCATTTTGCCTCCGCGCCCGGCCCCGGCGGCTTTGGAAAGCAGGGGCCGGGAGAGCCAAAGCGGGAGCTTCGTGGCCAATGCCAGGGCGCGGACGGGCGTGCCGGGCAAATCGACGAGCTGGATGCCCTGGGCTTTCATCACGGCCAGGCATTCGCGCAGTTGTTCGATTTCCAGGCGGTACAGGCCGGGGTGGGCGAAGACTTCGGCGGCGGTCATGTCTAAAATGGCCGAGGTGGGGTTTGCCAGCAGGTTGGTCAGCATTTTCGACCATTTCATATCGGCGGCGGCGGGGAACAGTTTGGCGTTGAGATACGCGCCGTCGAGCGCTTCCACCAATCTTTTGGACAAGGGATGTCCCTCGGCCACGCCGACTCCGCGCAGTTTTTCGAGGGCGATGTCGCCGGGGCCGTTGCGCCCGATGGCGGAGGTGACGGTGCCGTAGATGACTTTCTCCGGGCCGAGAGCAGCGGCGATGGCGGGTTCGTTATCGACGCCGTTTTGCAGGCAAAGGGCGGGAGGCAGGCCGGCGGGAGAAACGGTGGATGTGAGAGAACGGAGGGCGGTTTCAGTGTCGAAGGATTTGAGGGCAAACAGCATTACGTCGAAGCGGGTTCGAGACAATGCTTCAGCCAGCGAGTCGGTAAATTGAACGGTGGGCGGAGTCAGGGTGAAACGGGTCTGTTCTTTCCTGCGCGGGTCGATGCCCAGGTCGAGGGTCATGCCTTGCGCGTGGAGGATGTCCACGACCGAGGGCTGTTCCAAAAAAACAACGGCGTGACCGGCCAGGGCCAGCGAGCCGCCGATGTAGGTGCCAATTGCGCCGGCGCCGAGGGAGAGGATGTTGAGTTTGTCCATATTGTAGTTAACCCCCAAAACGCGGGTCGCGTTGCAGGGTAAGGCGCAGCCCGTGACCAAGCGGAATGGATGGGCGGTAGCCGAGTTTGGCAGCGGCCAGGGTCAGGTCGGCGCATATACGCGAGACGCCGCCGGGTGTTTTGGGGCTGTAGATGGCTTCGGCTTTGCTGCCGGTGACATCCAGCACGATTTTGACCAGGTCGCGGACGGAGGTCTCTTTGCCGGAGCCGATGTTGATGACCATGCCGTCGATGCCGGGGGCAGTGGAGGCGGCCATCAGGCCGGAGACGACATCGTCGAGGTAGACGTAGTCGCGGGTTTGGGAGCCGTCGCCATGCACGACGAGCGAGCCATTGCGCAGGGCCTGGCGCAGGAAGTAGGGGACAACCGGCGGGTGCGAGGCGGGCAACCGCTGGCCGGGGCCGTAGGCGTTGAAGACCCGCAGGCTGACGGTTTCGATGTTCCACAGGTCGCCGATGGTGTTGACGTAATATTCGGCGGCCAGTTTGGAGACGGCGTAGGGCGAGCGCGGGTTGGGCGGCATGGTTTCGCGCAGGGGCTGCTCGCCCTGGTCGCCGTAGATTGCGCCGGAGGAGACCAGGACGACGCGCCGCACGCCGACATCGCGCATGGCTTCCATCAGGCTGACCGCGCCGCCGACGTTGACGGCATTGTATTCACGCGGATAGAGGACGGACTCTTGAACCGAAACACGCGCGGCGAGGTGGTAGACGCAGTCTACATCCTGGAGCAGGGTCCACAGTTTGGGGCGGTCGTTGACATCGCCGCGCGTGAAGTGGACATCGGGGGAGAGGGCTTGCGGGTCGCCGGTCGATAGGTCATCCAGCCCGCGCACCTGGTGTCCCTCGCGGGCGAGTTGGTTGGCAAGAGCGGAACCGAGGAAACCGGCTGCGCCGGTGATGAGGAAGTTCATAGCGTGGGGATTATACTTCGTCAGTTGGTGGAAATTCTGTGGATTTTTCAGCCGGTGGAATGCGATAATTGACGCTTTTCGACCGACGTGCTATGATGGGACAGGCCTTCATTGAATATTTTAATCCATTCGCATTTATTTATTCAAGGAGTTATTCATGAGTCCCGATTTTATTGTCCGTATTGTTGGCATGATTCTTTTTACAGTAGTGGGTAGTTATTGGGGGTTTTGGTTTGCCACGCGTAATGCCCCGGAAGATATTTTGGCATATACGCTCAGTATCGGCACAGTGGGGGCGCTGTTTGGGTTGATTGCCACGCCATACTTTACGACCATCCCGGTACGGCTCATCCGCAGGCTGCTGGTGCGCATTTCCGCGGAAAACCTGCTGGCCGGGTTGATGGGCCTGGTTTCCGGCCTGCTGGTCGCCGCCCTGCTCACTTTTCCGCTCTCACAACTTCCTGACCCCTTCGGCAACATCCTGCCTTTTGTGGCAGTCGTCCTGTTCGGGTATTTTGGCGTGGCGCTGTTCGTCATGCGCCAGGCCGATATGATGAACGTCATTGCAACGTTGCTGGGCCGGAATTCCGAATCTTCACCGAATGGAAACGCCGGTTGGGGACAGGGTTCGCGCACCATCCTGCTCGACACCAGCGTTATCATCGATGGCCGGGTGGCCGACATTGCCAAGACGGGCTTCCTGCCTGGCACGCTGCTGATTCCCCGCTTTGTCCTCAACGAACTTCAATACATTGCCGACTCGGCTGATTCCCTGCGCCGTCAGCGTGGACGCCGGGGCATGGAAGTGCTGGCCGAACTGCAAAAGGTATCGGCGGTGAGCGTGCGCATCAGCGACATCAATGTGGAAGGCGTGCGCGAGGTGGATGATAAACTCATCATCCTGGCGCGCCAACTCAAATGCCCCATCCTGACCAACGATTACAACTTGAACCGCGTCGCGGAGTTACAGGGAGTCACCATCCTGAACATCAACGAACTGGCGAACGCCGTCAAATCGGTCGTCCTTCCAGGCGAAGCCATGGAAATTGCCATCATCCAGGAAGGCAAGGAATCGAGCCAGGGCGTTGGGTACATGGACGACGGCACAATGGTAGTGGTGGAGAACGGCAACCGCTACATCGGCCAGACCCGGGTCGTCAACGTCACCAAAGTCCTCCAAACCGCCGCCGGACGGATGATTTTTGCCAAACCGGAAGAGTAGCGGGTCGGTAACCAGCCATCAGTAATCAGTGGCGCGGTTCATAAGAGCCGCGCTTTTGCTTATTGGACTGTGGTTTATAATATCAACAGCACTTTTGGAAGGAGCTCCCATGATTCGTCTTTACAACACCCTCACCCGCAAAAAAGAAGAACTGCAAACGCTCGAACCGGGCATTGTCAAAATGTACGTTTGCGGCCCGACCGTTTACAACGACGCGCACGTCGGCCACGCCATGTCGGCGCTGGTCTTCGACATCGTTCGCCGCTACCTCGAATATCGCGGATTTAGCGTCAGGCACGTCATGAACTACACCGATGTCGATGACAAAATCATCAACCGCGCCAACCAGATGGGCATCGACCCCTTCGCGCTCTCGAAAAAATACATCGACGACTTCGACCAAAACCTGGCCGACCTGAACATCCTGCCTGCCACCGCCAAGCCGCAGGTTAGCAAGACCATGCCGCAAATTATCGCCTTCATCCATAACTTGATTCAAAAAGAAGCCGCCTACCCCGCGCCGAACGGCGATGTCTACTTCAGCATCACCAGCGACGACGACTATGGCCGCCTCTCCGGGCGCAAACTGGAGGATATGCAGGCCGGCGCGCGCATCGAGGTCGAGGAGCAGAAAAGCCACCCAATGGACTTCGCCCTGTGGAAAGCCGCCAAGCCCGGCGAACCGGCCTGGGATTCGCCCTGGGGCAGGGGCCGCCCCGGCTGGCACATCGAATGCTCGGCCATGAACCTGGCCGAATTGGGCGAACAAATCGATATTCACGGCGGCGGCAACGACCTCATCTTCCCGCACCATGAAAACGAAATCGCCCAGAGCGAATCGTTCACCGGCAAACCCTTCGCCCGCTATTGGATGCACAACGGCATGTTGCAACTCGGCGGCGAAAAGATGTCCAAGAGCCTCGGCAACATCGTTAGCATCAAGGAATTCCTCTCGAAGCGCGACGCGGACGTGATGCGGATGCTGGTTTTGAACGGCAGTTACCGCGCCCCGCTCATTTTCAACGACGAAACATTGGACGCCGCCGAAAAAGGCCTGGAGCGCATCAAATCTGCCCTGCGGCCTGCTTCCGCCAAAGGGGCCGAATCCACCGCCGAGGCGGTTGCTGCCCTGCCGTCTGCCATCGATACCGTCAAAACCGCCTTCGTCAACGCGATGAACGACGATTTCAACTCCGCCGGGGCGTTGGGCGCGATTTTCGACTTCGTGCGCGCCGTCAACACCGCCCGCGACGCCGGGGCCGCCGACGCCCAACTCCAACCCGCCCAGGAGACCCTGCGCGAACTGACCGGGGTGCTGGGCCTGCGCCTGGCCGAAAAAACCGGCAGCGGCGACGCCGACCGATTCATCGACCTGCTGCTCGAAGTCCGCAGCGAGGTGCGCAAGCAAAAACTGTGGGCGCTCTCCGACCTGATTCGTGACCGGCTCAAGGAACTCGGCGTCACCGTCGAAGACAGCCGCGAAGGAAGCACCTGGCGTTACTCATAAAAAACGTCCCGAAGGTTCAAATCCTTCGGGACGTTCTCTTATACCCCAAACTGCCCCGCCGCCCCCATCACCAGCAAAATCTGCCCCAGGTGATACGCCACCATAAGCGCCAGCCGGCCGCGCCGGATGGGGTGGACGAACTTGTTCCAGGCCAGAATCATATCGGACGCGATGAACAGGACCGCCCCCAGGCTGACCAGGCAGGCGGGGGTATCCAGCCAGTCGGTGCGGAAGAGCGTTACCAGCGCCGAAAACAGCATCAGCGAGATGGTGGCCGAATAGTAACGCACCGGTTCCACCAGGCGGCGCAGTCCTTTTTTGGGCAGACTTCGCAAGATGCGGCGAATGAGCGGGAAAACGGTCATGCCCACGAACAGGGCAATCCCCAGCGTCAGCGTGTTGAGCGGCGCGGGCGGCATATTCAGCCCGGCGATATAGGCGATGTGCGCCAGCAGGAAGGCCCCCAGCCCAAACGGGAACCAGCGATGTTCGTTTTTGAGCAGCAGGAAGATGTCGCCTGCCATCGAGAGCAGGACGGCCAGCCCGAACCACAGGAGCGGGCCGCCCAACCCGCCCGCCAGCCACAGCCAGCCGAACAGGAAGGCCATCACGCCCGGTTTGGCGAGATATTCCACCTTGCGCCAGCCCCTGGCAACCGCCAGCCATTCGACCGCCGCGCACAGGAAGGTCAGGACGAGCAGGAAGTTTTCCATCAATCCTTGCCTCGCGCCTCGGCGTCTTCGTCCTCGACCAGCAGCATGACCTTGAACGATTCGGCGGATTCCAGGCCGTGTTCCTTGCCCTCGTCCGCCGCCCACTTGCGAATCATCTCCTCCGGGTCCCAATCGCCCAACTGCGAGACGTGCTTTTTGAGGGCTTCGAGTTTCAGGTGGATGGTCTCGCGGATATCGACCCAGGTATCGGCTTTTTCTGACCCGTGAATATAGACCCGCTTGACGTTATGCGGCTCGCAGCCCGCCTCCAGCAGGTCGGTGAAAATCAGCCGCGTCCCGGCGGAGGGGAAGGCGGCATACAGGGCCGACTGGGCCGCGGCGCGGTGGTCGGGGTGATTGATGTAGCCGCTGCCATAGAACACGCCCTGCGGGTCGCCGGTCATCACTACATCCGGTTTGTACAGGCGAATCAGGCGGGCCAGTTCCTTGCGCAGGGGCAAGGTTGGCTCCAGTTCGCCATCGGGATAGCGCAGGAAGACCGACTCCTGGATGCCCAGCACGGCGTTGGCCGCCGTTTGCTCGCCCTCGCGGATGCGCGCCAGTTCCGGTTTGTAGGAGGCGTCTTTGGATGGGTCGTTGCTGCCCGAATCGCCGCTGGTGATGGTGACGGAGATAACCTGGCAGCCGGCCTGCGCCCACTTCGCCAGCGTCCCGCCGACGGTGAATTCCTGGTCATCGGGATGGGCGTGGATGCTCATGGCGCGTTGGGGAATGTATTCGGGTTCTTGGGGCATTGAAATCTCCTTGTTATCGTCCCGAAGGTTTTCCGGGCAGTTTTTTCAGCGTTTGAAAACCTTCGGGACGTTGGTTGTCGTTATGGAATCATCGCCTTTTCCATGCGCAGCAGCCATTCCTTGGTCGGGATGCCGTTTCCCGCGCCATAGCCGCGCAATTTCTGGTCGGAGCCGACCACGCGATGGCAGGGGATGACGATGGGCATGGGGTTGGTGGCCTGGGCGCGTCCCACCGCCCGGGCGGCGCGCGGGTTGCCCAATTGCAGGGCAAGTTCCTTGTAGGTGCGCACTTCGCCGCAGGGAATCTCGAAGGTCAGTTGCAGGACGTTGCGCTGGAACTCCTTCAGCGCCGACCAGTCGATGGGCAGGCGAAACTGCCTCAGCCTGCCGGCGGCGTAGTCGCGCAGTTGATGCGCGGCTTCCGCGGTCTGTTGCGGGGAGAAAACCACCTCCGCAGCGTGGCGCATTCCCAGCACCGCTGAGAATGCTTCCAGCGTAGAAGGAAATTCTACAGCCAGCAACCCCCGTTCCGATACGGCGGCCCAGATGTCGCCGAGCGGCGTCTCTCCCGTATTCCCAATGAAGATGGTTTTCATGAGCGCGCCTCCAACGTCCCGAAGGTTGCCGAAAGATGAGCCAATTACCAGGAAAAAACCTTCGGGACGGTCTTTGCAAATGATTTCTGGTAAGGTCAATTGTACATCACCTGGCTTGTCTGACAAAGCACGCCTTTATTTGTGACAAGTCTCATATTGACTCGGACTTAAATCTCATGTACCCTTGTACTGTACCGTTCAAAGGCTAAACGAACCCTATGCGTCGAGTACAGCACATACTTTCGTGAAAAGGCGGGCAACGTTCCGGTTGCCCGCTTATATTTTCTAATCATTTCAGTCAAATTCTGACAGGAGACGATAATGGCTGGACAAATCAATGCGTTCGAGATGGCCCAGAAGCAGTTCGACGGCGTTGCCAACCTGCTCAACCTGGACCCCCAGATTGCCGAGGTCCTGCGCTGGCCGATGCGCGAGTATAGTTTCCGCATCCCGGTGCGCATGGACGACGGCTCGCTGCGTGTTTTCCAGGGCTATCGCGTGCAGCACAATGACGCGCGCGGCCCCAACAAAGGCGGCATCCGCTTCCACCCGTCCGAGACCTTCGACACGGTGCGCGCCCTGGCGACCTGGATGACCTGGAAATGCGCCGTGGCCGACATCCCGCTGGGCGGCGGCAAGGGCGGCGTGGTGGTGGACCCCTCCACGCTTTCGACGACGGAAAAGGAACGCCTGTGCCGCGGCTGGGTGGATGTGATGTGGAAGAACATCGGCCCCCGCCAGGATGTCCCGGCCCCCGATGTTGGCACGACCCCGCAGATGATGGGCTGGATGATGGATGAGTATTCCAAACTCATCGGCCAATATACCCCCGGCGTGTTCACCGGCAAGCCCCTGGGCGGCGGCGGTTCGGCGGGCCGCACAGAAGCGACCGGTTATGGCGTCATCTACACCGTGCGCGAAGCGATGAAGCACCTGAACATCGACCCGAAGAACTCGCTGGCAGCCATCGAGGGCTTTGGCAATGTGGCCCAATATGCGGCGATTGGCTTTACCGAAATGCTGGGCGGCAAGGTTGCCTGCGTCTCGTGCTGGGACCGCAACGACAAGACCGCTTACACTTACAGCCACAAAGACGGCGTCGACCCGCGCTTCCTGATGACCATCGTTGACCAGTATGGTACCATCGATAAGAAGAAGGCCCTGGATTCCGGCTACGTCATCGAAGACGGCGAGAAGTGGATCGAGAAAGAAGCCAACGTACTCATCCCGGCGGCCATCGAAGGGCATGTCAACGCCGATACCGTCAAGAAGATGTCGAAGGGCATCAAAATCGTGGCGGAAGGCGCCAACGGCCCCTGTACGCCCGAGGCCGATGATTTCTTCAAATCGAAGGGTATTTTCAACATCCCCGACTTCCTGTGCAATGCGGGCGGCGTGACGACTTCCTACTTCGAGTCTGTCCAGAACGACATGAACTTCTACTGGACGAAGGAAGAAGTGCTGCAAAAACTCGATACCAAGATGACCCAGGCCTTCGATGCCGTGCTGAACATGAGCCTGAAGGAAAAGGTCTACATGCGCGAAGCGGCTTACATGGTCGCCATCGACAGCGTGGTCAAGGCCATGCAGTTGCGCGGCTGGGTATAGCCTCAGCGCCAAAGTCGGGAGACTTTGGACTCCGTAAAGCAGAATCAGAACGGGGACGGCAAGCCGTCCCCGTTGCGGTTTAATCAGGATAGGTGAAAGTCATATTTTTTGGGCGCTTAATGTTTTACGCAACGTCCCTACCAACAAGCGGTGTTCGACGGCGTGGACGCGGGCTTCGAATTGCTCCAGTGTTTCTCCCGGTTGGAAGGGAATCTCCTCGCTGGCAAGGACGGGCCCGTCATCCACGCCCTCGTCGGGGACGAGGTGAACCATGACGCCGCTGCGGTCGGTTTGACCGTCTTTCCAGGCGGCATAGGCCCGTTCGATGGCGTGCGTGCCGGGAAAGGTTCCGGGCAGGGCCGGGTGCAGGTTGATGACGCGGTTTGGAAAAGCGGAAAGAAAGTTGGACGAAAGCAGGCGCATCCAACCGGCCAAAACGATGTAGTCAGGCAAAAAGGTGGAAACGAAAGCGGCCAGACGGGAATCGTAGGCGCGGCGGGGTTCGCCCTCCAGCGGGGGAAAGGCTATCGCCGGTACGCCGGCGCGGCGGGCGCGTTCCAACCCATAGGCTTCCGGCTTGTTCGAGAGAACGGCAACAACGGTTGCGGGCAGCAGGTTCCCCGCGCAGGCATCGAGGATGGCTTGCAGGTTGGAGCCGTTGCCGGAGAGCAGGACGACCAGGCGTTTCATTTTTCTTTCTAATGATGGAACAACCGCACGCCGGTAAACGCCATCGCCATGCCATAATCGTCGGCGGCGGCGATGACATCCGCGTCTCGCGCCGAGCCGCCCGGCTCGAAGACGTATTGCGCGCCCGAAGCGGCGGCGCGGTGCAGGCTGTCGGAAAAGGGGAAGAAAGCATCGGAGCCGAGCGAGACGCCGGTCAGGCCGTCGAGCCAGGCGCGTTTTTCTTCGGGGGTCAGTTGGCGCGGAAGGGTGCTGAAAATTTCGGGCCAGGAGGCTTTTTCGCGCGGGGTGATGTCGTCGCGCAGGAACTGGTCGATGGCGTTGTCGCGTTCGGGGCGTTTGGTTCCAGGCCGGAACGGTAATTCCATCACCGCCGGGTGCTGGCGCAGGTACCACAGGTCGGCTTTTTGCCCGGCCAGGCGCACGCAATGGACGCGCGATTGCTGCCCGGCCCCCACCCCAATCGCCTGGCCGTCTTTGACGAAGCAGACCGAGTTCGATTGGGTGTATTTCAGGGTAATCCAGGCGATGCCCAGGTCGCGCAGGGCTGCTTCGGGCAGGGTTTTGTTTTTGGTGACGATGTTGCCGAAATCAGCGGGGCTGACCAGGCGGGCGTGACGCGCCTGCTCGAAGGTCACGCCGAACACATCGCGGGTTTCGCTGGCAGGCGGCTCGTACTCCGGGTCGATTTGCGCGATGGCATACTTGCCCTGCTTCTTTTTTTGCAAAATTTCGAGGGCTTGTGGTTCGTAGCCGGGCGCAATCACCCCGTCCGAAACTTCGCGGGCAATCAGGCGGGCGGTGGGAACGTCCACTGTGTCAGACAGCGCGATGAAATCGCCAAACGAACACAGCCGGTCGGCCCCGCGCGCGCGGGCATAGGCGCAGGCCAGGGGCGAGAGTTCCAGGTCGTCTACGAAGTAAATTTTCTGGAGGGTTTCATCGAGCGGCAGGCCGACCGCCGCCCCCGCCGGGCTGACGTGCTTGAACGAGGCCGCGCCGGGCAGGCCGCTGGCCGCTTTGAGTTCGCGCACCAACTGCCAGGCGTTGAGCGCGTCGAGCAGGTTGATGTAACCGGGCGAGCCGCCCAAGATGCGGATGGGCAGTTCGCCGTCATTGCGCATGAAGACGCGCGCGGGCGATTGCTGGGGATTGGTTCCGTAGCGCAGCGGGAGGGAATTCATCGGGTCACTTCCTGGGTGGGGTTGGCGCGATTGTACTAGACAATTCCTGAAAGCGTAACCATCACTCTCGTTTTAAGCCGTTTTGATGACATTTGTTACCGGGCAGAGGCAGGGGATTGGTTGTAGAATCAAATTGTCACTTGGAGACCGAATGGCGATACAGGGGTGTACGCCAGGCTCGCTACCCAAAATTTGACGCAAACTCAAATTTCAAGGAGACCAAATGACCCCCATCTATCCCCCCGAA
>DAOUAZ010000284.1:0-1869 GCA_034432975.1 Anaerolineales bacterium | reverse complement strand
CACCGTCCCGAAGGCTTCGCCGCGAGCGCTCAGCCGAGCGGTTTGAACGGCTCAACCAGGTTTTTCAAGCAAACCTCACCTGCACTTGTCGCGCAGGCGCAAGTGTCGGGACGTTTCCCCATTTTGTTGAGAATATACATTAAAATCAACCCGCTGTATATGGCTGAATCGAGCATCCAACTTGCGGCCAGATGCAGCTTCTCCTGGCTCCCTCGCGCCCCGACATCAGCGCGAGGGAGCCTTTTTATATAGCAAGATTGGTCGTGCAACAAAAGGTGACTTTTGTCATGGTTGACTCTTATACAAGATTGTTATATTATATGACTAATCCTATATAAAAGGTATCCAGTATGTCCCTCGACCATGCCATCCCCGGCTTTCTCAACTACCATCCTTATAGCGGCTACGACCTGAAGAAAATTTTCGACACGTCCATCCGCCATTTCTGGCCCGCCGACCAGAGCCAGATTTACCGCACCCTTGCGCGGCTGGAAGAAAACGGCCTGGCGGAGATGGAACGCATCCCGCAGGAAGACCGCCCCGACCGAAAGGTGTATCACATCACCGAAGCCGGGCGGGCCGAATTGCTGCGCTGGATTGCCGGCCCGCCGCCGCTGGGCGAACCGCGCAGCGCGCCGCTCATCCAGGTCTTTTTCAGCGGGCAGTTATCTGATGATGAAATTCTCGCCAAATTCGAGGGCTATGCCGCCATCATGCGCGCCATTCTGAGCCAGTACGACCAGGTCGAAGGGCAGTTAGGCCCGTTCCAGCAGGAAATCCCCTCGCCGCGTGAGCATTTCTTCTGGCTGCTGACGCTCGAAAACGGACTGGCCAATATGCGCGCCAACCTGGCCTGGGCCGAAAGAGTCATCGCGCGGGTTAAGAACGGGCAGGTTCCGAGAGAATAGAAAGGTATCCCATGCTCAAACAACTCTCCAAACGCCAGCGCATCCGCAAAGGCATCGTCCTGTTCTCCTTCCTAATCTTCCCGGTGACGATGAACTTCCTCTCGCCCTACGTCATCATCGACGGCGCGATGAACGGAATCCTGAACGGCAGCGCGGCCATGTTCGGGCTGATGTTCGTCTCCTCGCTCTTCCTGGGCCGCGCCTGGTGCGGTTGGGTCTGCCCCGGCTCGGCCATGGCCGATATCGCCGAACCCATCAACAACCGCGCCATGAATCCCGATCAAGTCGCCTGGATTAAGTGGCTCATCTGGATTCCGTGGATGTCCATCATCCTCTGGCTGCTCGCCCGGGCGGGCGGCTATTCCAGCGTGAACCTGCTCCATTTGACGGAAAGCGGCGTCTCGGTGGATTCGCCCGAAAAGTACGTCATCTACTTCGTGGTCATTTTCCTGTTCATCGGGCTGGCGGTCATTTTCGGACGCCGGGCCGGCTGCCACACCATCTGCTGGATGGCGCCCTTCATGGTTATCGGACGCTGGATTCGCAACCGCCTGCCCTGGCCCTCCCTGCGACTGGTAGCAGACGCCGCCGCCTGCTCCGATTGCAAACTCTGCGCCCGCAACTGCCCAATGGGGCTGGATGTCAATGCGATGGTCGAGATGGAGCAAATGGAACACAGCGAGTGCATCCTGTGCGGCAACTGTGTCGACACCTGCTCGAAAAGCGCCATCCGCTACTCGTTCAGCGCTGGAAAGTGAGTTTTTATGCAAAAAATCCTCGTCACCTGCGCCACCAACGCCGGTTCGACCGCCAAAGTCGCCGAAGCAGTTGCCGCCGAACTGGGCAAAAACGCCGCAGTAGAGACCCTGCCGCTCGAAAAAGTGACCCGCCTCGATGACTATTCCGCCGTCGTGCTGGGCGCGCCGATGATTGTCGGCTGGCACCGCGGGGCGCTGGCCTT
>DAOUAZ010000283.1:0-1886 GCA_034432975.1 Anaerolineales bacterium | reverse complement strand
GCGCGTCGAACCCGGTCGTCGGCGCGGCGGCGGTCATCCAGATTACGCTGGTGACGGCCTTTGGCGTGGCGATAGGCGGAGTCCTGACCTGGTTGTTTTCACTCGGATTTCCTCCCACTGTGCCGTTGTTCTTCAACGGAACCGCGTCCGCGCTGGCGCTGGCAGCCCTGCTGCTGATTGGCCCGCTGGGCGGCCTGGTCTCGGTCATTTACGCGGTGCGCATCGAACCGCTCAAAGCGTTGCGGCTATCGTAACGCGGAATTTATTCCGCATTCAGGAAAACAACAATGAGTGTAATGGTCAATATGCCTGCCCGCGGCGTAACCGCGGGCGAAACAGACGAAAAAAAATCCGTTGCGTTGGAAGTCCGCAACGTCATCAAGACCTTTGCCACCGACACCGGTTCGATTAATGCCGTTGATGATGTCTCGTTTTCGGTGCAGCAGGGAGAGTTCGTCGCCCTGGTCGGGCCGAGCGGCTCCGGCAAGACGACTATGCTCTCCATCCTGGCCGCCCTGCTCACGCCAACCAGCGGGCAGGTGCTGATTGACGGTCAGGATATGGCCCTGATGAACGAAAAGCGGCGCGTCCAACTGCGGCGCGAGAAAATCGGCTTTACCTTCCAATCGAACAACCTGA
Organism: Anaerolineales bacterium; assembly: GCA_034432975.1. Classification (GTDB taxonomy): domain Bacteria; phylum Chloroflexota; class Anaerolineae; order Anaerolineales; family Villigracilaceae; genus UBA5195. Next base: position 1,247 of record DAOUAZ010000283.1, on the reverse strand, counting down.
TTCCGTTCCTGAGCGCGCTCGAAAACGTCGAGTTGATGCTGCGCCTGAACAACCGCCTCGACAAAGCCGGGCGGATGCGTTCCGCCGAACTGCTGGCCCGCCTGGGGCTGGGAGAACGCCTGCGCAACCTGCCCAGCCAGATGTCGGGCGGACAGCAGCAGCGCGTGGCGATTGCCCGGGCCTTGATTCACTCCCCGACGGTGGTGCTGGCCGACGAACCGACCGCCAGCCTCGACACCGAGCGCGCCTTCCAGGTCGTCCAGACCTTCGCCGCCCTCATTCACGAGAACAACCGCGCCGGGATTATGGTCACGCACGACCTGCGCATGTGCCAGTACGTCGACCGAGTCCTGCAAATGCGCGACGGCAAACTGGTGCGGGTCTATGAAACGCGCGAGGAGATACTGGCCCTGGCAAGGGGCGGGGAGCATTAGGGGAATGATGAGTGACAAGTGATGAGTGATGAAAAACTCCCCGGCGGGTTTCCGTGCGGGGAGTTTTTTGTTTGGCGCGGCTTTTTTGGGCAAAGTCTATCGGTGTATAATTTGTCACGGAGGTTCCTATGTTCCAGCAAATTGCGTATGACCCAAAAATCCTCAGTGGCAAACCGCACATTCGCGGCACGCGCTTGAGCGTGGAATTTATCCTAGAGTTATTTGCCAGTGGCGCAACCCGTGACGATGTGTTGAAAACGTATCCACAGTTGACAGCGGCTGCCATCGAAGAATCGCTCAAATATGCAGCCCAGTCCGTCAAAAACGAAGTGCTTTTGGATGCGACAGTCAAGTAATGCACCCGCTCGATTATCCCTTGTTAGCCGATGAAAATATCCATCCGCAAGTGGTGGAATTTCTACGTCAAGGCGGCGCTGATATTACTTCCATCGCGGAACTGGGGCGGTTTGGCATTACCGACTCGGTGGTTTTAAAACAGGCAAATAAGTTTGGCAGGGTTGTGATGACCCATGACAGCGATTTCGGTACGTTGGTCTTGATGGGCGCGGATTTTACCGGCATTTTATACCTGGGTAGTCGCCCTTTCGGGTGTGGTTGAAAAGTGGTAAAAGATGGGTAAAAAGAGAGCAAGGAGGCGGAATGATAACCTTCGCCAAGCCCGGAGACCTTTGCCCGAATGAAAGTTGTCCAAAGTACCGCCAATTAGAAGAAAATCCTGCCAAGCCGAATATCATCAAAGCCGGTAAAACAAAAGCCGGAGTGCAACGCTACGAATGTAAAACCTGCCACCAG
>DAOUAZ010000282.1:0-2592 GCA_034432975.1 Anaerolineales bacterium | reverse complement strand
CCGGGAATATCCTCCAGGAAACGAGATTCAACCGTCTCCTCGGCATATCCCCGCCCGCCCCGGCGCATGGCCCGCACCAGGTAGAGTCTCTCCTTGGCGCGGGTGATGCCCACGTAGAATAAACGCCGCTCCTCTTCCATTTCTTCAGGTTCGTCGAACGAACGGCTGTGAGGAAGCACCCCGTCATCCAGACCGACGATGAACACCGCGCCAAACTCCAGACCCTTGGCGGCGTGCATGGTTAATAGCGTTGGCACATTCCCCTCGCTGAGGGTGTCCTGGTCGCTGACCAAGGCCACGTTTTCTAGGAACTCCGCCAGCGTTCGGGTCTGGTATTCCTCAGCCAGGCGGCGCAATTCCATCACGTTATCGAGGCGGTCTTTGCCCTCCTCCGTGCCGTCATCGAGATGCTCTTTGTAATTGATGTCGCTCAGGATGCGGTCGAAGAGTTCCGGCACAGTGTAGGTATCGAGCAAACCGCGCCAGGCTGCCAGCATCCCGCCGAAATCGGCCAGGGGCAGGGCGGCGCGCCCGGAGAATTTCTCCCAATACACCGAATCAGAACCGCGCGCCATATCCAGCAGGACCTGTCCGGGGGAAGTTTTGGATTCGCGCCCAACCAGGTGAAGGGTCATAATCGTCTTATCGCCAATCCCGCGCGGGGGAATGTTAATGACCCGGTCGAGCGAGATTTCATCATCGGGATTTTGGGCCAGCCGCAGGAAGGCAATCACATCCTTCACTTCACGGCGGCCATAGAAGCGCTGCGCCCCGACCAGGCGATAGGGCAGCCGCGCCTGGAGGAAGGCTTCTTCGATGAGGCGGCTCTGGGCATTGGTGCGGTACATCACCGCGCACTCGCCCGGCTCGAATTGTTTGCCGGCGACCAGTTGGGCGATGGTATCGACTACAAAACTTGCCTCGCCGTAATCGTCGAGCGCTTCGTAGAAGACGACTTTTTCACCCTCCCCGCGCTCGGTAAAGAGTTTTTTCTTGCGGCGGCGCGGGGCTTTGTCGATGACGCCCATCGCCGCATCGAGAATCGTCTGCCGGGAACGGTAGTTTTGCTCCAGCAAAATCACCTGCGCGCCGGGGAAATCCTGCTCGAAGCGCTGTACGTTGCGGTAATCAGCCCCGCGCCAGCGGTAAACGGAATTGTGAACAACGATGCCACCCGCCAGGTAATTGTGCAGGTTATCGACTTCCAAATCATAAACTTCGCCACTGTAGGTTTCGCGTTCAATCTCTACAATCTCATCTTCGATGATTTTTCCATCTTTTTCAATCGCTACGAGTATGGTCGGGTGCAACTGGCTGGCAGGCATCAGGTTGAAACGGGGAGACAGTCTTGAATAATTGCTTTCGGTGAGGAATGCCCCTGTAACAATTTCTGCGTTGCCGGTATCCAGACTCAATTTTTGGGCTGTCTGTTGAATATCCTCGTAATTCAAGCGATTGAGCCCAATGCGCCAGTTGTTGCGGCTGCGAATGCGTGGATTGTAGCCCAGATTGCGCAATTTTTCAGCCAGTTGCAAATCACTGCTCCACAAGTCGACCCGGTGTGCGTGCCAGGGTGATTGGGCTGTTAGACGGCCATCGCCAAAATAACGCAGGTTGACCACGTTGCGGTAGGTTCCCTGAGGGGTGTAATGTGGGTATTGAAAGTTAATCTCCAGGTCGGCAAATAACTTTTTGGCATTGGCCGCAGTGTCGATGTCACGGTAAAGTCGGTCAATGTTTTCCTGTAACATGCGCATCCGACGCCCGCGCACATGAAACACCGTGGTCGGAATGCCATAATTTACGGAATAGAAAGTTTCCCAGTAAGCAGCTTCCTCGCGCGTCTTGCAAACCTTCAATACCCAAATTTTATCGGCATTTTCGGCATTTCCCCGCACTTTTAACCCTATTTGCAGCACATCGCTGATGCCATCACTGCGCGCATGTGAAGCCATTCCAATACGATACCCTTTGTCTTTGCGGTACATCAGATAGACATAATGTAACCCAGGTTGCAGCCCTAGCCGGGCAAAGACGACATGATTGGGGGTGGCACGGAAAGAAGCCCCGCTTTTGGTGGTCACGCGCACCAGGCTGCCGGTAAAAGGGCGCTTACCAACATGATTGATTTTGGAGGCCAGCATTGCGCCGCGCCCGCTTGCGGCGGTGACCATATCTCCAACGTGGAGCGATTCGATTGGTTTTTGCCCGCCGGGTGTTTGTATCAGAGTACCTGTTGGGAAACACTGGTCCGGGTCGCCAACCACAAAGATATTGTTATGCACCGAAGAGAGATACTTGAGCAGCGTGTACTGCGCGATATTGGTATCCTGGAACTCATCCACCAACACATGCCGGAAGCGCTGGGCATATTTTTCGCGCACGTCAGGATGTTCGGCCATCAGGTTTGTGGTCATCAAGAGCAGGTCATCGAAATCGACGCCATTCGACTGCTGGAGCATTTCCTGGTAACGCTGGTAAATACGCTTGACAGCCTCGTCGCGGTAAGTCACGACCGGGAAGTCATCGGGTTGGATGAGTTCATTCTTGGCGCGGCTGATGGCAGCGTGGACGACGACCGGGCGGTACAAC
>DAOUAZ010000281.1:0-25022 GCA_034432975.1 Anaerolineales bacterium | reverse complement strand
AAATCGAGATTGGGCTTTTCCTGCCCGGGGATGTAGGATGTAGCGATGAAGGGCTTGCCGAGCGTCACGCTCTCGAACAGGATGTTCGGCCCGGCCTTGCCCATCACCACGTCCGCCGCCGACATGGGGCGGGCGATTTCTTTGGTAAACGGCAAGGCATACACGCTCTTGTGTCCGCGAAAACGCTCATACAGCGCGTGATTCGTTCCCACCGCCAGGATGATTTGCAGCCCCTCGATGTTGGACAGCTGCTCGACCGCCGCCGCGTAACCGGTGGCCCCCTCGCCGCCGCCCTGCATAAAGACGGTGAACCGGTCGGGGTTCAGTCCCATCCGCTCCAGGGTCTCGGCCCGCTCCGGCCCGGCGTGATAGAATTGCCCGCGCACCGGCCAGCCGGTCAGGTGCAGGCGTTCCGGCGGGAGTTTGGCCTCCAGCGCCTGCTGGAAGGTCTCGCGGGTCGGCGCGAACACCGCCTGCGCCTTGCGCTCCGTCAGCCAGGCCGAATGCACCGGGCCGGGGTCCGAAAGCAGCATGGCAAACGGACGCCGGACGCGCGGGCGCAGTTTCATGGCCGCCGTCACTTCATCCGCCAGGAAGGGGTAGGTCGTCATCATCAGGTCGGGCCGGACGCGCTCGATGGCGCGCAGAATGAGCGGCGCCTGGGCCTGGGCCAGGGTGTGCGCCAGGCGCGCCCGGCGCGGGCCGTTGCTCAAGCGGTATTCCAGCGACCACAGCCAGAGCGCGTGCCGGCTGACCGCGCGATAATGCCAGTGAACAATGCGCGGCTGCGGGTCGATTAACTCAATCCGGTGTTTATCATTCAGAAGGTCGCGCAGCGCTTCGCCCAGGCTGATATGCCCGCCCCCCGTTTTGGATACGAAAATCAGGATATTTGCCATGCCAAAAATTGCCTCGTTGTCGGTACAAGTGGAAGGACAGGGGCCGCCGCTCCTGCTGGTGCACGGTTTCGGGATTTCGTTCAACATCTGGAACAGTCTGCTGCCGCGCCTCAGCCCCCATTTTACCCTTGTCATGCCCGAACTGCCCGGAATCGGCGCGTCGGCCCTGCCCCCGGCCCGCGCCCACTACCTGCAAGCCGCCGCCCAGGCCCTGCGCGGCCTGCGGCGCGAACTCGGCTTCTCGCAGTGGAGCGTGCTGGGCTACTCCAGCGGCTCTCGGGTGGTGGAATCGTACCTGAACCTGGATTCGGAGGCCGTCCAGCGCGCCGTGCTGCTCTGCCCGTTGAAAGCGCCCCTTTCGGCGGCGATGGGATTGCGCCTGGCCCTGTGGCTGGATTCGCGCTGGGCCCAAACGGGGGATTTCCTCTTGAGCGGTTCCCGGCTCGATTTTTTAATCCGTTTGCTGGCATTCAACCTGCGGCCCCATCCGCTCTCTGCCGAGTGGATGCGCGAAATCAGCGCCTGCCGCCCCGAAACCCTGAAACGCACCCTTCACAGTCTACCCGCAGGCGCGGGCCGGCCCTTCCAACTGCCAAACGTCCCCGCGCTGATGGTGTGGGGCAAACACGACTGGATATCCGTCCCCCCGCGCCGCCCCGGCCCGCAGGACCGGCTGGTCAACGCCGACCACAGCGCCCCCGTCACCGCCGCCGGGCAGGTCGCCGACGCCATTTTGCCGTTCCTGTCGACGGTCGAGCAGCCGGTGCTTTTCCGGCGTATCGAGACCACCGCAGATTGATATATACATAAAAGGTAACTGCTCACCGGTGCATGTTTTCGCCCGCTTCGCCTAAAAAAGCCTTTCGCCAAAAATATCGTATACTTGCTCATATAGTCCATTTTACGTGAGTAACAGGCAATGAAACGCACGCTTTTTTCTTCCCTCGGCATCCTGCTGATTGCCGCCTCCCTGGCAGGCATGACCATCAGCATCTTTGGAATCGTCGGCCTGTGGCGCCTCGAGGCCGACATCAAAACCAGCGTCAACGAGACCCTGGCGCTGCTCGATACCGCCCTCCAAACCACTTCCGATGGGCTGGCAGTTACCTCGCAGTCGCTCGACCAGGCCGATGACTCGCTCATCTCCCTGGTCGCCCCCATCCAGGCGGCCGGCAAATCGGTCGAAGAAACCCTGCCCCTGATAAACACCCTCTCCACCGTCACCACTCACGATTTACCCCAAGCCATCTCCACTTCCCAACAGACCATCCACTCCGCCCGAGTCAGCGCCAGCGTCATCGATTCGACCATGCGCGTCCTTGCCGCCATCCCCTTGCTTCCCGCTTCCCTGCCCGTTATCAAAGAAAAACTGCGTCCCGGCGGCGTCCTGATTATCGACAACATGCTCTGGCACGCCCGCATCTTCGATCCGAACGATAAAAGCGCAGACACCGAGGGTGTGCATCAATTCACCCGCGCCATCACGACAGACCCCAATTGGATTGTGACCCTGCTGCCCCTGCGGGATGGGGTCATCGTGGCATACAAACGATAACAAATGACCGTACCCGCCCAATCAACCCGCCGCCCGCTCCTCTACTGGCTCAGACTCCTGGCCTTTCTCCTGCTGCTGACTCCCATCGGATTCTGGCTCTTCAGCGTAGCCGCGCTGGTGACGGCGGTCACCGTCCCGCTCCAGCACCCCGTCTGCTGCGACTCCCCCACCCGCTTTGGCGCGGAGTTCGAGAAAATCAGTTTCCGCACCGCCGACGGGTTGACCCTGCGCGGCTGGTACATTCCGCCCCAAAATGGCGCGGTCATCATCCTGCTGCATCCCTACTATGGCGACCGGATGGCGGTTATGCGTCCCGCCGAAATGCTCTACCAGCAAGGCTACGGACTCCTGATGTACGACCAGCGCGCCAGCGGCGAAAGCGACGGGACGGTGCGCTCGCTCGGCTGGCTCGACATTCCCGATGTGCAGGAAGCCGTCAATTTTTTGACTACACGCCAAAAAGACGCCAAAATCGGCGTCTCCGGCTGTTCTTCGGGCGGGGCAATTGCCCTGGGCGGGGCCGCGTTCTCGCCCCAAATCGGCGCGGTGGCAGTAGACGCTCCCAGCCCGCTCAGTTGGGAGGAGAACAAGCCCAATTTTCAGCAAGACCCCTTCCACGCCCTGACGGTTACGGCCTACTTCCACATCGTCGCCATCAAAGCCGGGACCTACGCGCCCATCAGCACCCTCGAAGCCATCCAGGCGGTTTCCCCGCGTCCCCTGCTGTTCATCTCCACCGGTCAGGGCGGGGAAGAAGCGCGCGTCCAATCGTATTACGAGGCGGCCAGCGGCCCCAAAATCCACTTCAACCTGCCCGATTCAGGCCATTGCGCCGCGCCCTACACCCATCCCGTCGAATACGGGCAAGCGCTGGTGGAATTCTTCGACGCCTATTTGAAGTAATATAAGGAAAATCCCCATGCCCCACAACTTCGACCGCGTCATCGACCGCCGCAGCACCAACAGTATCAAATGGAACGCGTATCCCGAAGACGTTTTGCCCCTCTGGGTGGCGGATATGGATTTCGCCGCGCCGGAACCCATCACCAAAGCCTTACAGAAAGCCGTCGAGCATGGCATTTTCGGCTATGAAATGCCCCGCAAAGCCCTGCTCGAACCGGTGGCCGCGCGGATGAAGACCCTCTACAATTGGGACGTTGCCCCCGAAAGCGTGGTCGCCATCACCGGCCTGGTGAGCGGATTTTACGCCGCCGCCCAAACCCTGTGCCGCCCCGGCGACGGCTACCTCATCCAGCCGCCGGTCTATATGCCCTTCAACGACATCCAGAAACACCAGGGCGTCATCCGCCAGGAAGCGGAACTGGACTGCGTAGCGCAAGATAATATCTTACGTTACCAAATTAATTGGGATTCCTTCGACAACGCCTTCCACAGCGGCGGCAGCCGGACGAAAATGTTCCTGCTCTGCAACCCGCACAACCCAACGGGACAAATTTACAGCGCGGAGGAACTCTCCCGCATGGCCGAAACCTGCCTGAAACACGACGCGGTCATCGTCTCGGACGAAATCCACAGCGAGTTGCTGCTGGGGGAGCAAAAGCACGTTCCCGTCGCGTCGCTCTCGCCCGAAATTGCGGAAAAATCCATCACCTTAATCGCCCCCTCCAAAACCTTCAACATCGCCGGGCTGTTCTGCGGATTTGCCATCATCCCCAACAAAGAATTGCGTGAGCGGTACAAAGAACAGGTCGAGCGCATGACCCTGCACGTTGCCAGCCTGGCCCAGGTGGCCGCCCAGGCCGCTTTTTCAGGAGAATGTGAAGACTGGCTGGCGGAACTCATTTCTTATTTGCGCGCCAACCGCGATTTCCTGGTGGACTTCGTTCAAATCGAACTGCCCGAAATTCGCACCACCCGCCCCGAAGCCACCTACCTGGCCTGGCTCGATTGCAGCGGACTGGTCGAGAGCGGGAAAATCAGCGGCAATCCCTACACATTTTTCCTTAAAAACGCCCGGGTGGCCCTGAACAACGGCGCGACCTTTGGCGCAGGCGGAGAAAACTTCCTGCGCTTGAACTTCGGCTGCCCGCGCGTCACGCTGGAGCAGGCCCTGGAGCGGATGAAAAAGGCGCTCGCCTGAAACACGGCGCAACCCTGCCAAAGCCGAAACGTAAGTGAAAGCAATTCACCTTGCTCGCTGTCACTTACGCCAAAGGCAAATCGATGAAATCCACTTTCCGCTCTCGAAACATCCTGTTCCTGCTGGTCCCGCTTGGGCTGCTGGCCCTGGCGTGGCTCGGCTTCCCGGCCCTGCTGGAGCGCTTTTCCTACCACCCGGGAACCGATTACCAGTCCATCCTGCAAAACTCCCCTGCCTACGACCCGACCGAGGTTGCCAATATTTCCTTTTCCTACGAGTCTGCTGACAGCCCAGGCCTGACCCTTCTGCGCGAAACCTACCGGCTGGACGAAGTTGCCGGTCCCGGTTCAAGCCTGGAACAGGCCAAAAACCTGCTGGCATGGGCGCATGACCTGGTTCCGCACGACGGCAGCCAGCCGCTCCCCCGCCAACGGGACGCCATCTCGCTCATCGAACATGCCCACAGCACGGGCCGGGGGCTGAACTGCCGGGGACTGGCAATCATCTTGTCGGAATCCCTGCTCAGCGTGGGAATCCAATCCCGGATTGTCGAACTGCTTCCCAGGGATTTTTCCACCGACAGCCATGTCGTCGCCATTGCCTATCTGCCAGAGTTGGGTCGCTGGGTCTTTTTCGACCCATCCTACCAGGCCTATTTCGTGGATTCGGCGGGGCAGCCCCTGGGAGTTGCCGACATCCGCGCCAGCCTGCGCAGCGGGGAGGTCTTAATCGCCAACCCCGAAATCAACTACAATGGCGGCCCGCTGGATGTCGATTACCCGCACTACCTTGCCAAAAACCTGTACCGATTTGCCAGCCCTCGATATTCAGGTTTCGGGTCAGATTCATCGAAAGACAGGGAAATGGTCGTTCTCAACCCTGCCGGGAACGACGACGGGCGGAGCGGTCTTATTGACAAAAGCCTCGTCGTCCACAATCCAGACGTTTTCTGGGCCAAACCATAAAATCACCATGAAACTGATTGTCTTCTCCGGCCTGCCCGGCGCGGGCAAATCTGCCCTGGCCGAAGCCGTGGGACGCGCGCAGGGCATTCCCGTCTTTGCCAAGGATTGGCTCGAAGCCACCCTGCTGCGCTGCGAACTGGCCCCGGGCAATCCCCAAAAACCGCTCGGTTCTGCCGGGTACGAGTTGTTGACCATCCTGGCCGAGCGGCAGTTAATGCTCGGGCAATCGGTCATCCTCGACAGCGTCGCCAGCACCCTGAGCATTCGGGCCGCGTGGAAAACCCTGGCCGCGCAATATCGCGCGGATTGGCGCGTGGTCGAATGCGTCTGCCCCGACGAGGCAGTTCACCGCGCCCGGATTGCTTCCCGCCAGCGGAACATCCCCGGCTGGCACGAACTGACCTGGCAGGATGTGGAACACGTCCGAAGTTACTACGCCGCCTGGCAGGAGCCGCACCTGGTTGTAGATACCCTTGCGCCGCTGGAACAAAACCTGGAAACCATCCTGGCGTATTTATGACTTGGCTTCAAATCGTCCCGAAGGGTTTTCCAGAAATCGCCGAATTGCGCCACGAAACCCTTCGGGACGTTCCACAATCAGCAAAAAAAATGCTATGATTGGGTAAGGAAATTCCACGCCGTCCCCAGGGTTTTTCCTGGGTTTCCTCGAAAAACTCCATTCAAACCTTCGGGACGATTTCCAACAGGAGCCAACCCATGTACACACCTGCCCCCGATGAAAAACTGACCCCGGTCATGGTCTACACCCGCGAGAGCGTCTTTCGCGGCGAAGTCATTACCAAAGAAAACGTGCGCGTCAGCACCTGGCTGCGCACCCAGGGCGCGCCGCGCTATCTCCACCTGCTGCGCGTCAACACTGTGCAGTTCAGCGGGGCGGTCAAATCCACCAACAGCCCCGAAGTCTTCCTCCCCCTCACAATGGTCATCGCCCTGCACCTCGTCCCGCCCGGCAATGACGGCGTCGATTACGACCCGGATGAAGCCAACCGCGCCATGCTGCCCATCCTGGCCGGGGTCGGCACCTTCCAGTTCAAAGGGGTCATCCGCGTCTCGGCCCAAAGCGGCATTGGCCCCAGCCTGGAACTGTCCAAAGTTCCCTGGATGTCGCTTTATGACCTCGAAATCAGCAACAATGTCCTGCCACAAATGCCGATCCTGCGCGTCCCACTCGCCATCGTCAACCCCGAACAAGTCACCTTCACCATCCCGTAACCTTATGAGCCTTCAAACCATCATCGAACGCAGCGAAGCCCTGGCCCCCTGGGCCGAGGGCGAAAAAATCCCCTGGAACGACCCCGATTTCAGCCGCCGAATGCTCAAGGAACACCTGAGCCAGAAACACGACGCCGCCAGCCGCCGCAAAACCAAAATCAAGCAGCATATTCAGTGGATTCATGAATTTGTCCTGGCGAAAACCACCTCGGCCATCCTCGACCTGGGATGCGGCCCCGGCCTGTACTGCGCGGAACTGGCCCGGCTGGGTCATTCGTGCCGCGGAATCGACTTTTCTCCCGCCTCCATCGAGTATGCCGTCAATCACTCTCCCGAAACCTGCTCTTACACCCTGGGCGATGCGCGCGCCGAGAAGTTCGGACGCGGCTATGACCTGGTCCTGTTCATCTTTGGCGAGTTCAACGTCTTTACACCCGCCGACGCCCAAAAGATTCTCCAAAAAGCCCAGGCCGCGCTCAGGCCCGGCGGCAAACTGCTGCTCGAAGTCCACACCGTCGATACGGTGGAACAAATGGGCAACCAGCCCTCCACCTGGTACTCCTCCGAAAGCGGGCTTTTCTCCGATAAGCCGCACCTGTGCCTGATGGAATCGTTCTGGGACGAGCAGCAAACCGTCGCTACCGAGCGGTTTTTCATCATCGACGCCGAAACGGCGCAGGTCACGCGCTTTGCCTCCAGCACGCAGGGCTATGACGAAGAGGAGATAACGTCGATGTTAACGGAGGCCGGCTTCAGCGCGGTCGAAATCCACCCTGGTTTGACGGGTAAAGCCGAGAGCGAAGCAGATGAATTTTATGTGGTCCTCGCCCAAAAGTGAGACATTCACAAAATAAAAACGACGGATGGGGGTTTCCCATCCGTCACGCTTTCAGATAAATTGTGCTTGACCAATAACGATAAAACGGGCCAAGGTCTTGCAGGTGCGCTTGCTCGCTGGTCTTGGCGAGGTGAACCGGGAACCCATGCTATCGTGATGGGGTACGTTTGGCGCAGGCAGGAGAGCCGTGTTGCCAGGAACTTACTCAAACCCCGATTTCACCTCCGGGAGTGCCAGCTGGATAGTTTGGTATTCGAATTCTGACCTCCTTTCTGTAACTGGGTGAATGAAGTAGTTACTGAACACAGGATACAACAAAACCGGGATGAATACATTAAAACAAACCATGACAACTGTAAGGTAATGTCTGGACAAGATTTTTGGGGTTTTGTTGTACAATGGATTCTGTGAGTTTACAAGAGACGGCGGCATTCCGCCGTTTTTTTTTGCGCCTGTTGGCAAACAAGAACGTCCCGAAGGTTTTTGCCACAAAGTTGGCCGTTTTTTAGAAAACCTTCGTAACGGTTTCAATTTAGCGGGATATAATATTTTTGGAGATGAAAGGAGGCGACAAAATGAATTCACGAACTATCCTGTTCCTGTTCCTGTTTGCCGGGGCGCTTACAGCCTGTTCGAAGCAGGCCTCGGCCCCGCTGCCCACCATCACGCCAATACTTACGGCAGATGGAACTGCCACACCGTTTGTGTTGCCGCCCACCCCCATCCCAAGCGTGACCCCGGCCGGCAGCCCGACGCCTTTCGTCAGTTTCGAGGTCAGCCCGGCAGTCGATGGCCTGAAACTGCGGCTTGGGCCGGGGTTCCTGTTCGACGCGCTGCGCCTGCTGGATGCCAAAACGGTGTTGACCGTGCAAGGGAAGTCGCCTGGCGGGGAATGGATTCGGGTGGCGGCCAGGGATGGCGCGCAGGGCTGGGTGTTTGCCGAATTGCTCAAATCACAGGTCGATTTGCAGGCTATCCCGGTTATTACGCCGGAAGGGTTAGTCGTCATTCGGGGGCGGGTGGTCGATGTGCTGGGAACGTCCATCCAGGGCATTGGGTTCGATGTCAAGCCAGAGGGAGCCGAAAGCGGCGCGACAGCGGTTTCAGATGCCAGCGGCGAATTTTACGCCTTCCTTCCGCCAGGCGCGAGCGGCACGTGGACGGTGACGCAAAACGCGGTGGCCTGCAAGGGCAATATCTGGGCCGATGAGAGTTGCAGCACATACAAGCCGGGCTACAGCGGCACAGTCGAGCCAAAGACGCAAACAGTGACGCTGCCTCAAAGCGGGGTGCTGGAGTTTACGTGGAAGTAGGCCGTTGGTCTCGATACGCAGGTCTCGACAGGCTCGACCACCGGCTACTCGACCAACGCCGTCGATTAACACAAAGGCGGATGGGCTTGTGCCCATCCGCCTGATGACGTACCGTTCTGGTTTGCTGGAGAAAGCGCGAGATAAAACCACTTTATCGTCGTGGCAGACGTCTGGCATGTTTCCGGTTCGGGTTGCCAGCGGTTTGTTTATCCGCTCTTTCCCCTAATGTGCTTCGGTTCCATTTTTTGGTCTGTAACCTCCTTCTGTGACTGAAGCGCCACTGACGCTATGATACGACAGATTGCGGGGAAAAACATTAAACCAGGACTAGAAATCGTCTACGCCTGGGATACGGAATCCCAACGAAAGCCAGACTACGCGGGGTCGGTCTTGTTTTTTCCGAAACGCCGCCCCATGAAAACCCCCACCGGCGCGGAAACGAACAGGCTGACGACAATCACAACCACCAGCCCAATGGCTGCGCAAATTCCCAGCCAGAGAAATGTCCATGCAATGGGGTCTTCCTTGACGACTTTCCCCTGCGCATCTACGCATTCCAACACGGATGCGGTCGCGGGCCGGTCAACGCCATATTCGTCGCGCATAGTGGTCTGGTAGGTCCCAATGCGCGGGGTCGTCTCTGGCGGGCAGATATACGGCGCAGTGGCGCGCACGGCCAGTTCGGTGGTCGAAGTAAACGAGCCAATTGCAACGGCAACCGGTAAAAGGCAAGAACTGGTCAAACAGATAACGATAAGCCAGACAATACAACCCGATGCTGTTCCTGTGGTCAATGATTTCATGGCAGTCTCCTCACTGGTACTATGATACGACACAGACGGGTGAAAAAGCAATACCTGATGAGCAAAAGCGCGTATAATTTACTTGTCTGACAATCTCGACATTGTACCCATCGAATCAAGTCAGAGAGGAGCCTGCCATGAACATTTCCCTCACCATCAATGGAAAGGTATATACATTAGACTGCCTGCCGCATACCAGCCTGCTGGCCGCATTGCGTGGATTGGGATTCCACTCCGTCAAATTCGGCGACGAACACGGACTCTCCGGCTCGGACACCGTCCTGCTGGACGGGAAACCGGTCAATGCCACGCTGATTCTGGCCGCGCAAGCCGAGGGGCATAAAGTTGCCACCCTGGAAGCCCTCGGCGAACACCCGCAGCAGGGCTGGCGCAAAACCGGCGGACTTCACCCATTGCAACAGGCTTTCATCGAGAGCGGCGCCATCCAGTGCGGATACTGCACCCCGGCCCAAATCCTGGCCGCGAAAGCCCTGCTTGACGCAAACCCCAACCCCACCGAAGCCGAAGTCCGTGAAGCGCTGGCGGGCGTGCTGTGCCGCTGTACGGGCTACCTGAAGCCGGTGCAGGCAGTGATGCGGGTGGTCAGTCATCAGTATCCAGTGAACAGTAATCAGTCACCAATGGATAGTGACCAGCCGGAAGAACCGGAAAACTGGACAACTAGAGAACCGGACAACCAGGCAACAGCCGTTAGAACCCAAATGCTCCCCAAAATGGTCGTCGCCCCCGAAACCGATAAGTGGCAGGTGGTTGGCAAGCCCGAAAAGAAGGTCGATGCCGTCAAACTGGCGCAGGGCAAACCCGCCTTCGCAGCAGATATCGAACCAAGAGCCTTACTCCACGCCAAAGTGCTGCGCTCGCCCCACGCCCATGCACGGATTAAACGCATCGACGCATCCAAAGCGCGCGCCCTGCCGGGGGTGGCAGCGGTGCTGACCTGGCAGGACATTCCGCGCGTCGTCTACTCCACCGCCGGGCAATCCGACCCAATTCCGGGACCGCTGGATTGCTTCTCGCTCGACAACAAAGTCCGCTTCGTGGGCGACCGGGCGGCCTTTGTGGCCGCCGAAACGCCCGAAATTGCCGAAAAAGCCCTCGGCTTGATCGAGGTCGATTACGAAATCCTGCCCGCGATTTTAGACATGCGCGAGGCGCTGGACAACCCAACCGTCATCCACGACCAGCCGGAATACGTCAATTTTGCTGATTCCAACCCGGCCCGTAACCTGGCCGCCCACATCCGCATCGACATCGGCGATGTGGAAAAAGGATTCGCCGAATCCGATGAGATTTTCGAGGCCGAGTACGAAGTGCCGAAAGTCCAGCAGGCGCACATCGAGCCGCACGTCTGCGTCACCTACTGGGACGAGGACGACCGTCTGGTGATTCGCACCAGCACCCAGGTACCCTTCCACGTGCGGCGCATTCTGGCCCCGGTGCTGGGATTGCCCATCAAACGGATTCGCGTCATCAAGCCGCGCATTGGCGGCGGGTTCGGCGGCAAACAGGAAATCTTGATGGAAGACGTGGCCGCGCACCTGACGATTGCCACCAAACGCCCGGTCATTTATGAGTACACCCGCGAGGAAGAATTCATCGCCGCGCGCTCGCGCCACCCGATGCGAATCCGCATGAAGACCGGCGTCAAGCGTGACGGCACGATTACCGCCAATTCGATGTACGCGCTCTCGGATACCGGCGCAAACGGCGCCCACGCCCTGACCGTGACGGGCAACACCGGCCACAAGAGCATGGCCTTATACGTCGGCGATGGTGAATACCGCAAAGCCCCCAATATCCGCTTCTATGCCGATATTGTTTACACGAATACCCCGCCCGCCGGGGCGTTCCGCGGCTACGGCGTGCCGCAAGGCTACTGGCCGCTCGACCGCCATCTGGAGAAAATTGCCCGGGCAATGGGCTTCGACCCGCTCGAATTCCGCCTGAAGAACGCCATCCGCCCCGGCGAATATCACCCCTTCAGCACCGCCTGGAACGAAGGCCGCGAGCCACGCCCCGAAATCATCCACACGGTCGGGTTAGAGGAATGCGTCCGCCAGGGAAAAGCAACGATTGGCTGGGATGATAAATTTGGGAATGAGGAATGGCGAAATTCAGTATCAGGTATCAGGTATCAAGTATCAGGAAAGGACCTGACACCTGACACCGGAAAACCTGACACCAGAAGCGCGAAGCGCAAAGGAATTGGAGTCGCCCTGGTCATGCAAGGCACCGCCATCCCCTATCTTGACATGGGCGGCGCATCCATCAAACTCAACGACGACGGCTCGTTCAACCTGCTGGTCGGCGCGACCGACCTGGGAACCGGCTCGGATACCGTCCTTGCGCAGATGGCTGCCGAGGTGCTGGGCGTGCCGGTCGAGGACATGATTACTTACTCGTCCGACACCGACTTCACACCCTTCGACAAAGGCGCGTATGCCTCATCCACCACTTATATTTCCGGCACAGCAGCGGTACGAGCGGCGGAGATTGTGGCAGAGAAAATCAAAAAACGAGCTGCAGCCATGTTTGGCTCCAATGTCGAATATGCGAGGATTCGATTATTCGATAAAGCCGCCCACGCTCCCGATGGCCGTTCCATCCCCCTAACCGAAATCGCCCTCGATAGCCTGCATCACAACAACCAGGAACAGATTATGGGCGTGGCCTCGTATGTCTCGCCCTCCTCGCCGCCACCCTTCGCCGCCCAATTCGCCGAAGTAACGGTGGATACTGAAACCGGCGCGGTGACGGTCGATAAACTGGTCATGGCAGTCGATAGCGGCATCATCGTCAACCCGCAGACGGCCTCCGGGCAAATCGAGGGCGGCATGACCCAGGCGCTGGGCTACGCCGTCTGCGAAGAAATGGTCTACGATGCGCAGGGGTTTGCCCGCGAACGCGACTTCCACGATTACCACATCTTCCAGGCCGACGAAATGCCCGAACTGGAGACGATTTTCGTCGAGACATTCGAGCCGACCCACCCGTTCGGGGTCAAAGCGGTGGCCGAAATCCCGATGGATGGCGTCGCCCCGGCAGTCGGAAACGCCATCCGCGACGCGCTCGGCGTGGATGTAGATGTCAACCCGGTCACCCCCGAGCGGGTGTGGAGAGCGATAAAGAAGTAAGCAGCAAACAATAAAAAAGAGCGTCCTGAAGGTGAGGAAACCTTCGGGATGCTCTTCGATTAGAACGGCCATAGCAATGGCAGAATCAATATCGCCACCAGGGTAGTAATCAACACCAGCGGAATGCCCACTTTCATGTAATCACTGAAACGATAATTCCCTGCGCCCATGACCAGCGTATTGACCGGCGAGGCAACCGGCGAGGCAAACGCCATCGAGGCCGCTATGCCTACAGCCATCAGAAAGGCTTGCGGCTGGACGCCCAGGTTTTGGGCTGAGGCCATCGCCAGGGGAGCCAGCAGTACCGCTGTCGCCGTGTTCGAAAGCAGCTGGGTGAAAATCGCCGTGCCGAAGAATAAGCCTGCCAACACCGCGATTGGGCCGTATGGCCCGAGCAGGCTGGTTATATTTTCAGCCACTACATTTACCAGGCCAGCCTTTTCCAGGGCAGTGCTCATCGGCAGCATCCCGGCAATCAAGACAATGCTTTTCCAGTCAATATAGCCATAGGCTTCGTCAATCGTCAGGCAGCCGGTCAAAATCATCAATAAACCAGCCAGCATGGAAGCCGTTGTCAGCGGCAGGAAATCGCCAATCATAACAACCAACATGCCAACCAGGATAACGGCTGCCAGCGGCGCCTTGTGCCGCTGCGCCGGGCCAAGCAGGGCCTCCGGCTGGCCCATGACCACAAAGTCTCGCTGCTTCTTGCGCAACGCGAGGATATTTTGCCAGGGGCCTTGCACCAGCAAAATATCGCCAAACCGCAGGCTGGTGGTTTTCAGGTTCAGGGCTTCTTCGGAGCCGGGTCTGCGAATGCCCAGGACGGTCAAACGGTGCGCGCTGCCAAACTGCAAATCAACCAGCGTGCTGCCAATCAAGGAAGAATCAGGCGGCAGCAAGACCTCAGCCAGGCCGACCTCTTGATTCATAAGCGATTTATCGTCTTCAGGTTGGGCCAGTTGGACGCCCAGATTCCAGGATGCAGCCAGATGGGCTACATCATCAGGCGCGCCCTGCGCCAGCACCAGGTCATTGGCGTAGAAAATGGTATCCACCGTTGGCTTCATTTCACGAGTCTTTTCGTCCTGCCAGACCAGTTTCGCTTCGCCAACCCGCGCGATTGCGCGCCCTTCAGCCTTCCGTTTCAGGTCGATGATGTTGACATTGAAACGTTTCCCAAAGTCGCTTTCCGCCACCGTTTTGCCAACCAGGGGCGAGCTATCCCGCACGCGCAGCCAAAATAAATTTTCAGGCAAGGCATAACGCCGGACGATCTCTTTTGGGGTTTCGACGCGCGCCAGTTCCCGGACGGCGGCGCGTTCTGGCAACATACGGCGGCCTGCTGCTGCCATATAGATGATGCCGCTCGCCAGCAGCAACCCGCCCAGCAGGGTAAAATCGAAAAACTGGAACGGCGCATACCCGTTTTCGCGCAGCAAATCGCTGACCGCCAGGTTGGGCGGCGTGCCAATCAGCGTCAGCGCCCCGCCCAACAGGGAAGCATAGGCCAGGGGAAGGAGTAACTTCGAGGGGCTGATGCGCGCGCTGGCGGCCAGGCTGACAACTGCCGGGAGCAGGACTGCCACCGTGCCGGTGCTGCTCATAAACGCCGACATCAGGGAAACGGTCAACATGACCATCACCAGCAGGCGAGTCGGGTTGGCCCCGGCCACTTTTAACACCTGGTTACCGATGATGCCCGCCAACCCCGTTTGCAGCACGGCTCCCCCGATGATAAACAGGGCGGCAATCGTTAGCACAAGCGTATTCGAGAAACCGGCAATCGCCTGGGCCGGCGTCAAGAGCCCGGTCAGCATCAGCGCAATCACAACAATCAGGGCTACGACATCGACACGAAGCCATTCGGTGACAAAAAACAGGATTGCAAAGGCCAAAATGCCCAAAGCAATCCACATTTCATGGGTCATACATTCTCCTTAATTGACCTTTTCTTCTGGTCAAATAACTACAAAAACCTAAAGGCGCTCTGCCTTTAGGTTCCCTTTGAGTAGAGGGATTATATCAAAAAATACTGTGGAAAGGAATTGTCCTTTGTGCTACTATTAGCCAGAATGGACTGCCAATTGCACATTTCCAGAAACACAAGGATAAAACACAGATGAGTGACCGTGTTTACGTCACCGGGCATGTCAACCCGGATACAGATTCCATCGCAGCAGCCATGGGGTATGCCTGGCTGCTGCGCCAACGCGATGGGCTGGATACCGTCGCCGCGCGCGCTGGGGCCATCAACCAGCAAACCGCCTGGATTTTGAAAAAACTGAGCATGGAACCGCCCACCCTGCTGACCGACGCATCGCCGCGTTTCGAGTCCGTTACCCGCCAACTCGACACCCTGCCTCCCGACGCCCCGCTGACTGAAGCCTGGTCACTCGCCAGCCGCACCGGCGGCATTGCGCCGCTTGTGGCCGAAGACGGCACGCCCTACGGCATCATCGACGGTTTCAGCCTGTTCAACTTCTTTCGCCAGGTGGTTGGCCCGCGCCTCGATACCAGCGACCAGCGCATCACCGACATCATGTCGGCGCCCTGCAAAGACGCCGCCGATACCGGCGTGCCAAAATTCCCGGTCAACGCCCGCATCCGTGATATGCTCAACCGCATCCTGCGCGAGGAATACAACGATTTCTTTGTCGTGGATGACAATGGGAATTACCTGGGAGTCTGTCACCAGCGCGGGGTGCTTAATCCGCCGCGCCTGAAAGTCGTGCTGGTCGACCATAACGAGCCGCGCCAGGCCATCGCCGCGCTCGAAGAAGCCGAATTGCTCGAAATCCTCGACCATCACCGCCTCGGCAATCCGCATACCCATCAACCCATCAAATTCACGGTCGATATCGTCGGCTCGACCTCGACCCTGGTCTCGGAATTGACCGCCGAAGCCGGGCTATTGATGCCTGCCCCGCTGGCCGGGTTGCTGCTGGCCGGGCTTCTGGCAGATACGCTGATTCTGACTTCACCGACCGTCACCGAGCGCGACAAACAGGCCGCCAGCCGCCTGGCGCGCTGGGCCTTCGTCAGCAGCGGGCCGCTGGCAGGCGAGACCATCCAATCCTACGGACAGCAGGTGCTTTCTGCCGGGGCAGGACTCTCCAACCGCGACCCGAAAGAAATCGTCAGCACCGATATCAAACCGTACGAGGCGGGTGGATTCAAATTCGCCGTCGCCCAGGCCGAAGTAACCGACCTGATGACCATTGGCGAATACCTCGAAAGCCTGCAAACTGCCCTGGAGCAGTACCGGGAAACGCACGCGCTCGACTTCTCCATGCTGTTGATTACCGATGTGGTGCGCAACTCCAGCCGCCTCATCATCGCCAATCCGCACCCCATCCTGGACGAACTGCCTACCCCAAACTGCCCGACGGCACGCGCGACGCTCCCGGCGTGGTCTCGCGCAAAAAGCAATTACTCCCGGCCCTGCTGGGGTTGTTGGAAAAATAGCATAGCCGTCCCGCAGGCTGTCACTCAACTCCCGGAAAGCCTTCGGAACGATTCGTGTTGTAACAACCCGGTAACGCAACCAACCCTTTTACTGGTTACAATCGCTGTAGATATGCCCACTGATACCCTGAACCGCTACCCAGAAGAACGCCGCCTTGCCACCGTCCTGTTCGCCGATGTGCATGGTTTCTCGCCGTTCGCCGAACAGCTCGACTATGAAACCGTTTCGGACATGGTCAAGAGCATCTGGCTCAAACTCGACAAAGTCATCGAACTGCACAATGGATATATCGATAAGCATTTGGGAGACGGAATCATGGCCGTATGGGGCGCGCCCTTCGCCGGGGACAACGACGCAGGCGAGGCTGTCTCTGCCGGGCTGGACCTGGTGAGGGCGCTGGACGAATATTGCAAAACGACCTGGGTTCCGGGGGCCGAACACCTTAGGCTGCGGGTGGGCATCAACAGCGGTCCGGTCTTTGCCGGGTACGTCGGCACGCGCAACGAATACACCGTCATTGGCGATACCGTCAACGTGGCCGCGCGGCTGGAACAAATCGCTGAACCTGGCACAGTCGTCATCGGGGAGAATACGCTGCGGATGGCGCAAGGCAGTTTCCGGGTCAAGGCGCTGGAGCCAACCCACATCAAGGGCAAGGCCGAACTCGTCCAGCCGTACAGGGTCGAGGGTCGGCTGGCAAACCCGGGCCGCATCCGCTACCAGAGCGCCGACAGCCTGGTTACGAATATGGTCGGGCGCGACGATGAATTGGGAAAATTGAAATTCATCTATGACCGCGTTTTCGAGACCGATAAACCGGTGATGGCGCTGTTGGTTGGGGATGTGGGGATTGGGAAATCGCGCCTCCTGATGGAATTCAGCAACTACCTCGAGTCGCTCGGTGAGGACATTCACATCCTTTCGACCCGCGGGCTGGCGCAAGCCTCGAAAGTTCCGTTCTACCTGTGGCGTGTGCTGCTCCGCAACCGATTCGGCGTGAAGGAAGGAGATTCCTCCCCGGTTGCCGCCGAACAATGGCAGCGGGGCGTGGAATCGGTCTGGGAAAACGAGCAGCCGGCATCGAAGGTGGAAGCCACCCAGGTTTTGGGTGAAATGATTGGGCTGGCGGGCAAGCCAATCCCAAATCCAGAACAGTTGCTGCGCATTTTCTACCTGATGCGCGAACTGCTGCGTCAAATGGGCAAGCGCAAGCGATTGATTCTCATACTCGACGACCTGCAATGGGCCGACCGCGAGTCGATGCAACTGCTGGCCTACCTGCTTGCCACAGAAATACCACCCATGCAAATGCTGCTGGTCGGCGCGGCGCGGCCCGAATTCATCAAATCCCAGCCGCAGTGGCACAACCAGGCGCGGGTGATGATGCTCGACCCTTTGGAACTCTCGCCTGAAATGGTCAAAAAGACGTACCCTGACCTGAAAAGCCTGCCCGATTCTGCCCTGCGCGAAATTGCCCTGCGCGCCGAGGGGAATCCGTACTTCCTCGAAGAAATCGTCAAGAGCCTGGTCGAAGCCGGCGCGCTGGCCGAGGGCGCGCCTCCTGAAGAAATACACGCCCGCATCCTGGCGCAGATTCCCGAATCGCTGCGCGCGACCCTGCAAGCCCGCCTCGACAACCTGTCGCGCGAAGCCCGCACGGTTGCCCTGTTGGCCTCGGTCGTGGGACGCATGTTCTGGGTCGGCGCGGTAATGGCCGAAGCGCGCGCCACGACACTGCCGGGCGCAAACCCAACCTTCAGCGCGCCCGAAGCCGTCATCGACCGCTTCATCCAGGACGGGTTGCGCCAACTGGTGCGCGCCGAACTGGCCTTCCCGCGCAGCGGCTCGCGCTTTTCACAGGAACAGGAGTATATTTTCAAAAATTCGTACCTGCGCGATGTGGCCTACAGCCTGATTCCCAACCGCAGCCGCGCCTTATACCATAAGGCCGTCGCCGACTGGCTGCGCGCCAAAACCGACCCGGCTTTCCAGGGCATGGCGCTCGAACACGAGAAAAACGCGCTCAATTCAGCAAAAATTTCGACCGGCACGCTGACCGCCCCCTGAAGTTTGGACCCCAAGAGGCCAAAATGAACGATACCATCTACAAACTGATTTCCGAAGCGCTGGAACGCGGTGAGAGCGCTGCGCTCTGCACCATCACCGAATCGCGCGGCTCGACCCCGCGCCATACCGGCAGCAAAATGCTGGTCTACGAAGACGGGCGCTTTGTTGGCACGGTCGGCGGCGGGGAACTGGAACATCGCGTGCTGGACGAGGCCATGATTGCGATTTACGAGGGCAAACCAACCAAACTCAACTACTCGATGACCGACCCGGCGCGCGGCGACCCCGGCGTGTGCGGCGGCCAGGTGGAGGTGTTCGTGGAACCTATCCTGCCAAAGGAAAAAATAGTCGTCATCGGCGGCGGGCACGTCGGCAAAGCAGTGGCCCACCTCGCCAAGTGGCTGGGGTTTGGGGTGGCCGTCTCCGATGACCGGACGGAATTCTGCACCCCGGAGATGAACCCGGACGCCGACGAATTCTTTCCCGTGCCGATGGGAGAACTGCCCAAACACTTGAATATCAACCGCAGCACCTACCTGCTGCTGACCACGCGCGGCTCGAACGTCGATGTGATTGGCCTGCCGCCCCTGCTGGAGAGCAAAGCCCGCTATATCGGCGTGATTGGCTCCAAGCGGCGCTGGGCCGCCACTGTCAAGGGACTGAAAGAAAAAGGCCTCAGCGACGATGCGATTGCCCGCGTCCACTCCCCAATGGGACTGGAGTTAAATGCCGAAACCCCCGAAGAAATCGCCGTCAGCATGATGGCCGAGATAATCATGCTCAAGCATGGCGGGGATGGGAAGGTAATGAAGGGAAAAAAGGAATAACAACTTTTCATCCCAGGCCGCGTATATTTTCCACGAATCATCTTGAATTTGGCGATTCCATCGGCTACAATAAACCTGTTGATTGACAGCACTCAAAAGGAGAGAAACATGGCGCGTATTTTTGATGTGATCGAATATCGCAACGAAATGGTGGATGAAATCGTCCATCGCTTCCCCGATGACAGCAGCATCGGCGATTACCGTCTCGGCTCGAACGTCATCGTCCGCGATGGGCAGGCGGCGGTTTTCTTCCGCGACGGCCTGGCGCTGGATGTCTTTGGGCCGGGACGCCACGTCCTGGCGACGGCCAACATCCCCAAATTGATTGACTTCATCGGCAAAGCCTTCAACGACCGCACCCCCTTCCCGGCGGAAGTGTACTTCGTCTCGATGAAGGAATTCGCCAATAAAAAATGGGGCACCCCCCAGCCGATTATCGTCCGCAACCCCGGCATGGGACTGGGCGTCGCGCTCTTGCAGGGCTTCGGCACCTACTCATTCCAGGTCAGCGACCCGCAGTTGTTCGTCACCAACATCGTTGGCAAACAGGCCAAATTCCACACTTCAGAAATCGAAGAACGCTTGCGCACCATGCTGCTCTCCAAATTCCAGGACCTGCTTGGCGAGACCGGCGCGAAGAAGAGCGTGGTCGAACTGATTGGCCTGACCGAAGAACTCGGCGCGGGCGCGCGCGCCAAAGCCCAGGATGACTTCGCCGCGCTCGGCCTGACGCTCAAGACCTTCTACATCGGCAACCTGAAACCCTCCGAAAAGTCGGCCCAGGAATTGCGCGATATGGGCATGTTGGACATGAACGTCTACACCCAGTTGCAGGCAGCCGACGCAATGCGTGATGCCGCCAGCAATCCCAGCGGCGGCGCAGGTCTCACAGCGGGCATCGGCGCGGGCATGGGCATTGGCAACATCATGAACCAGGCCCTCTCCGGCGGCATGGCCAACCAGGCCCAGCAGCCGACCGCGCAGGCTGCCGCGACCGGGGCTGCCGCAGGCGCGGCGGCGGGTGGCGGTATGCCGGAAGTGATGACTCCCTCCGAGGCTGCGGCTGTTCTGCGCGTCTCCGAGGAAGATGTCATTGCCGCCATCGAAGCGGGCGACCTGAAAGCCCGCAAACTCGGCAGCGCCTACCGCATCAGCAAGACCGCGCTGGAAGAGTTTTTGAAACACTAAAAAACCAAGTTGAACTTTGCAGATTCATTGAGTGTTAAAAGACGCCGTCGTTGCCGACCGGCGTCTTTTTCTAAAACTGATTACTGCTGACTGGTTACTGAATCACTGACTTACCCACGCATCTTGAAAAACTGGGTCATCTTCATCGCCAGGTTCAAGTCGCCGGTCAGTTTGAGTTTACCAGCCATGAAGGCCTGCATCGGGTCGAGTTTGCCAGTGAACAGGGCAATGTAATCGTCCGAATCGGCGGAGAGCGTCATCTTGGGAGCCGGGTGCGCGCCCTGCTCGACCTTGACCGCGCCATCTTTGATTTCGGCATACCATTCGCCGGGCTCGCTGCCGCTGAACTTGAACTGCAACACGGTATCGAGGCCCTGGGCTTTTTCGGGGACGAATGCGCCAGGCATTTTGGACATCAGGTCTGCGATTGTGAGTGGCATAAGATTCTCCTTGTTTGGATTGGGATGTCATTGCGAGGAGCGTTCTATGCGACGAAGCAATCTCCTCACCAGGAGGAATTCACCGTTTATTTATGGAGATTGCTTCGGGCTAACGCCCTCGTAATGACATTTGGTCAACGTTACTGTAAATTTTCAAAAATGGCCGCCGCGCCCATGCCGCCGCCAATGCACATGGTCACCATGCCATACTTCGACTTGCGCCGCGCCATTTCATACACGAGTTGGGCCGTCAGTTTCGCGCCCGTGCAGCCGAGCGGATGTCCGAGGGCGATTGCGCCGCCGTTGACGTTGGTCACATCCGGATTCAGGCCGAGTTCCTTCATCACGGCCAGGCCCTGGGCGGCGAAGGCTTCGTTCAACTCAATCAGGTCGATGTCGGACAACTTCAGCCCGGCCTTCTGCAAGGCTTTGGGAATGGCTGCCACCGGGCCGATCCCCATGTAATCGGGTTCGACGCCGCCAACGGCGAACGAGACAAACCTGGCAAGCGGTTCCAGCCCAAGTTTACCAGCCTTTTCCGCCGACATGACCACCGCGCCCGCCGCGCCGTCCGACATCTGCGAGGAGTTCCCAGCGGTGACCGCGCCGCCTTCCTTGAAAGCCGGTTTGAGTTTGGCGAGGCCTTCCAGCGTCGAGTCGCCGCGCGGGCCTTCGTCGCGCAGGTGGGTGAATTTGCGGGTGACGGGCTTTTCGTCAGCGTCGAGTTCGAGGATTTCCACCTCCACTGGAAACAGTTCCGGGTCGAACAGGCCAGAATCAACTGCTTTGGCGGCCAGCAAGTTCGAGCGCAGGGCAAATTCGTCCATCGCCTCGCGGCTGATTCCATAACGAATGGCGACATTCTCAGCGGTCAGGCCCATGTTGGTATAGTAGTGCGGCAAATCCTGGGCGAAGTACGGGTTGGGCGAGAACTTGTAGCCCGCCATCGGCACCATCGTCATCGACTCCGTGCCGCCTGCAATCGCCACGTCGATATCGCCAGCCATGATGGCATAGGCGGCGTGGGCAATCGACTGGACGCCCGATGAGCAGTAGCGGTTGATGGTCTCGGCTGGGACGGTGAACGGCAGACCGGCCCGCAGGACAATCATGCGCGCCATGTTCATGCCCTGCTCCCCTTCGGGGAAGGCGCAGCCGATGACCACGTCGTCGATTTCGGCGGGGTCGAGGCCGGGGGCGCGTTTGAGCAAATCCTGAATGACCAGCGCCATCAAATCATCCGGGCGGACGGTCGCCAGCGCCCCACGCTTCGCCTTTCCAACCGGCGTGCGGGCTGCGGCCACGAGTACAGCATCTCTTAAGTTCATAGTCTGATTCCCTTTCTGCGAGTTAGGAATTAGGAAATTAGGGATTACGCCTGGAACGTAAAGATTTTTTTGTTCCGTCAATTGCGGTTACGAGCAATGAAATTACCTGGACAAGCACACGCGAGCGGCGTTCGAGCAGCTCTTGGGGTACGACATGCCTGGCGTGAAAATACCAACCTTGCGTTTCTCGCGCTTCGCCAAGTGAAATCCGCATGATGCGAACATAATCGGCAGTGCCAATCCCGCGTCCATAGGCTTCTTCCATGTTGGCGCATACGCTTCCGGCAGAGCGAACGATTTGCGGCACAATCTCACGTGTTCGATAGTCTTTGTGCAACAACGCAGCATCCATCCAGACCAAATCATACAAATACATCGCCACGCGATAATATGCAGATTGCCATAAGGGGTCTGCTTTCAACTCCTTCGGTAAAGTCGCAACCCATTCTTCCATCGGCAATTCTTTTTCCACTACGCCACCTAATTCGCAATTCCTAACTCGCAATTCTCAATTCCTAATTCCTCAACGGCTTTCCCGTCTGCAACAGGCTCCACATCCGCGCTTGCGTCTTTTCCTCGCCGCACAGGCTCAGGAAGGCTTCGCGCTCCAGGTCGAGGATGTACTGCTCGCTGACCCACTGCGGCTTGCTCAACCCGCCGCCGGTTAAGATGTGCGCCAGTTTGCGGGCGATGTGGTTGTCATATTCAGTGATGTAGCCGCCCGCCATGAATGAGAACGCGCCGACCTGCACCGCGCCGAGCATATCGCGCCCGGCGGCGTAGATTTTCTCCGGCGGGGGCGGGGCATAACCTGTGGCGACCATGTGCAGCACTTCCTTCTTGGCCTCGGTCAGCAGGTGGCCGCGATTCAGCACCACCCGGTCGGCTGGCCCCAAAATGCCCATCTGCCGCGCTTCCTCGGCGCTCGTGGCAACCTTGGCCTGCCCAATTTGCAGGAAAGCGCGTTGCAGGAAGGGCAGCACCTCGGCGCTTTCGGTTCGCATGGCCGGGTTAATCACGCGCCGCATGATTTCCTTCGTCCCCGCGCCAGCCGGGATGACGCCCGCGCCCAGTTCCACCAGGCCGATGTACAATTCTCCAGCCGCCACCACGCGCGAGGCGTGCATGGTCACTTCACAGCCGCCGCCCAGCGCCAGCCCCGCCGGAGCCACCACAATCGGCTTCGGGGAGTAGCGCATGCGCATGTTCAGCCCTTGCAGTTTGCGGATGGCCGCATCGAGCGTGTCCCACATCCCCTGCTGGGCCGCCACGACGACCATGAACAGGTTCGCCCCGGCGCTGAAATTGTCGGCTTCGGAACCCACCACCAGCCCGTCGAAATCGGTTTCGGCGCGGTTCAGGGCTTCGTTGACAATCTCGAAAATATCATCGTCGAGCGCGTTCATCTTGGTGTGGAATTCCACCAGCCCGACGCCATCGCCGATGTCGTAGAGCGTCGCCCCGGCGTTCTGCGCGACCACTTTCTGCTCTTTGAGCAAAACCATCCCTTTTTGGCGGAGGATGGGGACGTACTGCCCTTTGGCGACATCATACACCCCGACCTTGTTCCCGCCTTCGACCTGGTAGAAGGATTCCACGCCCCGCTGGAGCATTTCATCCACCCATCCGGCCGGAGCGTAGCCCGCGGCTTTCATCTGCGCGACCGTTTCGCGCACGCCGAGCATGTCCCAGGTCTCGAACGGCCCGTAGTCGTGACCAAAGCCCCAGCGGATGGCGTCGTCGATGGGTTTGCCGGTATCGGCCACTTCGGGTAGCAGCGCCGAAGCGTACTGGAAGCCCTGGTAGGTGAGGGCCTGCACAAGTTTGGCGGCTTTGTCATCGGCCTTGAGAAAGACCTTGAGACGGTCGCCCAGCCCCTCGACATCCTTGGCCGCTTTGACCGAGTCGAATCGCGGCTTGGTCGCGGGTTGGTGTTCGAGCGTTTCCAAATTGAGCGACCAGAACTCCTTTTTACCATCCGCGCCGCGCGCTTCCTTGTAGAACCCGACCTTCGACTTGTTGCCGAGCCAGCCGCGTTCGATCATCGTCTTGATGAGCGTGTTGGGTTTCTCGGCGGTCAGGTAGGGCAGGGCATAGGTATCATGCTGGATTAACGGGGTCAGGTTGCGGCCCACATGGTCCCAGACATCGATTCCGACCAGGTCAATCAAGCGGAAGGTGGCCGTCTTGGGGCGGCCCATCAGCGGCCCGGTCAGGGCATCGACTTCATCGACGGTGTAGCCGTTGTTGAGGATGAAATCCATCGCAAACGCGCCGGTGCCGAAGGCCACCCGGTTGCCGATGAAGTTGGGCGTATCCTTGCACAGCACAATCCCCTTGCCCAGGCGGTATTCGCCAAAGTGGCTGATAAATTCGACCACTTCGGGCAGCGTGTCGGCGGTGGGGATGACTTCGAGCAGTTTGAGATAGCGCGGCGGGTTGAAAAAGTGCGTGCCGAGGAAATGCTGCTTGAAATCGTCGCTGCGCCCGGCGGCGATGTCTTTGAGCGGAATCCCGGACGTGTTCGAGGAAATAATGCTCCCCGGTTTGCGCGCCGCGTCGATACGCTCCATCAGGCTTTGCTTGATTTTCAGGTTCTCGACGATGACTTCGATTACCCAATCGGCCTGGCTGATGGCGGCCTCGAAATCGTCCTCCAGGTTGCCAGTCTTGACCAGCGAATGTTGATCTGATGAAAAAAACGACGCCGGGCGCGATTTTTTGGCTGCCTCAAGGCCGTTATTGACGATTTTATTGCGCTCGGCGCGGGCGGACACGGGGTCCGCCCCTACAGCATCCTTCGGGACAATATCCAGAAGCGTCGACGGCACGCCCGCGTTC
>DAOUAZ010000280.1:0-3724 GCA_034432975.1 Anaerolineales bacterium | reverse complement strand
GGCAAAGGTGCATCAGAAAGTGTCCGGCGGCTTTCGAAGCGAAAGTGGCGCGCAGGCTTTCGGGTACATTCGCAGCTGCATCTCTACCGCTCGAAAAAATGGACAGCGGGTACTGGATGCGCTTTCAATGCCTTTGCCGGTTCACCTTTCCGGCCAGCCTTTCTAGCCGCTATCCCGGCTGATTAGATACGGTGAACGAAGCCAATCATACCCTGCATGTTTGGGTTTGTCATCCGTAAAAGTACCGGTTTTTTCTCCACCCCTTTTATAGATTGCAAGAGTGGTATTAAAATATAGCCAATAGGTGTATCTGACGATGAATCCCCTCAACCAACGCTTACGCCAAACCTTCCTGTTCTATTCCCGCGACCTGCTCGCCAACCGCGCCGGGCGGCTATCGGAGCGGCAACAGGCCCGCCAGCAGGCTGCCGGGGTCAGCCTGCGGCTGGGGATGACGATTTTTATCGTTATCATGGTCGGAACTCTGGGCGTGATTGCCTTCGCCTCCTTGCAATCTGGCACGGTTGCCAGCCTCACTGACCCGGAGTTGTTGAATACGCTCGGCATCGCCAGCGCCGTCATTGGGTTAATTATCCTGCTTTCGTATCTTTTCTCTGGCAGGAATTATATAAAAGCCGCAAAATCAACCACGTTCAAGGTGGCTGAGGGTGAAGCACAGCCCGGCAAAATCAAAGAGGACTCGGCGCACTTTGAGATTAAGTTCGGAAAGACGAAAGTCCGTTTGGTGACGCTGGAGCAGTTGGAGGCTTTCGAGATGGGAACCGCCTACCGGGTTTATTACCTGCCCGGGCCAATCCCCGTCATTCTTTCCGGAGAGGTGATTGGCACCGAGGATGAAGCGCGTCAGCTGCTGGAGACCGAAGTTCCCCTCGAAAAAGACAAAGTTTTGCAAGGTCACAGCAACGCCCGTCCGGTGGCGATTGTGCTGGCCGTGCTGACGATTGGAATTCCGTTGGCGGCGTTTGCGGCCGCGAACCTGCCGGGAATTTTGCGTTTCGTGGTCATCTTGCTGCTCTTTGGGCTTTCTATCGGATTCGTCTTTTGGGCGCTGCGGCGGGTATCGGACTGAATCAGTGAAACCAACGTCCCGAAGGCTCGATTTTGTTCGAAAACTGGTTCCGACAAAGCCTTCGGGACGCTTTACTACATCACTATGCTGTAAATCACCCGTGCCCGTTCCTTGCTGAGCGTTGGCAGGCCTTTCTCCCGCCATCGTTTGAAGTATGGCATTTGGCGGTGCGCTTCGAGGTCCGATTCGGTGCGATAGACTTCATAAAACATGAAGCGATGGGGGCATCGGCTTGTTGGAGCAGGTCGAAGCGTTCGATTCCTGGCTCTTTACGGCTTTCGATGGCGTTGGCGGTTGCTTCGGCCAGGAAGGTGTCGAGCAGTTCAGGTTGCACTTCGAGATAGACGACTTGAACGTACATGGTTGACTTCCTTTGATACTTTTGCACCCATCGGGACGAAATTCGTCGCCGTTACGAACGGCGTGGTGGAGTTCGTCAGTTACGAAGACCGTTGGCGGCCAGGAGATGACAACGGCGCGCTGCGCAGCGGCCTGGCGGTGTCCATCCTGGGCGAGGATGGCTGGCGTTATTATGGTTCGCATCTTTCAGGCATTGTGGAGGGATTGCGCCTGGCGTTATTGTGGAGGTCGGGCAGTTGCTTGGTTATGTGGGCGATAGCGGAAACGCGCGCAATAAAACCCCCCACCTGCATTTTGGCATTTCGCGCCCCACCTATGCCGGGGACTGGGCGGCGCGGCGAAATCAACCCTTCCGTACCTGAATGCCTGGCTGGCCGGAACAGACCTGACCCCAAAATTCCCGTGAAGTTTCCCTTACCCTGATCACCTCTTACGGAAGCCGGATTATCTTACCAACAACGACAAACTTTGCCTGTTGCATTGCACCGGGGAACTCTGTACAATGGGTGTTGTTGTTTGCATTTTTGTAAGGTCGCAGCCGGAAAACAGGCTGCATCTCCGGTTTGCCGCTATGGTTTCATTTTGACTGGGGTATTTTTATAAGTTGGAGGGTTACACCATGTTTGTTTCCAAACGATTGGGTCAGACGGCATTTGGCCTGAGCCGAATGCTCATTTTAGTCTGCCTGGGTCTATTATTTAATGTCCTGGATGTTGGCGCCGGGGCGAACCTGGCGCATCTGGCGGACACAACCGGTCAGCCGGCTTTTCCGCGCACGCTCTGGCCCGAGAGCGCCGAACCGGCGCGCCCGAATTTTCAGGACAGCGGCGGCCCGGTGCAGTTGGGGACTCGCTTCCGCGCCAGCATGGACGGCTATGTGACCGGCGTGCGCTTTTACAAGGGCGCGCAGAATACCGGTACGCATGTCGGGCAACTTTACGCTGCCAACGGCGCGTTGTTAGCCTCCAAGACTTTTACCAATGAGACGGCAACCGGCTGGCAGACTGTCTATTTCGATGCCCCGGTGCGAATTATTGCCGGGCAGGATTACATCACCTCGTATCATACTTCATCTGGATTTTTTGCGTTTTCCGGTAATTATTTTTCCGCCAACGTCACCAATCCACCACTCCTGGCTCCGCCGGATTCAGATTCCGCGCCCAATGGGGCGTATGTCTATTCCAGCACGCCGGCCTTCCCCTCCCAGGGTTGGGAGCAGGGCAATTATTGGGTCGATGTCATTTTCGAAGCGCCCGAAATGCCCGCCAGCGGCACGGTAGGGGTCAAGGTTGGCACAACCGTCAGCCTGCGTTTTGTCGAGGCGATGGAGGGTTCGACCTTCACCAGCGACACCTTCCAATTACGGGACCCGGATGGCAATCTCATCCCGGCAAGCGTAGCGTATGAGGCCGGGACCCAAACCGCGCTGCTGACTCCCTCCAGTCAGTTGAAGAATTCCTTCACCTACGCCGTCACCATCCACAACGACGTGCGGGATGCGCTTGGCAATCCCTTGCCCGCCGACATCACCTGGAATTTTACGACCGAGGCCGGGTATCCCGATTCCGGCCCCGGTGGCCCGATTTTGGTTGTCACCAGCACCTATGACGGTTTCAGCCGTTACTATCCCGAAATCCTGCGCGCCGAAGGGCTGAACGCCTTCCGCGCTACCGACATCAGCGGAATGACGGCGGGGATGCTCTCGAATTATGACGTTGTCCTGCTGGCGCGCATGACCCTTTCTGATTCGCAGGCTGCCATGTTTACGAATTGGGTTCACAATGGCGGCAACCTGATTGCCATGCGCCCTGACCCGCGCCTGGCTTCCCTGCTTGGGGTAACGCCTGCCGGCGGCCCGCCTTTGAGCCAGGGCTACCTGCTTGTCGATACGGCCTCCTGGCCGGGAATGGGCATTGTCGGTCAGACCATCCAGTATCACGGGCAGGCCGACCGTTATGAGTTGAGCGGCGCAAGCCTTGTTGCGATGCTGTACGCGAACGCCAACACCCCGACGACGCATCCGGCTGTGACTATTAACGCAGTGGGCGCGAATGGCGGCCAGGCGGCCCTTTTTGCTTACGACCTGGCCCGCTCGGTTGTACTGACCCGCCAGGGCAATCCGCGCTGGTCGGGTGATAACCGCGATGGAATCATCCCCACCCGTTCCGCCGACCTGTTCTACGGGGACAAGTTGGGCGACCCGCAGCCCGATTGGGTCAACCTGGGCAAAGTCGCCATCCCGCAGGCCGATGAGCAGCAGCGCTTGCTGGCGAA
>DAOUAZ010000279.1:0-25008 GCA_034432975.1 Anaerolineales bacterium | reverse complement strand
CGGCACAGTGGGAGGAAATCCGAGTGAAAACAACCAGGTCAGGACTCCGCCTATCGCCACGCCAAAGGCCGTCACCAGCGTAATCTGGATGACCGCCGCCGCGCCGACGACCGGGTTCGACGCGCCAATCGCCTTCAGCACCCCAATCTGCGGCACTTTCTGCAAAATCTGGATTTGGAAAAAGCCGCCGATGACGAGAATGCCAATCAACAGGGTGAAGCCGCCCTGGGTTTGCACCGTGCCTTGCTGGGCGGTGTAGCCGGGAATGTTGTTGATGGTGGTCTGGATGTCGGCCACTTCGATGTTTTTGATGGTGTTCAGCAGGTTGGCCTGCACCTGTTCGGCCTGGGCCGGGTCTTTGAGACGTACCACGATGATGTTGATGGCTGGAACAGTATTGCCGATTTCGGCATCCGACTTGGGCCGCACCTTTTCCCAAACCGAGGGCGAGACGAAAATCGTCGGCTGGAAGAAGAAAGCCTGCCCGGTGGTCGTGCCGATGACTTTCAGGTCGAAAAACTCGTCCTCGACGCCCTGGGTGGAGCGAATGGTGATGGTATCGCCGATTTGGATGTCGGAGCGGTCCAGCACGCGCTGGTCAACTATCACCTCGCGGGCGGTGGCCGAAAGGAAGGCGCGCCCGGCGGTCAGTTGCGGCATCCCGGGGCGGCCGGCTTCCACGCCGAGCAGGGAAACTTTCAGCACTTCATTCTCCCCGCCCGGAGGCAGCAGGATGGCGGTGCTGGAGGCCGAAACCGGCCCGGCATCGTCCACGCCTTCCACGCGGCGCGCCGCGCGCAGGGTGGCCTGCCGCAGGCGGCTGGCGCTGATGATGTAGTCGGATTTTTCCAGGAACACCACCAACTGTCCATCCAGTTTCGAGATGTACTCGCGGTTATTCGTCCCCAGGCCCTCGCCGAGCGCGGCAATGAACAAGACCAGGAGCGTTATCAGCGCAATCACCAGGCTGACCAGGAAAAAACGGCCCTTGTTGCGCCAGATTTCTTTGAATGCAAGATAGAAAGCCA
Source organism: Anaerolineales bacterium (assembly GCA_034432975.1). Classification (GTDB taxonomy): domain Bacteria; phylum Chloroflexota; class Anaerolineae; order Anaerolineales; family Villigracilaceae; genus UBA5195. The sequence goes on along the minus strand of DAOUAZ010000279.1, from coordinate 23,980 downwards.
GGCCCATAGTCACTCCGTCCCCCCGGCAATCGGCGCGTCGAGCGGCGTTGCCCAATCCATGCCCATCACGCCGCGCAGGAGGAGTTCCACCGGCGGGTGGTCGGCAATATCGTCATAATAGTACGGCAGGCGGATTTTGCCCTCCGGGCCGATAATGAAGGTCCCCGACATTTGCATCGCGTCCTGACCGGGCGGCGGCAGTTCGGGCTTCCAACCTTTCTCACGAGCCAGCCGCCGGTTCGAGCGCATGACCCGCACCGACAGGATGGACTGCCGCCAGTTGGCGCGCGCCAGCCCATAAGCGCGATACGCAACCCGTTCCGGGTCGGCCAGGCAGGTCACGCCGGGCGCGCGCTCGGCGCAAAAGGCGCTGGCGGTTTCGGGCGTCCCCTGGGTGACGACCGCCAGCGACAATCCTTTGGCGGCCATCTCCGGCTTGAACTGCACCAGGTTGTCCATCATCTCTTTGCACTGCGGACAGCCGAAGTGACGGGTGAAGGCCAGCACCAGCACCTTGCCCTGCCAGAGCGCGGACAGCCGGATGGGCTGCCCTTCGACCGTCAGCAGCGCGACATCCGGCGCGGAATCATTGAATTTCAGGTGTGCTATGTTCGACATGCCTGGGATTGTAACCCCAAGGGGTGTCAAAGTCTATCAGGAATAATTTACAACCGTTTCAGCGCCATGAGCGTGATGTCATCGAAGGGCGGCGTCCCGCCGATATGCGCCTTGAGCGCCGCTTCGATGGCGGCCACTATCCCCATCGCCGAGTCCCCCCGGTGGGCGATGACCAGTTCCCGCAGGCAAGCCTCCCCGAATTCTCGCCCGGCTTCGTCCAGGGCGTCCGGCACGCCATCGGTATAGAACAGGATGAAATCTCCCGATTCGAGCGTAACCGCGCGCTGGGTGAACAGGACAGAGGGGTCAACGCCCAACGCCATGCCGGTACGGGTGAGCAGTTCCGGCTCCTCGCCGGAAGCGCGCAACAGGAAGGGCGGATTATGCCCGGCGTTGACGTAGGTAACGACCCCATCCAGGCTGTTAATCTGGGCATAGAACAGGGTCACGAACATGCCGTCATGCGAATCGTCGCAGACCAACTGGTTGACGTGAATCAGTCCATGCACCGGTGAATCGGCATCGAACATGCTGGCGCGCAGGGTAGAACGGACGTTGACCATGAACAGCGCGGCGGGCGTGCCTTTGTCGGCCACGTCGGCAATCACCAGGCCGAGTTTTTGCGCCTGGTCAGGAGTCATTTCCAATTGAATACAGTCGTAGTAGTCCCCGGCCACTTCGCGGGCTGGCAGCCAGGCCGCAGCCAGCTCCCAGCCCGGCAGGCCCGGCATCCCGTGCGGCAGCAGGCTGGCCTGCACCTGGCGCGCAACCTGCAATTCGCGTTCCAGGCGGCCTTTTTCCACCGCCAACTGGTACAGGCGGGCGTTTTCGATGGCAAAGGCCGCGCTGGAGGCAAAGGTGGCGAGCAAATCCTGGTCGGAGGGGGAAAATCCACCCGGCTTGTTGAAGACTTCGATGACGCCAATCGCCCGGTCGTTGACCACCAGCGGGACGGCTATCAGGTTTTGGGTGACGAAGCCGGTCTTTTTGTCGAGGATACCGAAAAAGCGTGGGTCGTTCTGCACGTCATCCACAATCACCGGCTGTTTGTGTTCCACCACCCAACCGGCAATCCCCTGCCCCAGCGGGACGCGAAACGGCTTGATTTCCGCCGACGATTCGCCGGTTGCCACCTGGAAGGTGAGCGCGTCGCCGTCGACGGTCAGGATGGAGGCGGTGGAGCCGCCGAGCAGCTCTTTTACCGAGAGCGTGGTGGTGGTAAGCACCCGCTCCAGGTCGAGGGATGAGGTGATTTCCTGGCTGATGTGGTGGAGCAGGTCGAGCGTTTTCAGGCGGGATTCGGTCTCGCGGTAGAGGTGGACGCTTTCCAGCGCCGAGGCCGCGCTGGCCGCAACGACCGAGAGCAATTCCAGGTCGGTGCGGGAAAAGCGCCCACGCTGGGTGCGGCTGACATAAATTGCGCCGAGGATTCGGCTGATTGACTTCATCGGCACGCACAGCCAGTTCAGGTTCTGAGCAACCAGGCCGGCATCCACGTCGGAATGGGTGGCATCGCCAGAGAAAAGCGATTCCCCGCGCTCAATCACCTGGTTGATAATCGCGCGAGAAAGCGTATATTCCTGCGCATCGAGAACGCCCCGCTCCGCGCCATGCGCCGCCAGGCGAATATGCTTCCCGCCCGGCTGCCGGTTGGCCAATAAAACAAAACCCCGCTCGGCCTCGGTGATGGTGATGACATCATCCATCGTGCGCTCGAGGACCGCATCGGGGTCGAAGGCGGCGTTGAAATCCTGGGCGAGCCGGTAAAGCAACATCAGGTGTTGGTTGGAGTCCTGGGCAGGCTGCATCTGGTTTCCTCCGGTGGATACCAATATTGTATACCCAAGCGCGGGTTTTAATACAACGAATTTGGACAAATTTTATAGGAATTTGCCACATCTGCTTTGAAAATGGGACGCGGACGAGAGCGGATTAACGCGGGAAATCATTAAGAACCTATCCGAAAATTCGCGCCACGCCGACGCCGCCCGGAGCCCGGAGATAAATCTCCGGGCTACCCGTACAAAGTCCGCTTAAGCGGACTGAATAGCCGGGTTTTAGCCGTCTTGAGACGGCTTTGGATGAATAGCCCGGACATTAATGTCCGGGCGGGAGGGCGCAAGAACACTTTTCGGATAGGCTGTAAATATCCGCGTATTCAGCCTTTTCCGCGTCCCAAAAACGTTTTGCGCGATTGAGAATGTAGAAATAGAAAACACCGGGGTATTTCCTTCCCGGCGTTTTTTCTCATGCTTCGACAGTGTACCCCTTTTTTTGAATCGCCGCCAAAATCTCGGCCTCGCTGACCACTTTCTCATCGAATTCGACCGTCACCTGCCCCTTTTTATAACTGGCGCTGATTTCGCGGATTCCGGGCAGTTTGTCCTCGATGGATTCTAAAATCATGGCGCAGTTGGGACATTCCATGTTGGTGATGATGTAGGTTTTTTTAGGCATAATGCCTCCGGCAGACAATAGACGATGGACAGCGAAGGATGAAAGCGCAACATGGTCTGCGATCTATGGTCTATCGCCCATCCTCGGTTCTCACCTGAACTCAATCAGTCCCGTATACATGCCCATCGAGCAGGTAAAGCGCATGGTCGTCCCGGCGGGCTGGGGCGGGATTTGGACGGTCTCGGTCCCGGTGACAGGCAGCAGCACGTAATACTTTATCGCCGGGATGACGAAATCGCGGGCGCAGGAGGTGGTGTTGTCGGTGACGATATTCAACGTGACCGGGACATCTGCCTGGGCGGCCAAGCGGGTCGGGTTATAGCCCCGGTTTTCAGCCCGCAGGGTGAGATTATCAGAAGGTTCGGCAGCGGGCGAGGCGGCGGCCTGCTGCGTGGTGAGCAGGCTGGAAACCGAAGGCGCGCCGAGCAGGTTGAGGGCGTTGTCGAAGGTCACAAGCCCCAAAATCAAAACCACAATCGCCACGAAACGCATGAAGTGTTTTTCGAGGCTGGCCCCAATTTGGGTGGTGAAGTAAGCCACGAGGAAAAAAACCGGGCTGGTGCCGAGCGTGAAGGCAAACATCAGCAAGGCGGCGCTGAGCGGGTCACCCAGGCCGAGCGCGGCGGCCATGATGGTCTGGGTCACGCCACAGGGGATGAACACTGTCAATGCGCCGAGAAAGAGCGGGGTGGCCGTATCGGTGCCTTTGGCAGTTTTCCGAATGGCGCGGGTGATGAATTTGGGCGGCTCGATGACAAAGTTTCGGAAAAACGGGTGGACATTGAGCATCCGCAGGCCATTGCCGACCATGAAAATGGCGATGGCGACCATTAACACGGCGCGAGTGATGGGGTCGAAGGTCAGGAAGGAGCCAAGCCAGCCGAGCAGCAATCCGAGCAGGGTATAGGCAACCAATTTGGCGGCCAGGAAAAGCAGGATGGGCTGGGCAGTATTCGGGCGCGCCGGGCGGACGGGACGTTTGCCTTTTTTGACAGGCGCGGGCGGGGCATTTAGCAGGTCGCGTTCAATCTGGTTCGCCAGCGAGGAAGCCAGAAGCCCGCCCTGCACCGCCAGGCACGAGAGTCCGCCGGTGGTCAGGCCGGTGACGAAGGCGAGGATATATTGTTCCATAAAACTCCAGTCATCAGTCATCAGTCATCAGTCATCAGTCATCAGTTATCAGTTACCCATACTTATAGATGATTACTGATTACTGCTCACTGATAACTGCTTACTAAACACTATCTCTTCCCGCCATCCCAAACAACGAACGGCATGTTGACCACCACGCCGGGGACTTCGACCGTGATTTCACCGGCAGATTCCGCCGCTTCGACCTCGGCCACCGATTTCAGCAGGCGCGCCTGGGACGGGTCTTTCCAGTTGACCAGGTGAATGCTGCGCAGCGGAGTGTAGCCGGGCGAGCCGGGGGGATTGTCGAACACGTCCTCCTGGAAGCCGAACGGGCCTTTGCCCTGCAACCCATTCTGGAACACATACACCCGCCCTAACGCCTCCGCCGGGACGTTTGCCAACGAGGGGACGTGCAGGACGGGTGAACTCATCATATTGGTCAGGGCTTCGGCCACGCCGGGGTCGGATACTTCAGTGTGAACGAAATAAATTTCCTTGCCTTCGGCATAAGCCAACCCGGCAGGCAGTTCCGCTTTGGCCGGGCCGCTCGAGGCCGGGGCGCAAGCGGAAAGAACTGTCATCAGTAAAGCAGTGAGCAGTAACCAGGAAATGCGTTTCATAGAACTCCTTGAGGTGGTACAGGTGAAAGGGTGACTATGTAAACAGGTAGACAGGAAAACAGGTAAACGACGTCGAGTTTACGTGTCTACCTGTTTCCGTACTTACCCAATCTTTACGCCGCGCAAGCGCAACGAGTTGGACACGACGAACACGCTGCTAAAGGCCATCGCGCCTGCCGCCAGCATCGGGTTGAGCAGCCCCAGGAAAGCCGCCGGGATGAGCAGGACATTGTAGAAAAAGGCCCAGAACAGGTTTTGCTTGATGGTGCCGAGCGTCTGACGCGAGAGCGAGATGGCGCGCGCCACGCCGCGCAGGTCGCCGCTCATCAGCGTGACCGGGGCGGCGGCCATCGCCACGTCGGTTCCGGTGCCAATCGCCAGGCCCACATCGGCTTGCGCCAGGGCCGGGGCGTCGTTCACGCCATCGCCAACCATGGCAATCACATTTTGGATTTTGGCTTTTCGATTTTCGATTGCGCCCTGCAACCGCTTGATTTCCGCCGCTTTGCCATCCGGCAGGACTTCGGCGATGACTTCCTCAATCCCCGCCTGCCTGGCAATCGCTTCGGCGGTTTTTTGGTTGTCGCCGGTCAGCATGACCACGCGCAACCCCGCGCGGCGCAGTTCGGCAATCGCTTCCACCGAGCCGTCTTTGATGGTATCAGCAACGGCAATCACGCCAACGACCTGCCCATCGACCGCCACCAGCATAGCAGTTTTGGCCTCCGTTTGCAGGCGCGAGACATCTTTTTCGAGACCGTTGAGCGGGTAGCCGCGTTTTTCCATCATCCGCAGGTTGCCGACCGCCACCCGGCGGCCATCCACTTCGGCTTCGACGCCATGCCCGGCCGCAGCCTGGAACCCGGCCGGTTCAACGAGAGCCAGTCCCCGCGTGGTAGCCTCGGCCCAAATCGCCTCGCCGAGGGGGTGTTCACTCCCTTTTTCGACGGAGGCCGCTAAAGCCAGTAACCAGTTTTCAGTCATCAGTGAACAGTCATCAGTAATCGGTGATATAGATTCAGGGGCTGCCTGGTTACTGCTCACTGATAACTGATTACTGACCACTACATCTGTCACCGCTGGCTGTCCTTTCGTCACCGTCCCGGTTTTATCCAGCACCACCACCGAGACCTTGCCCGCCCGCTCCAGCGCTTCGCTGCTGCGGAACAAGACGCCCATCTCGGCGCCCTTGCCCGTGCCGACCATAATCGCGGTGGGGGTGGCAAGCCCCAGAGCGCACGGACAGGCAATCACCAACACCGCCACCATGTTAATCAGCGCGCGGGTGAACATGGTCGTATCGGCGTTGATGGACAGTTGCGGCCCAAAGAAATACCAGCCGATGAACGTCAGGAAGGCAATCCCGATGACGATGGGGACGAAAATACTCGAAACCTGGTCGGCCAATTTTTGGATGGGGGCTTTGCTGCCCTGGGCTTCTTCCACCAGCCGAATAATCTGCGCCAGGGCGGTTTCTTTGCCGACTTTGACCGCCTCGAACTTGAGCAATCCCTGCTTGTTGAGGGTCGCGCCAATCAGCGAGTCGCCGGGCTTTTTCTCCACCGGCAGCGATTCGCCGGTCAACATGGATTCGTCGACCGTAGAGCGGCCTTCGACAACCACCCCATCGACCGGGATTTTCTCGCCGGGGCGCACCAGCACGACATCCCCGACACGCACATCGTCTACCGCTATCTCAATCTCGACCCCATCCCCTGTCCCGCGCCCTTCAGCGGGGCGAACAACGCGGGCAGTCTTGGCGCGCAAGCCCATCAGTTTTTTGATGGCTTCGGAGGTACGGCCTTTGGCGCGCGCTTCGAGGAATTTGCCCAGTTTGATGAGCGTGATGATAACGGCGGCAGTCTCGAAATAGACGTGTCCGTCCAGCCAGCCAAAGGTAATCGGCAGGGAGTAGAAGAATGCGGCGGATGTGCCCATCGCAATCAGCACATCCATGTTGGCCGAGCCGTTGCGCAGGGCCTTATACGCTCCAATATAATATTGCCAACCAACATAAAACTGAACGGGCGTCGCCAGGAGCAGCATCAGCCAGTTGAACCACCACGCGCCGGGATACATGCCCATCATCTGGTACATCTTCAGGTAATCGGGCGCGTAGAAAAAGGCCGGCAGCAGGCCGAAATCCTTGCCCATCGCAAGCAGGAACAGCGGAACGGTGAAAAGCAGGCCGATAATGAGCAAATGCCGCTGCGCAGAGATTTCCTTCTCGCGGGCGAGGGCTTCCGCGTCTTCCACCTCGCCGCCCAATTCGAGCGACTCGAACCCGGCAGCGCCCACCGCCCGGCGAATCTCGGCCTGGCTGATGATGGTGGGAACATAACGGACGCGCGCCTTCTCGCTGGCGTAGGTCACGCTGGCTTCCAGCACGCCTTCCAGTTTAGCAAGGGCTTTTTCCAGCCGCCGGGCGTCGTTGTCGTCGGCAAGACGCTTGATGACCAGTTCCGCCTCGCCTGTCGCGACTCCGTACCCGGCGCGTTCCACCCGTCCAATCAGGTCTGGAAGCGCCAGTTTGGCAGAGTCAAATTCCACCGTGGCGCGTTCGGAGGAGAGATTCACGACAGCGATGGAAACGCCATCCAATTTCTTCAGATTCCGTTCGACCGCCGCCACGCAATTGGCGCAGGTCATGCCGGTGATGGGAAGGGTCAGTTGTTTCGTCATTGAGGTATCGATTATCCAGTTATCCAGTTATCCAGTTATCCAGTTATCCAGTTATCCGGTTATCCGGTTATCGCCAATTAACCGGGCAACTGGAGAACCGGCGAACCAGGCTAAAGCGCCAGCCCCGCAACGGGATAATTGATTTCGGCCAGCAGAGCCTTGATTTTGTCTTCGTCGGCGGGGGTTTCGAAGGTCACAGCCACGCTTTTGGTATCCGCGCTGGCGCGTACTTCTTTCACGCCTTCCAATTCAACCAATTCCGTCTGAATGGTGTGAACGCAATGCCCGCAGGAAATATTGGGAACGGAAAACTTTACAGTAGTCATAATACAAACTCCTTTGAACGTTACATTTTCGAATTACGAATTACCAATCGCCAATTACACTTTGTTCGCCATCTCGAACACCTCGCTGATTTCCCTCAGCACGCGCTCCCGCTCTTTGGGGTCTTCACCCTGAATGGCGGTAATCACGCACGAGTTGAGATGTTCTTCGAGAATCTGGGAACTGACTTTATTGAGCGCGGCTTCGACCGCCTGAATCTGGCGAATCAGGTCAATGCAATACGCATCTTCTTCAGCCATGCGCGCAATCCCGCGCACATGCCCTTCGATGGTTTTCAGCCGTCTCACCGTCGATTCGCTCGCCATAGTTGCTCCTGGTTCCTACCCCCCCCAGGGGGGCGGGGATACGCTATATTAGCAAATTAGAGATGCTTTGTCAAGAACCATTTCCCAGCCAGACCTTCCCCGCCGGGACAATCTGCCGGGCCGGGACATCCGCCAGCAGCACCGCGCCATTGCCCACCCGCGCCCCATCGCCAATTTTCAGGCCAATCGTCGTAGTAACGCCCATCCCCACCAGGGCGCGCTCGCCAACGTGGACATGCCCGGCCAGCAGGCAGCCCGGCGCGATGTGGGTGTATCGCCCAATCTCGCAATCGTGCGAGACAATCGCTCCGGTATTGACCATGCACTTTTCGCGCAAGACCGCCGAAGAACCAACGTAGGCATTGGCAAAGACCTGCGCCCCGTCCGCGAGCTGCGCCGAAGACTCGACCGTCGCGCGCGGATGGCGCAGGATGGGGAAGGCAAAACCGTAGCCAGCCAACAACTCGAATAATTTAACGCGAATCTCGATGTTGATAATGCCGCCCACGCCGTTGGCAGCCAAAAACACGCCCTGCTCCAGCAAATCCGGCAGCGCGGCACGCGTCCCCAACACCGGAACGCCCAAAACAGATGTCCCGGTCAGGGCCGGGTTATCATCCACAATTCCCGCCACGCCAAACGCGCCAACCGCCTGAATCATCTCCAGCACCGCTTTGGCATGTCCGCCCGCGCCGTAGAGCAGGATTTCGGATTTCGGGTTTTGGATTTTGGATTTTAGAGTGGGGGTAACAGCAGGATGAGTTTCAGGTGATGGCCCAGCCATCTGTCGGACAACCGCTTCGGTCACGAGCCGGTCGGTGGGCAGGCTGGAAAGGTCGAGGCCGAGTTGTTCCGCCAGGGCGCGGGCCGGTTTCGTCATCCGCAAATCCGCCGGATGACTGTTCACTGATAACTGATTAGTGGATACTGAATATTGATTACTGATAACTGTTTCATCCGCCGCCTCGGTGATATACGCCAGCACCGCCCCCACCGACAATGTATCGCCCTCGCTGGCAGCCAGGCGCGCGAAACCGCTCTCCGGCGCTTCGACATCGCTGGCAGCCTTGGTCGTCTCGATGGTAAAGAGCAGGTCGCCCTTCTGGACAGATTGTCCATCCTTGACATGGATTTCCACCAGCCGGGCTTCGGGTTCGTTGGCGTTCAACAGGGGGACCAAAACTGAGATTTGTGGCATATTTTTCCTATTCCGTAACGCAAATGGCTTGCAATTTTGTATAGTTTAACCCTATAATGGGACATCAACAATAATTCCTGGAGGAGAATGATATGGAATTCGGTCGCGCTTTTACATACATTTCGCAAGACCCCGACTGGCTCAAAAAAGTCGGTATCGCCGCCGGGTTGATGCTCATCCCCGTTCTGGGCTGGATTGTCGTCGGCGGCTGGGGGCTGGAAATCACCCGCCGGGTCATCCATGACGACCCCACTCCCCTGCCCGATTGGTCCGACTTTGGCAACTTTGCCATGCTGGGACTCAAAGGATTTGTCGTTAGCCTGGTTTTCAACCTGCCCGGCGGCCTGGTCAACGCCTGCCAAAGCACCATCTCTGCGCTGACCAGCAACCCCGACATTTTGCGCGAATTAGGCTCTGACGCATCCACCGTCCTGATTTCCGCAGGGGGTATTGTGGCACTGTGCTGCGGATGCATCGGCCTTATCTTGAGCCTGGCCGCCATGTTCATTCTTCCTGCCGCCATGGGCAACATGATGGCCAACAATGCCCAACTGGGCGCAGCCTTCCGCTTCGGCGAAATCTTCGGCATGGTACGCAGCGCCATCGGCCCTTATCTGATGGTTTTGCTCGGAACGCTGGCGGTTGCTTTCATTGTGCCATTTGGCTTAATCGTCTGTATCATTGGCATCGCCGCCACCGCTGCCTGGGGCAGCACGGTGCTCTACCACCTGTACGGACAGGCCTACAAAGCCGCTAAAGGCAGCGCAGCAGCATAACATGTGCTTCGCTCCCAAGCCTCAAAGGTCGAACCTTTGGGGCTTTTTTTAACCTATGAACCTCACATCATCCCCCTCACCCTCAACCTGAAAACCACCTTTCGCGTAGCGCATGGCGCCAGCGGCCAACGGCACAACGTCCTGGCGCGCCTCGAGCATAACGGGCTGATTGGCTGCGGCGAGGCCGCCGCCGTCCCGTATTACGGCGATATGTAGGACAGCCTGATAGCCTACATCGACGCCGTTCCGCCATTGGGCGACAATCCCTGCGCGCTGGAGGATGCACTCAACGCCCTGCCGGAGGGCGCGCGTGTCAAGTTGGGAATTTTCGCCGATGAAAGTGTCAAAACGGCTGCGGATGCCGCCAGGTATGCCGGAGCCATCGACGGAGTGATGAAAACCGGCGGAATCCGCGAAGCGCTGCGCGCCATCCACACCACCCGCGCGCACGGGGTGGAGATTATGCTTTCGTGCATGGTCGAAAGTTCGGTCGGCGTGACCGCCGCGCTGAAAAAAACAAAATTCGTCCCGAAAGTTCACAAAGAAGCACTTAAACTGGCAAACAACCTTCGGGACGTTTCTTTTCAAATCCATATAGAGAATCGTTGCCAGCATTGGGTATAATTCTGTTCAATGAGCATCACCCTCAACCTGTACCGCTTGCAGCAAATCGATACCCGCCTCGACCAGGTCACATCCCGGCTGGCGGCCATCCAGGCCGCGCTGGAAAATGACGCCGCGTTGAAGGCTGCCCGCCTGCGCCAGGAAAAAGCCGAAGCGGCGCTCTATGAGTCGGAGCGGACGCTGAAACAGGCCGAAAACGAAGCCGCCAGCCAGCGCATCAAACTCGAACAGGCCGAATCCAGCCTGTACAGCGGGCGCATCCAAAACCCCAAAGAACTCGCCGATTTACAAAACGATGTCGCCTCGCTCAAACGCCACCTGGCCACGCTGGAAGACCGCCAACTGGAGGCCATGCTTGCGCTAGAGGAGGCCCGCGCCGCGCTCGATTCTGCCAAAAAGGATTATCTCGTCACGCAGGGACAGGTTATCAGCCAAAACGCATCGCTGAAAACCGAACAGGACTCGCTCCAGAAAGAGGCCGAAACCCTCTCGGCCCAACGCCTGGCTGTGCTGCCCATGATTGACGCCGGGGCGCTCTCCCGCTACGACGCCCTGCGCCAGCAGCGACGCGGCCTGGCCGTCGCTACCATCAGCGAGGATGCCTGTGACGCCTGCGGCGCATCCCTGACGCGCGGCCACGCCCAATCGGTGCGTTTTTCCCAACAGATTGTCAACTGCCCCTCCTGCGGCAGGATTTTGTTTGCTGGTTGAACAGGAAATTGGACTATGCGCAATTTATTCGGTTGGCTTAATTTCCCATCGTTCCTATTCGGCGCCATTGTGGCAACGGTTATCTGGTGGGTTCTGGCGCTGCTCCGGCCCACTTTCCGGCAATTGCTGGAATCGATGCGCCAGCAGCAGCGTGACCGCGCCCTGCAAGGAAGTTCCAACCTCGAAAACACGCACCGCAAAATCGTCTTCCGCCAGACCCAGGGAACGCACCTGGCCGCCTCGCTCTTTGCCCTCGATGAAATTGCGCAGGAAACCCGCCTGCTCGCGCCGCCCTCCTACGCCGAACCCCATGCGCCCCGCCCGCGCATCGACATCACCGAGCAGGCCATCCCCTACCTGCCCGATTATCCCGAGTTTGCGGCGGTCTACCAGGGCGCAACCCTCACCATCCCCGAAGCCATCTCCGGCGGGGTCAACATCATCATCACCGGCCAGCCTGGAACCGGCAAGACGACCGCCCTGGCGCACCTGGCCTCCCAAATCGTCAACCGCCGCCCCGAGGTGGAATCGCTGCACGAGATGATTCCCATCTTCATCCACGCCGCCGACCTGGGGTTGCCGCTCAAGGACCCCAAAAAACCGGCTGACTTCCTGACCCCCATTTCCTCGAAATTATTCGAATTGAGCGGCGCGCTGACGGCGGGCAAACTGCCCGGCTTCATCGAATACGCCTTCCAGAGCGGGCGCGCCCTGCTCCTGCTGGACGGGTGCGATGAACTCACCCCAACCGGCCTGCAGGAAGTGACGGCCTACCTGCGCGTCATTCTGCGCCAATTCCCGCGGACGCGCATCGTTACCACCGGCGCGCCCGACTATGTGGACGGCCTGCTCGCGCTGGGATTCGTCCCCATGGCCATCATGCCCTGGACAACCCGGCAGCAGCGGGAATTCCTGCAAGTCTGGACGATGCTCTGGCAAAAATACGTTACTCCTGAGGCCTGGGCGCAGGCTGCGTTGACGCCGGTCGACCCCATCCTGCTCAACCGCTGGCTGCTCGAAGACAACCTGGGCCTGACGCCGCTGGAACTGACCCTCAAAGTATGGGGCGCATACGCAGGTGACGCACGCGGCGCGCGCCCGACCGACGCCATCGAAGCCCACCTGCGCCGCCTGCTGCCGCCCCAGGCACCCCTCGAGGCCCTGTACGCCATCGGCGCGCAGGCCAGCCTGAACGGACTCGCGCTGTTCGAAACCGGGCGCGCCAGGGAGTGGACGAAATCCTTCGAGCCAGCCGCATCCTCTCCCCAGGCAGAATCCGGGACACCCTCCAGCGAGGAAAACCCGCCCGAAGCCCAGGCAACTCCCAGCGGGACAGGCCCGTTGGGCGGGAAAAAACAGGCCGCGCCTCCCCCGCGCCCGGCCAGCCTGGTCTCCCAGATGACCGTCTCGGGCATCCTGGCCGCGCACGGCGGCAGTTTGGCGCGGTTTGCGCACCCCATTTACATGGGCTTCCTGGCCGGCAAGGGTTTAAGCGCCGCCGACGCCGAAACCGTGCTGAAACAGACGCCCTGGGTTGGACGAACGGCAACCCTGCGCTACGTGGCGGCCTTTGGCGACGCAACCGGCCTGGTGAACACCCTGCTCGCTACCGAAGACAACCTCCTCTTGCGCCCGCGCCTGACCGCCGCGCGCCTGCTGCGCGACGCCCCGCCCAAAGCCCCCTGGCGTAACACCGTCATGGGCGCGCTCATCCAGATTTTACAGGACGAAGACCATCCCGCCGCCCTGCGCGGGCAGGCGATGGCCGCTTTCACCCTGAGCGGCGACTCAAACACCGGGGCCTTGTTCCGACAATTGATGCTGTCCCCATCCAACGAACTGCGACGCCTGGCGGCGCTCGGCGCCGGGGTCGTGCGCGACGGCAAATCGGTGGAGTCGCTCATCGAAGTCCTCGCCGCCTCCGCCGGGGCGGCCCGCCAGGCGGCCTGCCTGGCATTGGTGGAACTCGGTACGCCCCAGGCCCTCGAAGCCATCGCCAACGCCCTGCTGCGCGGGGATGAACAACTGCGCATCGCGGCAGCCGAAGCCCTGGCCAACAACCCGGTCGAAGGCTACGAGACCCTTAAAGACGGCGCCACCAGTCAGGATATCCTGGTGCGGCGCGCTATCGTCTACGGCCTGGCGCGCGTCCGCGAGCCATGGGCCCAGGAACTGCTGGGACAAATTCCGACCCAGGATGAGCAGTGGGTGGTGCGCAACGCCGCCGTCGAGATGCTGGAGGCCTTGCAGCACCCCAACCCGCACATCCCGCAGCGGCAACTATCTCCCGAAAACATGCCCTGGCTGATTGAATTTGCCGGGAAGTACGGCATGGGCGTCGTCCCCGGCGAACCGGCCACCGACCTGCTGCTGCTGGCGCTCAAAGACGACAATATCGAATACCAGCAGGCAGCGCTCCATTACCTGCGCCACACCCCCACCGAGGGCGTGCTGGCCGCGCTCTACCCGCACCTGTTTGGCTCCGACGCCGAAATGCGGGATGGCGTCTTCCGGGTTCTGTCCGAAATGGCAATGGGCGGGACGCGCCTGCCTGCGCCACAGCAATTTGGGCTGGGTTAGCAGGGCAAATTGAAGATTTGCCCTGCCTGATTTTCACGGAGGGAAAAATGCTGATTACAAACGCTACGCTTGTCACCTGGGAGAAGCCGAACCGGGTTTTACCGGGCTGGGGAATTTACATCGAAGATGGAAAGATTGCCGACCTTGGGCCGGATTCCGAGCTGAAAACCCGCCACCCCGACGCCCTTGTGCCCGGAACGGGTACGCTGTTCGACGCGCGCGGACAACTGGTTCTCCCTGGAAACATTTGCGCCCACACCCACTACTACGGCGCATTCTCGCGCGGCATGGCCATCCCCGGCGAGGCCCCGACGCAGTTTTCCGAAATCCTCCAAAAGCTGTGGTGGCCGCTCGACCGCTCGCTGACCGAAGACGACATCCGTTATTCGGCCCTGCTGTGCCTGGCCGATGCCATCCGGCACGGCACAACCACCCTGTTCGACCATCACGCCTCGCCCAATGCCATCGTCGGCTCGCTCGACATCCTCGCCGAGGCGGTCGAAACGGCCGGGGTGCGTTCCTGCCTGTGTTACGAGGTCACCGACCGTGATGGGCCGGAGCGGATGAAGGCCGGGGTACGAGAAAATGTTCGCTTCATCGAAAAAGTCCGAAGCGGGAAACATCCCCTCCTGTCCGCCACCTTTGGCCTGCACGCCTCGCTCACCCTGTCCGATTCCACCCTTGACTTGTGCCGCCAGGCTGCGCCAGAGGGAACCGGCTTCCACATCCACCTTTCCGAAAGCGAAGACGATGGCGAATCGGTGCTGGAACGCTACCACATGTGGCCGGTAGATTGGCTCGCCATGCATGACATCCTCGGGCCCAATAGCATCGCCGCGCACTGCGTCCATCTCGATGAGCGCGAGCGTGAGATATTGGCGGCATCGGGAACCTGGGTCACGCACCAGCCGCGCTCGAACATGAACAACGCCGTGGGGGTGGCCCCGGTCGAGGAATATCTCGAAATGGGCATCCCGGTCTGCCTGGGCAACGACGGTTTCTCGAACGCAATGTGGGAGGAGTGGAAAGCGGCCTATCTGCTGCACAAAATCCACCACCGTGACCCGCGCCGCATGGGAGGCTACGCGGTGGTCGATATGGCGATTTACAACAACGCCGCCCAGGCCAGTCACTTCTTTGGGCAGGAGATAGGCAAACTGGCGATTGGTGCCGCCGCTGATTTAATGTTCGTGGACTACAACCCGCCCACCCCGCTGAGCGATGGCAACCTGCCCTGGCACATCCTGTTCGGCTTCCGCGAGACGATGATAACGACCACCATCGTCGACGGCAAAGTCCTGATGAAAGACCGCGAACTACTGACGCTCGATGAAAAAGAAATCGCCGCCAAAGCCTGCGAACTGGCGGTCAGAACGTGGAAGCGGTATCAGGAAAAATTTTAATTTTGCAGCCAATACTGCACAGCCTTTTTGGAAATTGCCGCTAAACACGGTATGACGCGCTCCCAGGCAATAACAAATAATAGTGTGGACTATATTCTATGAACACAATCCATATTCATGGTTGCGAATCTATGCCAGAATTGCCAGACAACTCTGTCGCTTTGACTGTTACGTCACCCCCTTATTGGAATGCGATTGATTATGATCGCCACGCTCAGGATGACACGCAAAATTATCGTACGCGCCAATACTCTAATGGATATCAAGGTTACCATGACTATTTAGATTGGTTAACGCGCGTTTTTGTTGAAGTGCAACGTGTCACCAAGCCGGGAGGATTCTGTGCTATTGTGATAGGAACGGTTCTGATGGATGGCAAACTCTATCCGGTTCCATTCGACACCGTTTCGCATCTTGTAGAAAACGGTTGGGAATTTCATCAGGATATTATCTGGCACAAGTGTACTGCCGGGGTCAAACGCGCCGGGGTAAGTATCCAAAAGCCATACCCGGGCTATTTTTATCCTAATATCATGAATGAATACATCTTGATATTTCGAAAATCTGGCCCCCGTCTTTATGAGAATCGAAACGAGCAGGAAAAAGATGAGTCACGCTACCCTATTGACCGCCTCTTCACAATGGATGTAGCCAATAATCTCTGGCACATTGCGCCTGTCCCACCCAACATGATTGACCACCCTGCCCCCTACCCTGAAGAAATTCCTTACAGACTCATCCAACTGTATTCATATACTGATGATTTGATTCTTGACCCATTTACAGGCTCGGGGCAAACGCTGAAAGTGGCGCACCAACTTGGGCGAAAATATATCGGCTACGAAATCATCGAAAAATACGCGGCTCTCTCTCGAAAGCGCATTGAAGAATCACTTACAATACGATCGGAGCAGCTCATCGCTGTGTTTGAAAAAATTCCTCTGGGTGAACCCATTCGCAAGAAGGTGAAGAAAGAAGCGCAACAACCCGCCCTGGTTGGTTTGGAAACGAAATGACATTTGACCTAAACGCCCTTATCCTGGCAATCGCAAAAACAGGAAAAGATTCTCCTTCGTTCCCAACTCTCAATCACATTGAACCGTTTGAGCATTTTTTCGATTCTTCTGGAAATCTAAAACCAGATGAGATTGACCGACAAGATGGTGCTCTCACGCGCCGAGAAGTATTAGCCAGATTTTTATTATTAAACGCGGTACTCGACCAGGGCCCAGATATTGTTGGATTGCGTCAAATGCTGATCCAAGTCACAAACGAACTCTACAGGAGAGAAATTCGATTTTTACACAAACCTGTTTCCTTTTTCCAAGAAATTGGATTAGCCATTGATGAACTTTTGACACAACATGAATCGGTCAAGCGTGTTCGCGCCTCTATTTGGGCCAAAGAAAATCTGTCCAGTCAGAATCGCTACAACCTGTTTATGGATAATTCCCGGCAAGTGTTGGGATACGCTGTTTTTCGATGGGGTGTTCCACTTGCATTACCCTGCCTGCTCGAAAAAGATTTTCTCAAACAAGCAGAACATCCATCCACTACACTTTTACTAGACTACTTGGAAAATTACCAATCCACTGAGCGAATGACCAATCAGGTCAAAGACCATCCACGATACGGGCTGGGAAAGGCAATTGGTGATAAAGCTGCTCACTTATTCGGAAAGTGGATTGTTTCCAGTTTCAGGCTTACAAGGCACGTACACTCTGGGTGGGATGACTTCTCCTACGAAGTTCCTTATGACTCGAATGCCGGGAGGGTGCTATGGCGAACAGGTTATTTACAGGAGTGGGCAAGCGAAGAGTTATATCTCCGCTATAAGGTTTTACAGCCCGGCGCAGGAAAAGGAGGGAAAACTTACATTCGTGTTACGAATTTACGCGGTATCAAAACGGGAAAAAATATGCCGGGTGATTTGCGGACCGCCTACAATCAAATTTGCACAGAGCATTTGCGCTCTCACCTGCGCCCGCCCAGGAATGTAGAAATTCAACGAATTCAGCACGCCTATCTCTGGCAGACTCATGAACAAAATCAACTCACAATAGAAAACTTTGATGATGGGCTGATAACCATCGGAACGCAATTCTGCTACAATCATTCCGAACCACGTTGTTCAGATTGCCCAATCCAAGCACACTGCCGGGGATACCAAAACAATCCGGGTTTAATTCACGAATATCGCACATGAAAATCACATAACAAGGAAACTATATGGAAAATTCCATCCTCATCTCCATCGCCGTTCTGGGCGGCACCGGCAAAGAAGGCAAAGGGCTGGCCTTTCGCTGGGCGAAAGCCGGGTACAAAGTCATCATCGGCTCGCGCATGCCCGAAAAAGCGCAGGCCGCCGCCGTAGAAGTAAGCGAAATGCTCGACCGCAAGGCCTCCATCGAGGGGCTGGATAACCTGTCTGCCGCGCAAAAAGCCGATATTGCGGTGCTGACCGTCCCGTATTCCGCGCACCGTGACACCCTGCTGGGATTGAAAAATGCCCTGCAAGGCAAAATCCTGGTCGACGTGACCGTGCCGCTCGTCCCGCCCAAAGTGACCAAGGTCCAAATGCCGCCCGCCGGGTCCGCCGCGCAGGAAGCGGTCGAAATCCTGGGCGAGGGCGTACAGGTCGTAGACGCCTTCCAAAATATCTCCTTCGAGCATCTGATACACGGCGAGGAAGTCCCCTGCGATGTACTGGTGACAGGCACGAGCAAGGCCGCGCGCGAGGAAGTGCTAAAACTGGTCGAAGCGGCCGGCCTGACCGGTTGGGACGCCGGGCCGATTGAGAACTCGGTCGTGGTCGAGGGCCTGACTTCGATATTGATTTACATTAACAAACAATACGGCGCGACCCATGCGGGAATCAAGATAACGGGAGTCAGTAATCAGTAATCAGTGTTCAGTTGGCTGTTACTGTTCACTGATTACTGGTCACTGGTCACTGGCAATGCCCCTTACCCTAACCCCCCTCCCCAACATCCCGCTCATCCAACCCGGCGACGACCTCGCCGGGCTGATTCTGTCCTCGCTCGAACAGGCCGAAATCACCCTGCAAGACGGCGACATCCTCGTCCTGGCGCAGAAAGTTGTCAGCAAGGCCGAAAACCGGCTGGTCAATCTCGCCACGGTGACACCCTCCCCCGCCGCGCTGGACATCGCCGAAAAAACCGGCAAAGACCCCCGCCTGGCGGAACTGTTGTTGCGCGAGAGCAGCGAAGTGCTGCGGATGCGCACCGGCACGGCCATCGTCGAACACCGCCTGGGATTCGTGTGCGCCAACGCAGGAATCGACCACTCGAACGTCGCCCCGTCCCCCGCTCGAGATGAGAGAGGCGATGGGGGCGAGGAAGAATGGGTGCTGTTGCTCCCGGAAAACCCGGACCAATCCGCCGCCGAAATCCGCGCCGCGCTGGAAACTGTCAGCGGGAAACGCCTGGGCGTTCTCATCATCGATTCGCACGGGCGCGCCTGGCGGCTGGGGACGGTTGGCGTTGCCATTGGTTTGAGCGGGCTTCCCGGCCTGATGGACGAACGCGGCTGGACAGACCTTTTTGGCTACGCGCTGCAAATCACCGTTGTCGGCGTGGCGGATGAACTGGCTGCCGCCGCGTCGTTGGTCATGGGCCAGGCTGCCGAGGGGAGGCCGGTCGTCCATGTACGCGGATTTCCTTACCCGCTGCGCGAAGGGTCGCTCAAAGAACTCCTGCGCCCCAAAGAGCAGGATATGTTCAGGTAAAAGATAACCAGGAAATGATGCTTAACGTGAATTCGGGATAAAGATTTCGAGTCTGATTGATCTAAAAATTTTTCACGCAAAGCCGCAAAGACCGCCGAGTTTTTTTATTTTCTTTGCGCGCTTTGCAACTTTGCGCGAGAAAACCTAAAATTTAGCCGGGAATTCTTATCCTGAACTGACGTCATTTACGCAAACAAGTACAAATTACCCACCTCGCCCCAACATCTCATCACTGACCTCATCCAACTTCAGGCTAATCTGCTGGCTGGCCGAGTCGCGGCCCATCGTAATGCCGTAGATAATATCCGCCACCTGGACGGTGTTGCGGTTGTGGGTGACGACGATGAATTGGGTGTGTTCGCTCAACTCGTCGAGCAGGTCGCGGAATCGCCCGACATTGGCCTCGTCGAGCATGGCGTCCACTTCGTCCATCACGCAGACCGGGGTCGGCGAGACTTTCAGGAGCGCAAAGACCAGCGAGATGGCGGTCAGCGAGCGCTCGCCGCCCGAAAGCAGCGAGAGTCCCTGCTCGCGCCGGCCCGGCAGTTTGGCCTCGATGTCGATGCCGGTTTCGGTCAGGTTGTCGGGGTCGGTCAGGATTAATCGCGCCGAACCGCCCCCAAACAGGCGGGTGAAAATGCCCTTGAACTCCGCCGCCACCGCCTCGAACGTCCTGGTAAATTCCTTTTTGGTCACTTCGTCCAATTCGGCAATCACCTGGCGCAGGTCCGATTCCGCCTGGCGCAGGTCGGCCACCTGGCTGGTCATGAACTCGTAGCGTTCCTTGACCGAGTCGTATTCCTGCTGGGCTTCCATATTGACCGCGCCCATCCGCCGGATTTGGGCGCGTTTTTGCGAGAGGGCATCCTCCAGTTCGGGCGAAAGTTCGGTCACATAAGGCAGGGTCTCGACCATTTCGCCGAGCGGCAGCGGCACCGAGCCGGTCACGCTCGTCTCGTATTCGAACTGCACCAGGCCGAAATCTTCCTCGATGCGCCGTTTGAGCGTTTCGAGGGCTTCCTGCTTGCGTCCCAAATCCAACTGGGCCTGGGCGTTGTAACGCTCCACGTTCGCCAGCGACTTCTGCGCGGCGGCTTCCTGCTCCTGCAAGGCCGCTTCCTGCTGTTCGGCCTGATTCAACTGCGCCTCGGCTGGCTCGATGACAACCCGCAGGGCTTCGATTTGCCCGTGCAGTTCCGCTCCGCGCTCGTGCAGGCGCGATTTTTCGCCCTCCAGCGCGCCCAGCGCCGCCTCCACCTCGCCTTCGCGCCGCCGGGCGGCCTCGATTTGGGACTTCACCCGCTCCAGGGCCTGCCCGCGCTCGTTCTGGCGCGCGCGCGCGTCGTTCACCGTCCGCTCCGAAACCGAAACCCGCGCCCCCCAGTAATTGACCTGCGACAAGGCTTCATCCAGCGCCAGCCCGGCCATCTCGCCGTTCAGTTTGCGCAGGGCGTCCTGGGCCGCGCCCAGATTTTCTTCCACGTCCTCCAGCAGCAGCCCGGTCTCAGTCTGGTCGCGCTCCGACTCGCGGATTTCCTTTTGCAGGCTCTCCTTCTGCCCGCTCTGGAAATCGCGCTGCCGCCGGGCCGATTCAGCCGCCAGCGCGGCCCCCTGCTCGGCGTTGGAGGCCTCGTTGAGGGCCTTGCGGGCCGCCCGCGCGGCTTCCTCGCGCGCCGAAATCTCTTTTTGGGCGGACAAAATCTCCGCGCCGAGTCCGGCCAGGGCTTCGATGAGCGCGTTCAAGTCGGCGGCGACCGTTTCCAGCCGCTCGCTCAGTTCGCGTTTCTCGCGCGGGCGGCCCAGGGCGGCGGCGCGCGCCTCGCGTCCGGCGGCGATGACGCCATCGGGCCGGAACACTTCCCCTTTAACGGTCACAAAGCGTACAGCCGGGTATTGCGTCCGAAGTTGCCGGGCGGCAGCCCGATTCTCGACAATAACCACGTTCCCCAGCAGGGTCTCCACCGCAGGCCGCAGTTCCTCCGAAACCTTGGCCAAATCCGAAGCAATACCAATTGCATTCTTTTTGGAAATGTCTCCCTTGAGCATTTCCCGTTCATCATTCATCATTCTGCCTTCTGCATTCCCCGTTATGGGCAGGATAACCGCCCGTCCGGTAGCCTGCTCCAGCAATTCGAGAGCCTGCTCCACGCTCGAACCGGATTCGACCACCACCACGTCGAAGGCGTCACCCAAAGCGGCGGCGATGGCGGTCTCATAGGCGGCGGGGACATCCAGCGCAGCCGAGAGAGCGCCCTTCGCGCCGCTCAGTTTCGACTGGCGGGCGGCCTCCAACAGGAATTTGGACCCCTCGGCATAGCCGGAAAGCGACTTTTCGGCCTGCTCCAGCACATCCAACTGCGCCTGGAGTTTGGCCTGCTCCCCGGCCCGGGCGTTGCGCTCGTCCTGGCGGGTTCTGCGCGCCGATTCGAGTTCCGCGAGCCTGCCGCGGATGGCCGTTAAATCGGTCTCGGCCTGCTGGAAGGCGGCTTCGGCCGCCTCGCGGGCCTTTTTAGCGGCGAGGTGCTTTTTCTCGGCCGCCGCGAAGGTCTGCTCGGCGGTGGCGATAACCACATCGGCGTCGCGCAGTTTCTGACGCTGGGCGTCGAGGCGGTTCTTGAGTTCGTTCAGGTGGGCCTGGTGGCGGGCGCGGCGTCCGTTCAGTTCGTTGAGTTGGCTGCGGGCGGCGTTGAGTTTCTGCTCGACCCCGGCGCGCTCCATCTGACGGGCCGAGAGCGCGGATTTGGCGGCGGCTTCCTGGGTTTTGGCCTCGGCGGCCTCGGCCTGGATGCGCTCGAAGTCGGCGCGGGCTTCATCGAGACGTTCCCCGGCGGCGCGCTGTTCATCGGCCAGGCGTTCCTGCTCGGCGGCGGCGTTGGCGCGGCTCTCGGTCTGGGCGCGGCGGCGCTCCTCCAGCACGGCCAGTTCCCGGCTGATGGCCTCGCTCTGGTTGTGCAGCCCGGCAGACTGCCTGTGCCACTCGTTCAGGCGCGCGCGCAGGTCGAACAACCGCGCGCGGGTGCTGGAAAAACCCTCGGTCAGGTTGCGATAGGTCTCGCGGGCCTCGTTAAGTTTAATTTCCTGCTGGCGGGCAATCGCCCGCACTTCGGTCAGTTCCTTTTGGGTGCGGTGCCAGTGATAACCGTACCACTCGCGCAGGATGAGTTTCAGGTCGGCCTGAATTTGCAGGTATTCCTGGGCGCGCCGGGCCTGGCGCTCCAGCCCACGCAGGCGCGGCTCCAGTTCGGCCAGGATGTCCAGCACGCGCTCCAGGTTGCGCTGGGTATTCTCCATGCGGCGCAGGGCTTCCTCGCGCCGTGAGCGGTACAGCCCAATCCCGGCGGCTTCCTCGAACAGGCGGCGGCGCTCATCGGCTTTGAGGGCCAGCGAGGCGTCGACCATGCCCTGCCCGAGGATGGTATACGTCCGCTCTGATAACCCGGATTGGGCCAGCAGTTCGTTGATGTCGCGCAAGCGCACGGTCTGGCCGTTGAGCAGGTACTCGTTATGCCCGTCGCGGTAAGCGCGACGGGTGACAGCCACCTCGGAGAAATCGACCGGCAGCCAGCCGACCGTGTTGTCGAAAGTAATGGTGACGGAGGCCATCCCCGAGCGAGGGCGATGCTCGGAGCCGGAGAAAATCATATCCTCGGTCTTTTTGGCGCGCAACAGGCTGGCAGATTGCTCCCCCAGCACCCAGCGCAGCGAATCGGCGAAGTTCGACTTGCCCGAGCCGTTCGGCCCGACGATGGCGGTGATGCCGTCGGCAAATTCAAAGAGCGTCTTGGACGCGAAGGTTTTATAACCGTGCAATTCGAGGGACTTGAGGCGGAGGGGCATAAAAAAGTCTGAATGATGAATTCGGAATGATGAAAAAAAACGCGGATTAAAAACAGAAGAATGGACAAGTTACTGAATGGCTGTTATTCTGCATTCATCATTCATCATTCTGCATTTCAATCCCTTCCAGCGCGTTTTGGGCGGCGTTTTGCTGGGCGATGTGTTTCGAGGGGCCAGCGCCGCGCCCCAGGCACTTCCCGCCAATGTGGACTTCGACCTCGAAGGTGCGGGCATGGTCGGGGCCAGCTGAGTCACGGGTGATGTATTGCGGCGTGCCGAGTTTGTGGGCCTGCGACCACTCCTGCAAGCGCGATTTCGGGTCGATGGTGTGCATTTGGACGAAAATCCGTTCAGCGGCGGGTTCGAGCAGCGGCATGACGAACTGGCGGGCGGCCTCGAGGCCTTTGTACTGGTACAGCGCCCCAACAATCGCCTCGAAGGTGGCGCACAAGAGCGCGTCGCGGTCGCGCCCGCCGCCGTGCAGTTCGCCGCGTCCCAGGCGCATGGAGTTGCCCAGTTTCAGTTCACGCGCAAAATCGGCCAGCGCCTCGGTACGCACCAGCGCCGAGCGCATGCGGGTCAATTCGCCTTCGGGCATTTCGGGAAAGTTATTGTAAACCCACGCGCCGACCAGGAAATCCAGCACGGCGTCGCCCAGGAATTCCAGGCGCTCGTTGTCGGCGGGAACGTCCTGGTGTTCGTTGACATAGGACCGGTGCGTCAGGGCGCGGGTCAGCAGGCGCAGGTCATCGAAGGGCAGGTTGAGTCGCTTCGCCAGTTGGGCAGGGGTCTCAAACCCGGCCCGCTCGGTCAGGGGTTCGTTGAATTCCAGCATGGGGAATCTCCCTGGAACTCAGGGAGCGCGAACCCCGCCCCCTCCCCATCCCTCCCCCGTTTTCGACTGAGTTTCGTCGAAAACGGGGGAGGGTGCCCCGCCCGCAG
>DAOUAZ010000278.1:0-4223 GCA_034432975.1 Anaerolineales bacterium | reverse complement strand
AAATTCGTCCAAGAGGGCCGGCAGGACGTACTTTTTATCCCCCCAGATCAAACGGTTGCGCCAATCCGATGGCTTGCCCAGGCTGAACAGGTCAAGGGCCATTTGCCTTTGTTGGACGCTCTCGTTGACCGTCTCGACGGTTTGAAAGGGTAATTTCAGGCGCAAAGGGGCCACACGCTTGCCGTTCGAGTCGTATTTGCCGTCCCAAATGAGTTCGACCATTTTAATTTGCTCCGATGCCGTGACTTTGAAAAAGATGCTTGACGTTTGTCAAGGGTAGGGGTATGATTTGCCTATCACGATGACTGGCTAAGCCTAAGGTTTCGACCGACCGCTGAGGCCAGTTTTTTTATTTCTTTTCAACGCTATCCCTGAACTGGTCAAGCCGAACAATAAAACGAAAAAAGTTTCTCAAAAGATGGGAATACTTTAAGTTTGGGACGATGATGTGAAGCAGTTTCTTCTCCTTGGCCAGGTATTCGGCCAGGCAATGAAAATCTCCATCACCAGAAACCAAAACCGCCTGGTCGTAATTGGGGAATTCAATCATCGAATGTAACACCAACTCTGCGTCCACATTTCCTTTCACTTTCCCATCAGGTAAGATAAGCGTGGGTTTTAATATCACAATATAACCCTTGTCTTGCAAGGCAGAATAAAGCCCCTCGTTGCCGGGCTTGTAACCGATAAATAAATAAGCCTGGGTCACGTTGTATTTATTGCGCAAATATTGCCTGAATTTACGCCAATCCAATGTCCAACCCTGGCTGTTTACTCCAGGTTCAGGTTTTGGCTGTCAATGAAAGCGTAAACCGTTTTCGCTTTTTTATTCATGTTTCTCTGCTCAGTGGAGTGTCTCGGCGGTCTGGAAGGGTAATTTCAGGCGCAAAGGGGCCACGCGCTTGCCGTTGGAGTCGTATTTGCCATCCCAAACCAGTTCGACCATGATTCAATTCTCCCGTAGAGGTGATGGTCTGATTTTAGCATGAGTCACCGTAAGCCAATCACCCCAGCAAAGAGCAAAACCGTAAAGGTGACAGTCACTTTGGAAGTGACTGTCACT
The DNA here is from genome assembly GCA_034432975.1 of Anaerolineales bacterium. Classification (GTDB taxonomy): domain Bacteria; phylum Chloroflexota; class Anaerolineae; order Anaerolineales; family Villigracilaceae; genus UBA5195. The sequence continues at coordinate 3,160 of DAOUAZ010000278.1, read as the reverse complement.
TGAAGGTAACGCAGCCCGGCGCCTCCCTTACAGCAACATCCCCACCGCTTTTACATCCTCTGCGCTCAACGTCCAATCCACTGCCCGGGCGTTGGCCTGGATTTGTTCGAGTTTGGTCGCGCCGGAGATGACGGAACAGACCGACGGCTGACTTAAAAGCCAGGCATGGGCCAGGCCGCCGAGGGTGTGGCCGCGCTCCGCGGCCCAGGCTTCCAGTTTCTCGATTTTGTCGAAGTTGGAATCGGTCAGGCAGCCTTTGACGTAGTCGCTGCTCTCGCCGCGCGAACCGGCGGGAGCGGGCTGGCCGCGCCGGTATTTGCCGGTCAGGAATCCGCCCGCCAGCGGGAAATACGGCACAAACCCGACGCCGTGTTCGGCGCAGTAGGGCAGCACTTCCTTTTCGACCTCGCGCTCCAACAGATGATAATGAGATTGCAGGGCCGCGAAGGCTGTCCAGCCGCGAAATTCGGCCAGCAGGTTGGCCTTGGCGAGTTGCCAGGCGGCCAGGTTGGATGCGCCGATGTAGCGCACTTTGCCCATCCGCGCCAGGTCATCCAGCCCGCGCAGGGTCTCCTCGATGGGGGTGGAGGCGTCCCAGCGGTGCAGATAGTACAGGTCGATGTGGTCGCTTTGCAGCCGGGTGAGACTGGCTTCGACGGCGTTCATCAGGTGGTAGCGGGAGCCGCCCCGGTCGTTTGGCCCCGGCCCCGTCTCCCAGAAAAACTTGGTCGCCAGCACCACTTTATCCCAGCGGCCTTTGAGGGCGTTGCCGAGCGTGATTTCGGACTGGCCTTTGGTGTAAATATCCGCCGAGTCGATGAAATTGATGCCCAGGTCGAGGGCGGCGTCTATCATATTGTTGACATCTGCCTGTGGAACATGCTCCGCGCCGAAGCGGTTGGTTCCCAGCCCGATGACGGAGACCCTGACGCCAGACTTTCCGAGTTGACGATATTCCATGAGACACCTCCGTTGTTTTTTCCATTCTACCGCGTTAAAAAAGGCTGGCCGATAACCGGCCAGCCTTTTTGGAAGAATCGGGTTATTTGCCGTACATCTGGTCAGGACACAGGCTTTCGGGGAAGCGTTCGCGCAATTGCAGGCGGGCTTCGTAGCACAGGTGACAGGCGTCCGCATAGGCGGAGGCGTGGGGAAGCGCGTAAGTTTCAATGAGGGCAGCGGGGCCTCCCGCCAGGAGCGGCCCGCAGACGGGATGCGCATCCGGGTCGTAGGAGTCGCAAATCTCACGCAGGGAGCGCTGGAAGATATTCCCAATCGAAATCCCCTGGCAGATGTGTAAATTTCCCAGCGGGTCCAGGTGGACGCGCCCCGGTTCGCGCAAATCTTCGTGCGGGCAGGCCGTAAACCCTTCCCAGGGCCGCAAAGCTGCGCGCGGAACCAGTTTGCTCGCTGCCCGGCCGCGGTACATGACCCCCGATTCGCCTTCGGGGAGTTGTCCCACTGAATCGGGCGCGTTGGTTTGTTCGGGCTGGGCAACGCAAATCCGCCCGATGTGAATGTCGAGTTGTTCGGCGGCGGCGGCGGCGTTGCGGGCGCGCAGGCTGTCGGCTTCGTTGTAGTGATACAGGTCGCTGCTGACGGTCAGTTCTTCGATCAGGTTGGCGAAAGGTTTCAGCCAGGCCTGGGCGTCTTCGGGCGTGGTGGCCCAGTAGGCGTTGGTGACGATGCCGACCCGAAATCCTGCCGCTGTGGCAATCTGTACGCCGCGCAGCAGCACCGGGTAATACAGGAAGGGTTCGCCGCCCTCGAAATAGACCCACTCCATGCTGTCGATTTCGTGCGCCTGGCGCAGCACTTCGTAGATTTGTTCGATGGTCAGCACGCCCTCCTGGCGCGGGCTGCCCCACGCGAAGCAGTGGTCGCACTCGAAGTTACACTGGTAGGTCAATAAAATATGCAGGCCGGTTAGTTTCATTGCAGCATCCTTGTTAAACATAGTGTAACCAGGATGGGAAAGAAAGTCATGGGTCAAATATCATCTTGAAGTTATAATAAAGTAATCTGTTTCCCAGGAGAACCTCATGTCGAACGTCTTCGAGAGCCAGCACCCGCTGGTTCGGCACAAACTCAGCCGCCTGCGCGATAAGAACACCGACCCCAAGAAATTCCGCGAACTGGTGCGGGAAATTGCCGCCCTGATGGTCTATGAAGCCACTGCTGACCTGGTGGTCGTGCCGCGCGAAATCGAGACGCCGCTCGAAGCGATGACGGCCTACGAGTTGCAGGAAAAAATTGGCCTGGTGCCGATTCTGCGCGCCGGGTTGGGCATGGTGGAGGGGATTTGGGAGCTGATGCCCCAGGCGGAGGTCTGGCACATCGGCCTGTACCGCGACGAACAGACCCTGCGCCCGGTGGAATATTACAACAAACTGCCAACCGAGCCGACTGTATCCGTCTGTCTGATTCTCGACCCGATGCTGGCGACCGGCGGCTCGGCGACGGCAACGGTGGAAGTTCTCAAACGCTGGGGCGTCAAGAAAATCAAGTTCGTGGGACTGATTGGCGCGCCGGAGGGCATCGCCCGGATGCAGATGGAACACCCCGATGTGCCGATTTACCTGGCCGCCATCGATGACCACCTGAACGAAAAAGGCTACATCGTCCCCGGCCTGGGCGACGCCGGCGACCGGCAGTTTGGCACGGGATGAACAGTATCCAGTGTTCAGTATTCAGTGAACAGTAAGCAGTGAGCAGCGCGATGAACGTGATTGTCGATTTTACGGTTGTGCCGATTGGGGTTGGGGTGTCGCTCTCGAAATATGTCGCCGCCTGTGAGCGCGTCCTGGCTGAATCGGGTCTGCACTACGAAATGCACGCCAACGGCACCAACATCGAGGGTGAGTGGCAGGCCGTTTTCGATGCCATTCGCCGCTGTCACGAAACCCTGCACGCGATGGGCGTCCCGCGCATCCACACCGATGTCAAACTCGGCACGCGCGTCGACAAAACCCAGCGCATGGCCGATAAACTTGCCAGCGTGAAGGAAAAATTGGAGTCCGAAACCTCCTGATTTTGTAACTACCTACCCTCACCCTAACCCTCTCCCAAAGGGAGATGGAAACGGACATACGAAACGGATTTTCTTGCCGAAAGCGACAAAATCCTCTCTGTTTTCTCCCCTCTCCCACTGGGAGAAGGG
>DAOUAZ010000277.1:0-18682 GCA_034432975.1 Anaerolineales bacterium | reverse complement strand
CGCTGCGCGGGGCTTCCCCCGGCCCCTTCTCCCAGTGGGAGAGGGGAGAAAACAGAGAGGATTTTGCCGCTTTCGGCAAGAAAATCCGTTTCGTATGTCCGTTTCCATCTCCCTTTGGGAGAGGGCTAGGGTGAGGGTAGGTAGTTACCAACAAGCAGGGAATTGTGAACAGTTGTTTTCAGGTGTTCAAGTCCATGCCTGCTAACAACTGTAATCCCTTGAGTTGCATCAGGCGCGGATAGACGCTCTTATAGACCTGGCAATAAGGCGATTGGGAGGCCGAATGCCCGTTCGATTTCCCTGCCAGCACCGGGCAGCCACCCGCGCACCAGTAGCGCCATTCACAGGCGTTGCAGTCTTCTTTTTCGTCCACTGACGGGTTGGGGAACTGGTCGAAGCGCGCCTGCTGGAGCGTTTGCATCGGAATCCCGGCCTGGTTTGCGCCGGAGAGCATGTGACAGGGCAGCACGCTGCCGTTATAGTCGATGCTCAAGTAGTTCCGCCCGGCCCCGCAGGTATGCTCGTGCGCCGCGCCAAAGTTGCTGCGGTCGAGCAACTTATCGAGGAAGGGGTAATCGGGCAAATCCTGTTCGATGACAGCCAGCCCCTTTCGCAGGGCTGCGATTAAGTCATTCTCACCAGCCGTCAGCGGGTCATTTAGGGTGTGTGGCCTGTAAAAGTTCCAGTTTAGGAATAGCCTGTTTTGCAGGGCGAACTCGGTCAGCGCGGGCAGATCATCCAGGTTCAAGCGGGTCAGTGTGATAGTCAGATAGGGATGGAGTCCCATCGCTAATGCCATCTCTAATGAACGGAAAATCCGCCCAAAACTGGGCTGGCCGTTTACAAACGGACGTTGGCGGTCATGCCCCGCGCCGAATCCGTCCAGCGAGAGGGCGATGTGGATTGATGCGGCTTTTAGATACTCCAGGCGCACTCGAGAGAGCGCTGCGCCGTTGGTAACCAGGATTTCCGTCAGTGGCAGGTCGCTCTGTTGCGATAAATCGAAGGCGCGCTCATGCAAAGCCGTCATCAAATCCCAACGTAGGGTGGGTTCCCCACCCGCATATTTAATTTTGACGCCGGGATGCCCGCCCCGCCCGGCCAGGTCGAAGAGACGCTCCACCGCCTGCATGCCGGTTTCAGGCGTCATCTGGCGCGGGTCCTTGCTGACAAAGCAATGCGCGCAGGCCAGGTTGCAGGCGCGGGTCAGGAACAGCCAGGCTTCGAGGGGAGGCCTGGCGAGAGTGTCATCGAAGGTTGTCAGGGAAGGTTGGGAGTGGTCAACGAGGAATCCGGTCTGATGAAAGGCATACGCGGCTGACCGGAAATCCTGGCTGGAAACGGAAATGCCAGACGAACAGGTCCCCGGGCCTGGGTGATTCCCAAAAGACTCGAAAACATCCAGCGCCGTATCGTTCAACACCGCCCAGCCAGCCGTCGCGCCGGGCGACGCCAGTACCCAGGCATTCTCCGCCGCCTGCCAGGTTTGGGCGTGGGCAACCTGCCGCAAGCCCAGCGGGGACCAACCGGGCGGCATTTGCTCGGTAAACGATTCCCCCTGCCTGGAAGAAACCGGCAGGGCGCATGCGCAGTCAGCGTCGCAGCCTTCGCAGGAATAGCCCTGGGATTTGGCGCGCCGCGCCGGGAAGAGGACGGTTGGTTTCATGGTTTGTTCCTGTCCTTCTGGTTAAGACTCTATCCAGAAGGCATTGTTTTTCATCAGTTGTTTGAGATAAGAATTCTCAATGTCTTCATCCTGCTCTGCATGTATTACGGCCTGTGTCAGGTGAATCAGTTCAGCGCGGTTGAAGGTCTTGATATTCTTGTGAATAGTTTTGCGCGCAGCATCCAACCCACGGAAATTAGGCGCGAACCGAATCGTGTATTCCAGGCCAAGCATCCAATGACGGGCAATCTGGTCGATTTTTTCCGGCCTGGGTTTCTTGTCTTTGCCCAATGCAAAGGCTCCCAGCCCGATATGATATTTACCGATGAACTGAAGAAGCATTCGGTTTTTGGTCTTTGCCAGTCTTTCTGCATTGTCAAAAAAGGCTTTGTTCTTTGCGATATCGAAATCAAAAATCGGTAACTGCGCAAATTCTTTACCCGCCTGCAAAGTAAAGTCCTCATCATGGGCAAATAGTCCCAGCCAGACTCGATTAGCCATTGCATCTGCAACGCGCCAAACAATGGGCGGGGTTTGTCCCAAAGCCTGCTCCTTCACTTCCAAAAGCAAGCGGTTGGCTTCAGCAAAATTTATCTGGCGTTTTTCTTCGTCGGTCTCATAACGCAGCCTATCACGGTAGAGGCAGCCCAGTTCCACTTTCGCATCAATTGAGCGAATGGGTTCCATCAAGCCATCCAGCGAACGTTTCAATTCTTGTTCAGCCCGGTCGAGCAAATCCATTTTGGCTTCGATAGAACCAGAAAATGACTCAATGGCATAGCGGCGGGCTGCTTCTGCCCAGGAAATCCGCGCCAATGCCGTGCTGCGCATCGAGAGATTCATGCCATAGTTCGCAAATTTCTGAGCTTCATCAAAATCACCTTTGGCAAACATATAGCGCGACAAGGTGCTATAACTCAACGCTAAGCGCGCGCCATTCTTCATTTTTTTGCGCAAATCGAAAGCTTCTGGCAAGTTCAAAGAGGCATCTTCGAGCGCGCCTGTCATAATCTGCGTATCGCCCAGGTCATTGCGAATGGTTGCTTCTTCAAAGTTGAAATCCAGGTCACGATTCGCATATGCTGCCAGGCGATAACCATCAATGGCGGTTTCAAAAAGCCCTTGTCGTTTGTACAGGTAGGCATTTTGGCGATGTGCCAGCGCTAGAATGGTGCTATAAAACCAATGCAGTTTTATATGCTCGTTTATCTCCTTGAGTTGCCCGATACATGTTTCAAATTCGTTCTTCGCAGCGGCATAATCAGATTCACGCGCATACAGGAGGGCGATTCCACGCCAAACTTTGAGCAGGCAGGATAAAACGGTTCCTTGTTCAGCAGACAAACCAGGGATATCTGCCAGGGCGGGTAAAAGATGTTCGTCAATATCTTCCACCGTTCCTTGCATATTCCCCAGCGCATTCCGCTCCCAAACATCCTGAACAAACAACAGGCCTTGTAAAAACGGAAGCCAGGGATTGGGCGACTTTTCCTGCAAATTTTTGATAATTCGTATCAACTCGAAGCGCAACAAGAGCAGGGATTCCCAATCGCTGGATGTGGCCGCTTCGTGCGCCAGGCGATAATAACGGCGCAAGCCCATTTCAACCGGGTCTTCGCCGCGTTTGGCCATGCGCTGCCAGCGGTAAAAGACAAAATCAGCATCAAGAGTTTGTAACACTCGCGTTATCGATTCGATTTTGACCCATAACTTTTTTTTCTCGGCATTACTTTCGGTCTCAGCATACCGGGTGTAGAGCGCGCCGATTTCCTGGTTCAAGGCCTCGGTGTGTTTTTTGTAATAACGATACAACCCCATAGCCGCCTGGTCGGCTTCTTGGGCATCGCCAGACTGGTAAACATTTTGCGCCAGTATATCGTACATTTTATCGTGCAAGAAAGTGCGGGGACTGCCATGAAAACGTTTGGCAAACGACATGCCTTGCAGGATTTCAAACCCTTGTCTTAATTCTTCCCTGTCGCTTTCGCCCAGTTTTTCTCCTGGCGCTTTGCTCATCTCCTCCAATAACTCGAAATCGACGCCTCGCAAAGCTCGGCCAACAACGCGCAAAACATTTTTAATCTGCGGGTCTTGCATCAGGTGTCTGATAAGTATCGCCTCGAATTCCTTCTCTGGCGCATGAGCCGCAGATTCTCGAATCTTTTCATCGCCATGCGCAATCCGTTCCAGGTACAGGGCCAACAAAATTGGTCGTCCCCCGCTGAGATTCTGCAAGGTTTCTATTTCATCCATGGAATAGCGAAACGGTCTTTTGAGTTCTCTCTGGCACTTTTGAGCGACCTTGCGAACATATTTGCGCGTTTCTTCGGACGAAAAAGCAGCCAGAGCAATGCTCTCGCTGCATTCATAACCTATTTTTTTTATGTCTTCCCGCCCGGCAAGGAGAATCAAACCACGCGGCAGCGACGAGCAAACGTCTTTGAACCACTCGACCGCCGGGGCAACGTTTTGCGTAAACGGCGACCCTTCCAAGGATGGATACACCCACCGCTCAACGGTATCAAGCATCAGGAGCAGGCCGTGATTTTTACTGATTTCGATAAGTGCTTGTTTACAGGCTTCGAGCATCGCCTGGTTAGCTTTCTTTACCCCCTGAGCATTGCCCGCCAGGCGCGCTTCATCCCGTTCTTTTTTCCGGCTGAAGTAGGTTGAGAAATATACATCTTCGCCTGGCAGGCTTTCTACAATGGCTTGCGCCAGTCCTTCGGCGGAATGATATTCTGTCTTATAGAGGTCGATGACCCCGGTTGGAATCGCAACCTGCTGATTATCCCTGCGCCTGGCCTGCCTGGCTCGTTTCAATATTTCGAGCAAAAGGCGCGTCTTGCCATAACCATATCCCCCGCTAATCTCCACAAGGTGAAGAGAGTTATCCTGTAGTTTTGCCAGAATATCTTGCAAGACCTTATCCCGCCCGATAAAGGCCTCAACTTTGTGCCAATATAATATTTCCTGCGGCATGGCGTTCCCTCCCCAACAGACAGAATATGTTTTGTGAATGAAGTAACAATACTATTATACGCCATTCGTCAATAGATTTACATAGTCAGCATTTTCACATAGTCGTTTCTGTCCAAACTGGGGTAGGTGTTGACGAGTATCTCGACCGATTTTTCCCAATCCACTTTATATTGTTTTCCCCGCTCCCCGGGCTGTTCCAACAGCCAGGCTTTGACCGGCATGGCAATGGTTCGATTCAGGCGGTAGCCGCGCCGTTCCCCCTCCGCATCCCACTCTAATAGATAACTTTCCAGCAGCAACCGGGTTATCCGGGCGGTTTTCGTCCGCTTTTCAAAGTCGCCAGGATACAGGTAATTCTGGACATCGCCCTCCCGGAAGGTCTGCTCTAAAAGCGCCAATTTTTCGATGGCCGCGCGCATTTCGTCATAGTTTTCCGCGCCCTCGTCTGAAAGCGATTCGCTGATTAATATCTTGATTGCCTGGTCCAGAACCTCCAGTGAGACTTTTTCTGCCTTGCCCAGGATGCGCACCACCAGCGGACAGCCGCCGCTCCAGGAGGCAATCTGTTCGTATTCATTTACATGCCGGCTTTTCATTTTCGCCAGTTGTTCACGAACGAACTCTTCATCGGGTAATTTTAATTTGATGATTTCCGCGTTACGCAGTTCAGGGGAAGACCAGTTGGGGCGTTTGCCCCGCCCGGAAAGCAGAATGGCGACCTGGCTGGAAGCCAGCAGGGGCAGGATAATATCCTGTTCGATTTGGCTGCGCACCGTTTCAGCGCACTCGTAAATCGAATCTATCAGGATGACAGGCGTGGAGGCGCTGGCGCGGTTGGCAAGTTGTTTGGCAATGTATTCCCGTTGGTATTCAGGGTCGCGCGACTCGATGAAATCAATTTCGAGTATCCGGGTAATTCGTTGCAGCAACGCCGGGATATCGGCCTCGGTAAATTTTTTATCGGTGAGCCAGAGCGTGTCATGCCGGGTAAATTCTGGGGCGCTGTAAGGGAAAAGTCCAATGAAAAAAGGTATATAGCCGGGTATTTGCAAATAATGGCGGTATAAGGTCAAAAGGGTGGATGTTTTTCCGGCGCCCCGGTCGCCCTCCAATACGAAAACGCCCTTGGGTTTATTTTTAATCTGCCCAAGGAGGCGTTCCACCTCCGGGCGGGAAACAATTTCTTCGGATTTGTAGGTTTTATATTCTTCGGATGACATGTCTCTCCCCCTCCTCCGTAATAAGCATATCGATAGGGTGGATGAAATGATCGGCGTTATGACTGGCAAACTCCAGGAGCGTGCTGACCTTCTTTATCATCTGGCGCGGCAATTTCTTTTCGGCGTTGAGTTGCCGCGCAAGTTGCAGTTCAATATTCCGCAGGTCGGGCGTGGCAAGGGCATCCAGGCTGTCGAAGGCCCCGCCCGAGGCCACGTACAAGCGGCGGCGAATGACCTCCGCCAACAGGCCATCATCCCAGGCGAGTTCCGCTGTTCGAATGGGATGTTTCGATAACAAATCAGGAATATCGCAGGCCGTGATGGGCAGGAAAAATTTCAGGTAGATGGATTTTTGCGCCCAATCTCCTGCCATCTGGAAGAGCGGTTCAATCCATTCGAGCAGGGCCTGGCTTTCACGCGTTTCGGCAAACCCATCCAACCCATCGAAAAGGATGTGAAAGGATTTGATTTGGAAAACCTCCCTGGCCTGGTCCAACAAATCTGGCAGACTCGCCTTCCCTGACTCTTTGGCGCGCTGACGCCGCAACAGGCTGACCATTTCCTGGTGCGCCCGCCCGGGCTTTTCTATCCCTGAAATGGCGCCAATCCCCAATACCTGTTCGATTTCTGCAATGCTGGCGGCATTCTCCAGAATGGACAGGATAAAATCCAGTTCGAAAGGCAAATCGGCCATGAGCTGGATGGCCTGCCCGCGACGACTGGGCGTGAGTTGCAGGAAGGTGTCGGGATACGAAGTGAGATAAATAAAAATGGAGCGCGCCAGAGAACGCCTTAAACCAAAAAAGTGAAACTCTTTCTCCGGCGAAAAAGTATCGGGCACATAGGTGATAGGCAGTTTGACTCCGCGCGTCCGGCGGTAAATCATTTCGGTATAGGTTCGCAGGGCGCTTTTGCCGCCGCCGGGCTGGGCAAAGACAGCGAGCGGCGCGTCATCCCAGGCAATTTCAACCGTTTTGGGGATGACCAGGTATTCGTGCAGGCGCGCATCCCTCGTAGAGTCGAGGTGTGCGAATGGGTCGAAAGCCAGTCCAAACTGTAGAGGGTTCATCGAGCGCGCCTTGGCAAATGCCCCAGGAGAGAAAACGATACGCCCAGCCGACAAAACTTTCTCCGGCAGGGTCTTTCTTGATATTTCAGCAAAAATTATTGTATGCCTGGATTTTATCCTTGTTCAAACAACCTGATTTCACTCCATGCTCACTCTTATCTCACATTTGTCTCACACGTCTAGTCAACTACATGCGCCAACTCCAAACCTTTGCGCGGATGCGTGACCAGGTAAACCGGGTCGGACGGCTCCCATTCCAGCCTTTTGCGCAGGCGATAAATGGCCGTATCGAGCGCCGGGCGCCAGCGCGCTTTCGGCTCCCAGGCGGGGTCGTAGAGGCGGGGCGGCTTTTCCAGGCCGCGCAGCCCGCAATAATAGAGTTCGTCCAGGCTGCAAATCTGGCGGGGCCGCTGGTAAAGGAATTTCAAAACCTGGAAGCCGTCCACCGAATCAACCGAGATGGGATATTCCCCCAGCCAGATTTCCTGCCGCTCTTCCACCAGCCGCAACCGGGGTGGATGCTGCCGCGCGATGAGCCGCCAATCTGTCAATGGGGCGGGCGCGGGGGCTGACTCGAATCGCTCCACGAAGGGCCGCATGAGGCTGAGCCAGGCGCGCGGGTTTTTGCCTCCGTAGGTTTGCAGCCACTCGAAAAAGGCAGGCACTGAACACAGGTCGGTCAAACGCATTCCCGGTTTCGCAAAACCTGTTTGCAGACGCTTTTCAAGCAGGGTCACTAATCCATCGGTATCCCAGTGAAGTTGATATGTTTTCAGGCGGTCGCGCGCCGCAGCGCTGGTCACATCCAAAACATTCTGAAAGGCATTGGGGGCAAAGAACTTGAATAAATAGCGCGGCACATCGAAAAGCGCCAGGGTCGAAAGCATAGCTTCGACCAGCGTGACGATAGCCTGACCCGATTGGGAAGGCCATTTTTCCAGTCCATCGCCCATCCACCAAACGGTTTGGAATCTGGCCTGCTGCAACAGGTTCATCAACATACGCAGCTGGTCGTTTTGGGTTGAGTCAGGCTTGAATATCGAGGCGGGCGGCTTTTGCAGCAAGTCCAGGTACCACTGGGTTTGTTCACCGGAAAAATGGGCGCACTGACTCTGGATATAAAAAGCCGGGTCGAGCGGCAGGTATTCGCGCATGAACCAGGCCAGGGCCAACCCTGCCCAGGCCGGGGCGGTTTGCAAATGCTGGCAAATTTCCCCATTCTGCACCATCCGCTCTACCAGGGCCTGGATGGCCTGGCGGATGGCCGCCTGGGCCAGCGGCGTGCCTGCCGAAATTCCGGGCACGGGCTCGGGAGTCCAGGGAACGACCAGGACTTGCGGCGGCGCTGCGCGCTGCGCCATCAAGCGCAATGCCGTTTTCCCAGTTCCATGCGCGCCGTAGACCAACGTGGACTCGTTCGCCAGGCACAATTCGACAAACTGGGTTGGGATGAAAACATCCTCCAGCCGCGATTCATTTTCGGCGGTGGGCGTGGCAAACAGGGCGGAGGGCAGCGGAGAAAGGCTCATTCCAGCAGGGCTTCGGGAGGAATATCCGGGTCGCCTGGCGGCTGTTCTATATGACGCAGCAACAGGTTGCGCGACATTTGCACGAGTATACCCGGAGAGCCGTCCGCGCGGGCGATGAATGCTTCGAGAGCGTCTTGGGGGGGCGGCGGGTAGAACAGCCCATCGAAAGTTTGGCACGGGCTATGAGTCAGCCGGAGGCGGCTGTCTAGAAACTCTTTCAAATTTGCCAGGTCAATCGACAGGGTTTCTCGGCTATCACTCTCGGATTTAAGCAGGAAACGCACCAGGAACGCATCAGGGATATCTGGCTGGTCAGGAAGCGCGCGCAGGTAAATAGAAAAGGCCGGGTCGATGGAACCTGATAACGAGGTTTCTGCGCACAGGAAGATGGTACACTCCGTTTCGCGTGGGCGCAAGGCCAGCAGGCCCGCCAGGGTTCGCAGGCTGGCCGGGTCGGCGGGCCGGGTTTTCTCCAACAATTGCAAAAAGCCGGAGGAGGGCGAAAGCGGAATGGCGCTGCGCTCCGCCTGCTCGATGAGTGCATTTTTTATCACAAAAGCGTCTTGGTACTTCCACAGCAGCAAGCTGGCGAGCATTTCCTGCTCGATAGGCGTGTGTTTATCTATGATGTATGGGTTATGCGCCAACGCGCGCAGCCACGCGTCGGCCAGGCCATTCAAGAGATAGATTTCCGGGCACAACCCGTCTTGTCGAACAGGGGAAATTCCTGGCAGTACCGGAACGAAGAAGGTTTGCTGCGACGTTTTGCGCGAGGCATTATCCTCCACAAAATCATACAACGAGCGACCATACCGGTATAAGGCTGCTCGAACATCCCAACTAGTAAGGAAATAGTGCGTTTGACTTTGGAAATAGCCGCCGAAGGGAAATTTCAGGCTGTCTAGCAGCGGGAATTGGCGCGGCAAGTCTGTTTTTTCATTTTGCCAGTATTGGAAAGGATTTTCCACATCACCAAAAGGAGCAAAGCGCATGTCCCACAATGGCGCTCCCCAACGTTCCTGCGACTCTTTTTCCGGCAGCGGCTGGCCTGGCTGACGCCTGAACTGCGCCTCGAGCGGGTAGATTTCAAGCGGGAAATGGACAGCGGCGCGTTCAGGACGATAACTGGGCAACTTCTGCTGAATTTTGCTCAGGATAGGCGGCTTATACTGGTTGGAGAAGACTTCGCCTGCAATTGCCAAAGCAATAGAGATAACTTTAGACTGCGCTTGCGCGGCTTCCTGCCACCACTGACTCTCCGAGACTTTACTGGTCGTCAACTCCCTATAGGAACGGATAAATCTATCTTTTTGGTCCTGTTCCCATTTATTCCAATCATCCAATTCTGACAGGACGTCAGTCACCAGCGATTCTATCTTGCCGTTTTCGTACTTAAAGTTTTTCACCCTATCAATCAACAAATCTATTTTCGTTTTCTCCTGGTTTCGCTTTTGTTCATCGAGTTGCTTGAAACCGGCAACGGCAATACCTATCAAACTGATTAAGGTGCCGCCTAGCTGGAACAAGTTTGCTAAATATAAGCGTATTTTGGCTTCGCGCAGGTTTTCTAGTTTGATATAGAACTTTTCAGAAAATGCCCCACCAACAGATATGAACGTTTCTGTTCCAAAGTTATCTTCGCGCCGCATATAAAGGGTTAAATCGCGGCCATCGCCTTGAATGAGATAAGATTTTTCTTTTACCCAATCTACGCTATCAGGAGAGTCCGCAAATAATATTGCGCCGGTTTCAGATTTGAGCCGAATTTCAGCCCGGGTGTTTTTAGATTCGCAGGTCAATCTCAAAGCAATTTTCTGGGGTAAATCATCTTTATAGAAAAGGAACGCAGGCTTTGTGAGCCGGAGAGTGCAACTCCCGGTACGATACGATTTCGTTTCCAGGCGGAAATCGGCTTCTCTTAAGTACACGCTTGCCAGGATGCTGTTGGTAAAAAACAAAATTATGATGGCACCTGGCAAAATAATCCATTTATTTTCCCTCCAAATGTCCTCCCTATCTCTCTTCCGTAATGCTTCGCGTACAAGGAAAAATACTGGCAGAACAATAAAGTTACAAAATAGCAAAAACCCTCCAATGGGCGATTGCCAAAAGCCAGGCACCAAAAAGTAAACAACCGCTAATGCAAGCCAAACGATAATACACCATGCTAGCCAATACCAGTTTTTTGGTAAAGAAATCTCTTTTTTACCTGGCATAATCATCTGTCCCATTGAGCAATAACCGGGCAAGGTATGAAATCATTATACAATAGTGCGCCCTTTCACAACAGAAATTATTGCACGAAACCGCTTGCGATTTTTCTCCGGGTATTCACATGATCCTCGCAACAGGCTCACACGCCAGGAATGGACTGCCTGTTTGACAGTCCATTCCTGACGTGTACGGTGGTTCCATTGGTTTTGTCCTCCTGTCTATTGAAGTGGGATGGATAAGGACAATCGCGGCGGTGATTTGTTGTGATTTGGAGTTGGTTTCATGTGAATTCTCCCAAGTGTACATGTTCAATATCGTTTTTAATCGCCATCGGCGGGCCAAAAGGGGCGCGTGTACAGGTATTCGATATGGCTTGGAGTTTTCTGGGATGTATTGTTTGGTTTGGATTGCGCCTGGTTTTTCTGACGAATGAGTCGTTCCATTGCGCGCGCCTGTTGAGCGGCGGCTGATGGGTGGTGGCCGGCTTTTCTTACTGCAATTTGTATATTACGGATTGTTTCGGCCTCGAGCAAAGCCAGCTTGTAAGATTTGATGCTCGACACAATGCTCCAGGTCACGATAACCAGGCTAACCGCAAGGATGAGGATATATATGCCGTTGTTCACGGTCTCATAAAAGCCCTGTCGAAATGCGGCAAGTTGGCGGGCAGCCTCCCTTTGATTTTCGAGGTACAGATTTGCCTGTTCGGCTTCACGCAGCGCGGCATTTCTGGATTTTTCCAGTTCAATCAGCCCTTGCTGGTACTGAAGGTCGCCCTGCCTGGTCATGTTTTCAGCGGTGGCATCGGCAATCTCTCGATAGAACAATTCAGGATTGCTGACCAGGACTCCCACGCCGAGCGCCAGCACAACGACGACAATTACAGTGGCAAATTGCCATTGCGCTCCGGCTCCAAGATTATTCTGTGGATACATATCGGCCTCTCTTTCTTGTGAACCTGTCCGTTCTTCATCTGCTTCTACTATACCCCTTTACGAACCGTGTAAATCTTTGACACCTTGCGCAGGACAATCGCATTTGTCTTGCTTCGTTCTCACATATACCTTACAGCAAATCCCAGTGGTGATGAAACAGAACAGGCTCCCAATGTGATGAACATTGGGAGCCTGTTGAGATGCCGCCACCATCGGTTGATTGAGGTCGAGGCAGCGAAAATTACCTAACCCATCACCCATCGTCTCATGGATAAAACCGCCGCAGCCCAGGTGTTACAGGTTGTCAATGGTGACCGGGCCGCAGGGCGGCGCGATGGTCGGCAGCGGGGTGGGGGTGGCGGTCGAGAGGAAGCGGCTGGCTGCCGCCGCGCCGCAGTTGGGGAACTCTCATCAGAACAGCCACCAGCCCAGCAATGCGGCGGCGAGGGTGACGGTGATGTTGTCCACGTCGCGCTGCGGGAGCGATTCGATGACGGTCGCAATCGCTGCGATAACGGTCAGCGGCAACAGATAGGCGCTGGCCGGCCCATCGA
Source organism: Anaerolineales bacterium (assembly GCA_034432975.1). Taxonomy (GTDB): domain Bacteria; phylum Chloroflexota; class Anaerolineae; order Anaerolineales; family Villigracilaceae; genus UBA5195. Next base: position 6,513 of record DAOUAZ010000277.1, on the reverse strand, counting down.
AGACGCCCGCCAACAGGTACATCGCCAGCGCAAAAGCAGAGAGAATCCAGCCGCCAAAGAAGACGCCCAAGGACCCGGCCACCGATTTGGCGGGACTGTGAAACAATTTCGGTGAATTGAAACGCCTCCCAACCAAATCCGCGATGCCGTCGCCGCCGCACATCATCATCAGGGCCACAATCCCAACCGGAGAATCTTTCCAGAAAATGATGGTCATCAAGACGAACATGATGCCGTAATACAGCGGCCCGCGCAGGATTTCCCTGGGATCGCCGCTGCGCGACATGGCCTTGACCGAGGCCTCGTCTTTGACAATTCCCAACCCAATCAGCGCAAACTGGGCGGTAATCAGTCCCGGCACGAGCGCGGCCAGGTAACGGTCATACCACGCACCGGGGAACAAGAGCCAGCACAGGACAAAAATCGGCCCGGTGCCAATATGGATGATTTTGCGGCTCAGGCGGCTTTCTACCCAGCCCTGGTGGGCGGCAAAATCCATCATGCGCAGCCAGGCAACTGCAATGACAAAAGTGAGCAAAAGGGCGAGGAAGGGGTTCATGAGGGCTCCTTGTGTAAATTGCGCCAAATATAGCACGGTTGCACTATAATCGGCAAAATCCGCGGCGGGGGTGTTATCCTGCCAAAACAGATAATTACAATAGCAGCGTTATGGAAAAAACCGTCTCCCAACAATTCCTGCTCGGCGTCAAAGACGAACTGCCCATCCTGGTTGGCGTGGTGCCGTTCGGCATGATTTACGGCATCCTGGCGCTTGGCGCCGGGCTGAATCCGTTCGATGCGCAAGCGATGTCTGCGGTCATCTTCGCCGGGTCGTCGCAATTCATGACCGTGCAGTTGATTCGGGAAGCGGCGCCCTGGCTGGTCATCCTCATGACCGGCTTCATCATCAACCTGCGCCATGCGCTCTACAGCGCGACGATTGCTCCCTACATCAAACACCTGCCCCGGCGTTGGAAGGCGCTGCTGGCGTACCTGCTGACCGACGAAGCCTTTGCCGTCGCCGCGCTCAATTACCAGCGCGAAGGCGTCACCCGCTTCGGTCACTGGTATTTCCTGGGCGCGGGGCTGGCTTTGTGGACTTCGTGGCAGGCCAGCACGGCAGTTGGCATTTTCCTCGGTGCGCAAGTGCCTGGGTCGTGGGGACTCGATTTTACCCTGCCGCTGACCTTCATTGCATTGGTCGTGCCGGCTCTCAAGGATAAAGCGGGCGTTGTTACGGCGATTGTTGCCAGCCTGGCCGCGCTCTTGTTTTTCGGGCTGCCTTATACGTTGGGGTTGATTGCCGCCGCCGCGCTCGCCATCGCCGCCGGGATGTGGGTGGAGGCGCGCGGATGACTCTCTGGATTTTGATGATTTCGGTCGGTCTGTTGACCTTCCTGACCCGCCTGTCCTTCATCGCCCTGCTGGAGCGGATTCAACTGCCTGCCGCCTTCCAGCGCGCGCTGCGCTTTGTGCCGATTGCCGTCCTGAGCGCCATCATCGCGCCGGAAATAGGATACCCGGACAATGCGCTTTTTCTCTCGCCCCAAAACCCGCGCCTGCTGGCAGCGATAATCGCAACCCTGGTCGCTTACTTTACCAAAAACGTGGTCTGGACGATTCTGGCGGGGATGGCGGCCTTTTGGATTTTGGGGCTTTGGCTGTAAAATTTTTGCGCCGGTCTCACGCATAGCGCAGCCGCTTCGCGGGCCGCAACCAAAGGTTGCTATGATTTTAGCAATTCCAAATCTGACTCAAAACAAGCGAATTTGGACGCGGATGAACGCGGAATATGCGGACAAAAAAACTTGAATCTGCGGTTCGTCGCAAATTTGAATGTTGTTTACGCAAAATTTCGCGCCCAACCGATGGGATACAGGCAAAAGTCGGGTTTAACCGACTTCGTAAGAATAGCGCTGTCGTTTACGACAGCGCGGCGTCTGGGCAAGAAAACGTCACAAGAGTGGCAGATTTTTTCAGCCCGGCGCGCTTTGCCGCGAAAATTCTCCGTCAAACATGCCAGATTCTTCTGCGAAACCGCCCGATGGTGAACCATTAGGCTGCTCCCACAAAGCCCCGTCAACGGGACTGCTGCCCATCACTTTGACGCGCTAACACACATATCCGCGTTCATCCGAGCTCGTCCGCGTCCTTTTTGAATTTGCGATTGCTGCTCTGATTTGCGCTGATAGCGCAAATCCTGCGTCATAACACAAAAAATCCCCGTCAGGCGGGGATTTTTTATGCTACTTTAGCCCTAACACTTCATAGACCGGGATGGCTTCACGCTTGCCTTTGACGGTCATCGGCTCCATTTGCAGCACGTTAATCTGGTCTTTCACCCGCTCGTAGGCATCCTGGCTGATGACAATCTGGTTCTTCCCGGCGTTTTCCTGCAGGCGTTTGGTGGTGTTGACGCTGTCGCCAATCGCCGTGTATTCCAGGCGTTTTTCGGTGCCAATCAGACCCAACACTGCGTCGCCATAGTGGATTCCGACTCCAAAGGCCAGGTGCGCTTCGGGCGGCAGGGCGGCGTGCAGTTCGGCAATCCGGTCGCGCAGTTTGAGCGCGGCGCGCGCGGCCCGCAGGGTATGGTCGGGTTGGGGAATGGGAGCATTGAACCAGGCCATCACGGCGTCGCCCAGGAACTTGTCGATGGTGCCTTCTTCATCGAGCACGCATTCGGCCCCGGCTGCCAGGTAACGGTTCAAGACCGAGACCAGTTGCTCCGGCGAGAGCGTTTCACTGAAACCGGTAAACCCGCGAATGTCGGCGAACAGGACGGTGATGTCGGTACGCTTGCCGCCCAGCGCCAGGCTGTTCGGGTCGAGTTGTTGAATTACGGCTGGCGAGACCATGCGCTCGAACAGTTTCCGCTGGGCCTCCAGGCGTTTGCGCTCGGTCAGGTCATCTAAAACGATGGCGATGCCCTGCGTGGTCTGGTCAGCGTCTTTGAGCGGAGAGAGATTGAATCGCCAGTCGACCAGGCCGCGCTGCGGCAGGCTGTGGCTGATTTCGAAATCGGCGATGGGCGTGTCGGTGTTGCGAACGGAGGTTACCTGCGGAATCAGGTCATTGGCGATGGAGGGCAGAATATCATCGATTTTGCGGCCCAAAATCTGGGGGATGGTCTGCCCCAGGATGTTCTCGGCGGCGCGGTTGCACAGGATAACCTTGTCCTCGATATCCGCCGTGATAACCCCGCTGGCAATGGATGCGAAGATGTTATCCATCATGTTCTTCAGTTCGGTCACTTCGGCCAGGGTGCGGCGCAGCGATGCGAAGAGGCGGGCGTTGTCGATGGCGATGGCGGCCTGGTTGGCAAACGCGCCGAGCAGGTCGCGCTCCGATTCGGTAAAAATGCCGGTGCGGATGCGGTTATCGGTGTAGATGACGCCAATCAGGTCGTTTTTGACCTTGAGCGGGACGCACAAAATGGAGCGCAGGTTGAAGGCGATGATGCTTTCCTGCCCGCCAAAGCGAGGGTCTTCCTGGGCGTTGGTGGTCAGGATGGCTTCGCCAGTCTCGATGACGCGCTGGATGACGGTGCGGCTGACGGCGTATTCGCTCTCGTTGAGCGATTCCTGTTCCCAATTGCGGGCAATGCGGGTGGTCATGTGGCCCGAATCGTCGCGCAGCATCAGGAATCCGCGCTCGGCCTCGGTCAGTTTGATGATATTGTCCATCACAATCCGCAGCACCTGGTCGAGTTCGAGCGAGGAGTTAATCACCTGCCCGATTTCGGTCAGGGCCAGCAGGTTTTTGCGCTCTTCGGCGAACGCGGCAACCTCCTGCGACAGGCGGTAGAGGCGGCTTTCGAGGTGGGAAAGTTCCTCCAGGGTGGTGGGAGGCAGGCTGCTGCGCATTGGCAGGACCGAGGAACGGATTTTCCCGGCGGCCTGGCTGAGGGCTTTGATTTGCAAATCGACGCTGACAGGGGTTGATTCGGTCATGATTGCTGTTCTCCATCGGTAAAACTTCGCCGCGCAAGCGCGCGCAGGGCCTGGGAGCGTACTCTCCATGCGGCGCGCATCGCGGCTGCCGGGTTGGCCGGTTCAGGGGTATAGAGTGTCTTTTCGTGCGCGGCAACCAGGGTATCGATTGCTTCCGATGAATCCGGGAGGAATTCTTTGAGCAAAGCGGCCCTTTCCAGCGCGGTCACATCTGGCGGCTGCGGTTTACCCAGCCAGGCCAGGGATTGGTTGATGGCGTGGAAGGCGCGTTCGACGGCGGTGACTTCACTCCATCTTACCCAATGTTCCAACCAACGCGGCGTATTAAGATGATAGCGAATATAGAGTTTCTTAATCGCGCGCGGTATCTTTTGCGTAACGGAATAACGGCGTTCGAGCCGCCAGGCAGCAGCCGCCGCACCCGATAAAGTTGCAATCAAAATTATAACCCACAGCCACGCTAATCCCAGCCGGGATAGGTTGGTCGTGTTCGTAGATGGCGGTTCGAGACCAGGCAGGGACGGCGGCAGGTCATCCAGGTACTCCCCCAGTCCAGGCCGCCCAAAGTCGTCCTGCCTGCGCAGCAGTTCATCATCTTCCACATCTGCCCGCTCTTCGCCGCTCGGTCTGTAGATAACGTCCAAGTTAACTGTAGGCTCGAATTCGACCCAGCCAATGCCCGGAAAGTAAACTTCAGGCCAGGCATGGGCATCTTTGGCCCTGACCTGGTAGTATCCGCCCGATTGGTAATCGCCGGGAGCGTAGCCCACCACCATGCGAGCCGGAATGCCCGCCGCGCGCAATAAAAGCACCTCGGCGCTGGCGTAGTAGTTGCAAAATCCTTGCTTCCAGGTGAACAGGAACCATTCCACCGGGTCTACCCCAGCCGGCGGCGGGGGAACCTCCAGGTCGTATTTCATTTCGGCGCGCAGGTAGTTGGTAATTGCGGTGGCTTTGTCAAAATTGTTGTCATGCTCCCGGGTCAGGCGGTCTGCCAGGCGGCCGATGCTGCCTGGAAAGTCATCGGGTAATTGCAGGTAACGTTCGACGACCCAGTCGGGATAGGATTGCGGGGCGGCGCGCATATCTTTGACGGTGGGGTCCAGCAGCACCGCGCGCGCCTGGTACTGGTCGCCGTTCAAGACCGGGGTCGAAGCCGACCAACTCAACAGGTCGTAAACATCATCTGGGAGCGGATTGACCTGGATGGCGCCCGAGCGGCTCAGCCAAAGCGGGTAGCCTGGCGTCGCCAGCAGGGAGGATGGGTTTGCCTGCCAGTTGAAGATGAGTTCGAGTTGCCTGTCTGTTGAAATCCCGGTATCGATGGGCGCGCCGCTTTCAGGAGAAAACGGGATGGTTTTGCTGTCAGAAACTGACCAGCGTCCATTTTGGTATGTGTCATAGACGCGCACGCGCCAGTAAAGCCGGGCAGTCGTAAATTCAGGCGGACGAACCCTGAAAACTTCCGCATCGCCCTGTTGGGCATTTTGCCCCAGGCTTATCGTGCTTCCGTAGAGTTCGCCAGGGACGACCGCCATGCCGCCCCGTAAGGATGCAAGCAGGTCATCGAAGCGGTCGCGCGTTTTCTCGAAAGGCTGGTTTATCTCCCTCCAAATACGCGCAACCGCCGGGATGACCGCCGCCGGGGTGGGGGCCGACCAGGCAAGCAGGATAACCAACAGGGCCGAAAGCACCAGGCCGCGCGCCATATCGAAGACCGGTTCATCCCCTGCAAAAATGCGTTTCTCCTGCCACCGTTTACGGTTTTCGAGAAAATTCAACCGCCCCGCCAGTACAATTGCCAGCAGGAAGAAAAGCCCCACAATCCAAATCCGCCCGGCGTTATAAGAATCGTAATACTGCACCACCAGCAGCGGCAGCAAGGCTGGGATGAGGGCGGCAGGCGTGCTGGAATGTCGAATAGACTGGTATCCGCTGAACAAACCGATGGCCCAGAACAGGAGACACATCAGGGTGACGAAAAACAGCGAATCTGTGACCGGTTCGCCGCGCCAGACGGAAACATGCGCGGCGGCCAGCCGGCCTGCCAGGCTGGCCAATTGCCCAATGGTGGTATTTTCGCCCTGGATTAATCCGCCCAATACCCAGGGGAGTATCATGAGGCTGTAGCCAGCCGCCAGCCAGCGCAAGGGGGATGTTTGGAATTTGCTAAAACCAAGCGCCAATCCCAACAGGGTTCCCAGCACAGAGATACCTTCGACGCTCCACAACCCGGTTGTCCAACCAGTTATCGATAACCGCGCCGCCGATACATAGACCAGCAATACAAGCAGCGCGGCAGCAGGCCAATCCCAGACACGAACATTGTTTGTTTTCATCACTACTGAGTGTACAATATTGGGGCCGGTCTCGTCAATTCGGAAATTCAATATTCCCAGGGCTTTCTTGATTGGACTTTTGACAAAGCAAAATTGGTAACTACCTACCCTCACCCTAACCCTCTCCCAAAGGGAGATGGAAACGGACATACGAAACGGATTTTCTTGCCGAAAGCGACAAAATCCTCTCTGTTTTCTCCCCTCTCCCACTGGGAGAAGGG
>DAOUAZ010000276.1:0-4028 GCA_034432975.1 Anaerolineales bacterium | reverse complement strand
TCGCGTTTTGGTATCTCCCAGCAGTAAGCAGCGCGTTTTTTGGGGTGGTCAGGTTCATCGCAAACCTGATTGGAATTCCTACCTACCTGGCTGCAATGGGACAGTCGCTGTTCCTGTTCTGGAGATAAACGCAAACCGGAATACCAACGTCCCGAAGGTTTTGATTTGACCTTCGGGACGTTTTTTATTGATTTCGCCAACTTGGTATCTTCTCATTATTTCGGGGAGAAAAGCACCGTCCCGAAGGTTTGAGCGGCTCAACCAGGCTTTTCAAGCCAACCTTCGGGACGTTTCCCCCGCTTTTTTGAGAAGATACCCAACTTCCGAATAAAAAAGGCGTACACTACGTTAAGTATTCGAGACGAAACGAAAGGAACAGCCAGTGACTCTGCCCCACGCGGAAACCGAAGCGGCCCTCATTGCAAAAGCCCAACACGGCGACCGCCATGCCTACGGAGAACTTGTCCGCCAGCACCACCCCGGCGTTGTGAACGTGGTCTACCGCTTATGCGGCGACATCGAACTGGCGCAGGACGCCGCCCAGGATGCCTTCATCCAGGCCTGGCTGCGCTTGCCATCCTTCCGCCCCGGCACTTCCCTGCGCAACTGGCTGTACCGCATCGCCGTCAACGCCGCGCTGGATGTCATCCGGCGCAACGCCAAAACTGCCGTGACCGCCTTCGACGACCTGCCGCTGGCCGACCCGCAGACCAGCCCTGAAGCCGCGCTTTTACAAAAAGAACGCGCCCGCGCCGTGCAACATGCCATTCTCTCCCTGCCCGAGGCCAGCCGTTCGGTGCTGGTGCTGCGAGAATACGGCGAACTCTCGTACCAGGAAATCTCCGCCGCGCTGAACATCCCACTCGGCACGGTCATGTCGCGGCTGAATTATGCCCGCGCGCAACTCAAGCGTTTATTGGAATTGCAACTTGTCACCCTGGAGATGGAATATGCCTGAACATGTCACCCAATGGCTGGGCGCCTATTACGACGGCGAACTGCGCGGCGCGCGCCTGCGCCAGGTGGAAGACCACCTGGCAGAATGCGCCGATTGCCAGACCGAACTGGAAGGGATGCGCTCGCTCTCCACGCTGTTAAAGGAAACCGCCCCTGAAGGAGATTTCCTGTCCTCGGAGCGTTTCGCTGCCAACCTGGCCCTGCGCCTGCCCCGCCAACCCGAAACGCCCCAGCCCCGCAGCAAAGCCCTCGAAATTGGCTGGCGGTTGGTCCCGCTCGGCACGCTGGGGATATGGCTTTTCATCCAGGTAACGTTCTCGCTTCGTTCGGCAATCCTGTTCGCGGCAGATGCCGGGCTGCTCGGCAGCAACCCGGCGTGGATGCAGGGCAATCCGCCCCAGATGGGTTGGTTTGTCGCAGCAATGAACCTGTTCGGGAACCAGGCCGACCTGACAGGGCAGGCGGCGTTATCAGCATTGAACGATGCCCATTGGTTCATCACGCACGCGGCAGGGAGTCTGCTTCCCCAGGTTCTTCTAGCGGTACTTTATCTCGGCTGGCTGGCGGCCTGGTGGCTGGGTCAACCGTCCCAGACATCCCAATCAATGGGAAATTTTTCCAAAAGCTGAAGCAAGTCTTTGTGCTGAAGCAATCTTCAGCACTTCACAAAAAAGGAGTGTGTACCATGTTCGACATCAAAAAGATTCTCTCCCGTTCCTGGCATATCCTGTGGAGCTATCGCACCTTGTGGATTTTCGGCTTCATGCTGGCCCTGGCAATGGGCGGGGGCGGAAGCGGCAACAACAGCAACTACTCGTTCAATGACAGCGACCGCCGCCAGCCCGGTTCGGAATGGCGCAGCGATTGGGAAGGCCTGCGCGGTGAAAGTTTTGCCGAGAAAATGCAGGACGGCTTCCGGCAGGCCGGCGCGGAACTGCAAAAATTGCAGGCGCAATACCCGGTTGAGTTTCGCATGGTCATTGCAGCGGTCATCACCGCCTTCATCGTCTTTTCCCTGCTCGGTATCCTGACCGCCGTCCTGCGATACGTCGCCGAAACGGCCTCCATCCGCATGGTAGATGAGTACGAGCAAACCGGAGTCAAGGTCGGCTTCCGGCAGGGCTGGAAGTATGGCTGGACGCGCGCCTCGTGGCGGCTGTTCCTGGTCAACTTCCTGGTGCATATCCCGGCCCTCGTGCTGTTCGTCATCCTGGGGCTGGTAACCTGGTGGATTGCGGCCTCGGCCCTGAGCGGCGCGCGGTCGGCGCTCATTACCAGCCTGGTTGCAGGGATTGGCCTGGCATTCCTGTTCATCTTCATTACATCCATCCTGATGGTCATCCTGTATGTGCTGCGCGACTTTGCCTGGCGGATGATTGCCCTTGAGGATGCCGGTGTCATGGACTCCCTGGCCAATGCCTTCGGACTGGTCAGGCGCCAGTGGAAGAATGTCGGGCTGATGTGGCTGGTGATGCTGGGTCTCAAAATTGCCTGGAGCATTGCCTTCTTCATCCTGGTCTTCCCGCTGCTGATTGTCTCCATCTTGACGGCGGTAGGCGGCCTGCTGGTGGCAATTGTCCCGACCCTGTTGACTGCCGGGATTGCCAGCCTGCTCTCCGCGCCCGATTACTGGCCCTGGATTTTCGCCGCCATCATCGGCCTGCCATTGTTCGGAGTGGTTGCCTTCTCGCCCATCCTGTTGGTGAGCGGTTGGGGACTGATTTACCAGTCGAGCGTCTGGACGCTGACTTACCGTGAGTTGAAGGCGCTCGAAGCGGTGACCCCGATGGCAGTCGAGCCAATCGAAGCCTAAGGACAATACGCCCTGAATGAAAAGAGACCAGTCTCGATGGAGGCTGGTCTCCTGTTTTATCCGTAGGTTCGGCGGCAGGCTACTTATCCGTAAGCGCGTGGGGTTGTTTCAGCGCCGGGCGGGGCGGTCAGCCCGGCGGGCGTCTCTTCACTGCGCGGCGGGTTGGATGTGGACGATTTGACCGTTGTCATCTTGCGCAGCAGGTCGTACCAGAACGGCGCGCCCTGGGCAACGGCAACGGTGGTCATCAGCAGGCCGGTGATTTTCAACAGCCAGAACCAAAGAAAACTGGAGAGGGAATCGACGGGCGGCGCATTTTTAAGCACCGAACTCCAGCCAATGTGAATGGTCAATTCTTCCAATTCAGCAAGCAGGGTTTCGGTCTCGGCCTCATAACCGTATTGGTCGATATAAGACTGGGCCTTGACCGATGCAATCGCGCGCATATCGGGCGCAGCCCACAGTTGCCGGAACAGGTCGATGCTGTCCACGCCCAGTACCAACGTCAGGGCCAGGGAGAAGAGAATCACATAACGCCGGGCAAGCGCAGTGAACATCTCGGAGGCCTGGTTCATCAGGCCGTCGAACCACAAGGCCATTTTGGCGCGCAACTCCAGCACATTGCTCACGCCGCTGTTGGCCAGCCGCAGCAACTCCGTTTTTCCTTCGGATGGCGGCAATTTATTGATGAGTTCGATGAGTTCCTCGCTGCTGGCGGCAATATCGAGTTTCGCCAGGTCGAAAAATGCGTCCAGCAGGTTGGAGGCCGGGATTTTCTCGACCCGTTTTTCGACCAGTTTGGCGTTGCGGGAGAAAATATCCCGCCAGTCCTGGTAGCGCACCGGAGCCAGCGAACGAATCTGCGGCATACTGAGCAGCTGCCCCAGCGTTTTGCCCCCCACAATGCGCCTGAGAACCCCCTCCAGGGTCCGCCCGCGTGTTTCAAATGCGTTCATTACGAACTGGCTCATCCAGGACACCACCAGGCCCATCAGGTAGTAGGTGAGGGCCAGCCCCAGGGCAACTTCGAGAACCTGCGAGAGTGACATATCCGCCTCCATCGAGCGATGAAACGATATGCAATTGTATAACAATCTGGAAGATTCGGGCGGCTGTGGGACAGGTTGGGCAGTTTTTTGGCGTCTGGCTGTGTTTTTGCGAATATAAAATCCCGGCCTCCATGCCGGGATTTTATATCAGTCGGCCCAACAATGCCGGCGCGCAGCGGCTACTTGCTGCCGGTCACGTCAATGGTCGT
>DAOUAZ010000275.1:0-15095 GCA_034432975.1 Anaerolineales bacterium | reverse complement strand
GTCGGGTTCCAGGGCGTCTCTACAGTCGTCACAAAAGGCGCAAGATAGAGACTGATTACAACCAGAACGGCCAGTACCACCAAGTTAAAGTAATTAATCGGCTTGCGCCGCTTTGTCATCGTCCATTTACTTCCGCGAAGGTACATAAATTCATCATACCATTCCCGATGAAACAGCGTCAAGCCGATTATGATTGAGTTAATACTTCTCTTAATAAGAAAACGTCCCGAAGGCTGTACATCAAAAGCCTTCGGGACGTTATATCACTTGGTAATCTGCACGTTGCCGGCGCCCATTTCAATCACAATCGTCAGCGCCGGGCCACCGCCTGCCTGGGTATATAAATCGCCGCTCTGCGACCAGCCCGAGGGGAATTGCACATTCGACAAGCCGCCGTTGACCTTGACCGTCGCCGCCACGCCCTCCGGGATGACCAGCGTCAGGTTGCTCATCCCAGACCGGATGGAGACGCTGGCGTCGCGCTGCAACTCACCGCCGAAATCGAGCTTGTAATTGCCCGCGCCGCTGTCGAATACCATTGAAACGAAATTTGCATTTGCCAGGTTCTTGAGGGTCACATTCGACGCGCCGGTTTTATAGGTCAGCAGGCTCATTTTTTCGAGGTTGAGCGCGGAAAAATCGACCGTTACCTCCGCCGCCCCATCATTCACCGAGAGACTGGTCAGCGCCAGGCCGCCCAGGTCGAACTCGCCCTTATACGCTCCGGCCTTGATTTCCAGGGCCATCGGCTGCGCGCCAAGCCGAAGGTCCCACTCGTTTTTCAGGCCGTCGAAATTGGGAATACCGCTCACCCGGTACTCACCCTGCTTGAGGACCACTTCCCCGCCGTCGGTTTTGACTTCGGGCTTGAAATCGGGGACATTGTAAGTGGCCGTGCCGCTCACCAGGCCGCCCTCCGCGCCGGGCGCGAGAACCAGTTCACCCGCGCCAAATTCCAGCATCAGGCGGGCCGGCTTCGCATCGGGCGCAGGCACGCTGATTTCATCGGTCACTTCAGGGCCGGGGACTTTGGCCTCGGGCAGGTTAATATTGATACCACATGCGCTCGCCGCCAGGGCCAGCGCCAGGATGGCAAAAAGGATAGGTTTGGACATATTGGACCTCCAGGAATTGACCCGTTTCACCGGGTTCGTTCTTAACCTTACGCGCCCCCGTTAAAAAAGTTGCGGCAGGCCGCTCACCAGCCGCCTGCCGTTATCGATACAGGGACGCACCCCGGGCATTTACCCGCTATTGTTTCCGCCGCAGTTGAACTGCGGCGCAACTACATCCGCCGGTACACTTCCATCCCATCCCCCAAATCCTTCACCCAAACATCCTCCGCTTCGCGCGCGATGCGAATGCAGATGTAAATATCGCCGATGGCCCCTCCGGCATTGAGCGCCATGCCCACAAAGAACGGCGCCAGCAGCCAGACGGGCAGGAACGGGACAAGCGCCAGCCCCAGCGCAGTCAATCCCACCAATGGCGCCAGCCCAATCACAAGATACTGTCGTTTTGGGAAATACCAGCCCGGCATGGCCGCGTAAGCATAGCCTGGCCCGATTCCAAACTTGGGCGGGTGTTTGGCAAACCACCAGAAAAACGCGCCATGCGCCAGTTCGTGCAGGCTGATGGAAATGACCAGCGCCAGCAAAAACCATCCAAGCGTTGTCAAAATGTCACCGGAAAGACGTATTTCGCTCAAGTCGGGCCGCAGCGCCTGGAAGGCCCACCACAAAAACAGGGACACTATCCCCACCCAGAATACCCCGGCTGCCTGTAACAGGATGTTCAGGCGCATGTTTTTCTTCAGGTTGACTTCCCAGGCCAGGGAATGGGTTGCGGGCAAGGTTGGGGTAGGGTTCATTTCAATATTCCACGCGCCTGTTCACTATCCGACCGGATTTGGGCAATCAGCACATCAACCGATGGGAATTTTTGCTCGCCGCGCAGGCGTTCGACAAATTCAAGTTTCAGGGTTTTGCCGTATAAGTCGCCGGAATAATCGAGCAGGTGGGCTTCGACGCGCGGCGCGGCCTGGCCGCCGGTGAAGGTCGGTCGCAGGCCGACGTTGGTTACGGCAGGATGTTTTTCGCCGCCCACAAAGGCCCAGGTGGCGTACACGCCATTCGCCGGCAGGGCTTTTTCAGCAAGGGTTTCGACATTCGCGGTGTGAATGCCAATGGCGCGTCCACGCCCGTCGCCGGGGATGACGGGCCCCTGCACGGAATAGCAGCGCCCCAATTTGGCGGCGGCCAGGCTCACCGCCCCGTCTGCTATGGTTTGACGGATTAATGTGGAGGAGATGACATCGTCGCTTAAACGGACGGCTTCGACAGCCTGGACATCATAATCCAACGCCTTGCCGATTTCGCCCAGGCGCTGGAAATCCCCCGCGCGGCCCTTGCCGAGGGCAAAATCGTAACCGATGAGCAGTTTTCGCAGCCCCAGGCGGGTTTTGAGTTCGGCCATGAAGTCTTCGGCGCTGCGCTCGGCCAGTTCGCGGGTGAATTGCATGGTGATGACATCGTCCACGCCGAGGCCGAACAGGATTTCGGCGCGTTCCTCGGGCGTGGTCAGGCAGGGGATTTCGCGCCCGGCCAGGACTTTTGCCGGGTGCGGGCTGAAGGTGAGCAAAACGGCAGGCGCGCCGCTGGCATGGGCGCCTGCCGTCAGTTGGCGGATGATTTCCTGGTGGCCGCGATGGACGCCATCGAATACGCCGATGGTCAGCCAGGAACCGGCCAGCGAGACGGCTTCCAGGGAGGTGTAGTGAGTCATATTCGCGGTTGACCGTCCCGAAGACTTTCTGTTTTGGAGCCTTCAGGATGTTTGGCTAAGAGAAAAAGACTTTCTTGGGCTGCCACTCGGATGTCGTGGAGTCGAGTTCCATCAGCGAGACCAGTTCGCCGGCCATGCTGACGCCGCGCACCAGGTTGTCGATGCCGGGGCGGTCGGCGGGGTTGGCGGGGATGCGATGGCCGTGTTTGACGGCTTCCACCTGGTCGGGGTCGAGTTCCACAGCCGGCCAGTCGCCGAGGGCTTCGGCGGCGGGGATGAGGTACTGGTACCAGTTCCCGGCGCGGAAAGATTCCTGCAATTTGCGCAGGGGGGTGGCGTCGCGCAGGCTGAAGCGTCCGCTTTTGGTGCGGCGCAGGCCAACCAGGTAGGCGCCGGTACCGAGCACTTCGCCCAGGTCATTGGCAAGCGAGCGGACGTAAGTGCCAGAGGAACAATGCACATCGACCACCACTTCGGGCGGGGCCCATTCCAGCACTTCGAGGTGGTAGACGTTGATTTTGCGCGGGGGCAGGGCGACCGGTTCGCCGCGCCGGGCCATGTCGTAGGCGCGGCGTCCGCGCACTTTGACGGCGGAGTAAGGCGGCGGGGTCTGTTCGATTTCGCCGACGAAGTTCTTGAGCGCGTCCTCGAACTGCTGCTCGGTGACGTTGATGGCGGGCTGTAACTGGCGGGTGAAGCGGCCGTCGGCGTCGAAGGTGTCGGTCGATGCGCCCATGCGGATGATGGCCTGGTAGCGCTTGTCGGATGCCGAAACATATTCGCTCAGGCGCACCGCCGGGCCAACCAGGATGACCAGCACGCCCGAGGCGCGCGGGTCGAGGGTGCCGGTATGCCCGGCGCGGCGGATGCCCGTGCCAAAGCGAATGGCGTTGACTACGTCATGCGAGGTCATGCCAATCGGTTTATCGACGACCAGCACTCCAGAAATTGCGTTTTTTATATCTTGATGGTCCATTATGAGTCTCCTATGCCCCCTAAAGTTTGAGCATTTCGCGCGTGGCGGCAAGTACGCGCGGCTGGATTTCTTCGAGTTTGCCGGGAATATCGGCCCCGGCAGCGGCCTGGTGCCCGCCCCCGTTAAAGGATTGGGCGACTTTCGACACGTCCAGCCCCGGCTGGAGCGCGCGCCACGAGATTTTGACGCTGTCGCGCTGTTCGACGAAAATCATGCCGATGGCGTGGTCTTCGATGGCGGAGACGATGTTAATCAGGTCGGCGTCATCATTGCCGCCATAACCGGCATGTTTGCGGTCCGAAAGGCGCAAAGTTCCGTAGACGATGCCGTCCAGGGTAGTCAGGCTGGAAAGGCCCGCGCCCCAATATTTGGCGGCGGCGTAAGTGCGGCGCACCAGCGAGCGGTTGTAGAGTTCAGGCAGGTCGATGCCGGTTTCCATCAGCAGGGCCGCTTGCCGGAGGGCCGCCGGGGTGGTGTTGGAGGTGCGGAATCCCAGCGTGTCGGTGACGATGCCGGTGGCCAGGTTGGCGGCCACCTCCCGGCTGATTTCCAATCCCCATTTGGGAAGGTGGTCAGTCAGGACGGCAGCGGTGGCGACGGATTCCGGCTCGATGAGATTCAAGTCGCCAAAACGTTCGTTGGTGACGTGATGGTCGATATTGATGTGGGGCTTGCGCGCAGTCTCGAATTGCTTGCCGGTGCGCCGGAAATCGGCGCAATCAACCGTGACGAACAGGTCGAAACCGTCTTTCGGCTCTTTTTTCACCTGGTCGCTGCCCGGCAGGTGGCGGAAGGAGGCCGGCAGGCCATCGCTCAAGACCATCTGGACGGTTTTTCCCGCCGCCTGGAGCGCCAATCCCAGCCCGAGCAGGGAGCCAATCGCGTCCCCATCGGGGCGGACGTGCGAGACGATGAGGATGTTTTGGGCAGAATCGAAACTGGCTTTGATGGCGGTGTCTAAATTAGAGTTCATGGAAAGTGTTTGTCTCCAAAAATCGACTTCACGACAGAAAGCCTTGCAAATCATCACAAAGCAGGCAATCAATGGTTTTGATATGCTTGTTCAAGAATTCATCTGTTTGCATGTTGGGGCGAATATCGCAATAATACACGCCCTCCAGGGGATTTAATTTCACAGTGTAGCCCCTGAAATGCCCTGGCAGGAATGTAGCGTTGAGGCCATATTCGTTTTCGCGTTTCGTCTTTTTTCTCTGTACATCGTTCAAGAAAATGGCAATTTGTGGCAGGTTGGTATTGGTCAATCGATTGTATAAAAACTTATCGATAAAAATTTTATCCAGTCGGTCTTTGCTTGATGTTTTAACAGAGCCTATCACCCGTAATTCATTATCTCGAAACAGCAACAAATCGTGCTGGTAACTCATCGAAAACTGCTCGACCTTATCCACTATCACCGGGACGCTGATAACACCGCTCCTGCAATCTATTCCAACTTCCTGCAAAACAAAACGCATGAGCCGCTCGAATAAATCTCCATTGATTTTCCTGGCGGTATTTGATTGTCCTGATGGAAGGGCATCCAGTGCCGCGCCAATCGATTGTTGAATCGTATAAATTGAATTTCGGATGACTGCACGCTGCGCTTGATTAATTATCGCGCCATCTTTCAGGGCATGTAAAACGGGCAAAAATTGCTGGCCGACGACAAAACTATATTCAGATGAATACATCAAGTCGCTATTGATGGGACGGGTGATGTTGAAATTCCCATCCGCGCGATACTGAAAGAAACGATAATTTGGCTCGTTTTGGCAGACAATTACAGCTTGCAATCCTGAAGCGGAAAATTCCAGGTAACGCTGGCAGAAATCGAGATAGCCTTCCATGCCTAAGAAATTCTCTTTACGAATAGCAACCGCAACCAGTTCGGAAATAGTCATCGAATGCTTTCCCTGCGTTCGGCATTCTTCCGGTCAAATTCTATCCATTCCGCAACGGATAAGCGGCGCACTTGTTCCAGGCGTTCAATCGCCCAGTGGTTGTATTGGGGATTAATTTCGCACCCCAACCACTTGCGCCCTAGTTGCTCCGCGACAACCAAGGTCGTCCCGGAACCAGAAAACGTGTCAATGACAATCTGTCCATCATCTGTTGCAGCAAGAAGCAGTTTTCGCAACAATTCTTCAGGCTTTTGGGTAGGGTGGGGTGTTTTCTCTCCCATGCCGTTACATGTCGTTGGGATTTCAATTACATCTTTCGGTTTTGCGCCCAGTGGGTTTGGAACCCAGGCTTTATCGCGTTTCTTTCCGTTGCCGAAATTACTGGTAAGGGCTTGCGGATGGACAGGATATTTCAGCGTATGGTTTCCATAAGGAATACGAATCTCGTCGATTCGCAGGGCAAATTTTTTGGACTTCCGCAAGTGCAGGATGCTTTCGTGCGACCTGCCCCAATCGTTGCCCAAGTTGGCCTTATTTCGATAGTTCCAAACCAGCCATCGGCAAGACTCGAAATACCGGGATGATGGATGCTTCAGGTCAGCCAGGATTTCCGAGAAACCGCAAATGTATAGCGAACCGGTATCCTTCAACACCCGCGCGGCCTGTTCTATCCAGCGTAATGACCACTGTATATAAATTTCCTGGCTTTCGAAAGTATCCCAATCTGCTTTCCCGATATTGTATGGCGGGTCAGCAAACACCAAATCAACCGTTTCGCTTTCCAGGCCACTTAACCAAACAATAGAATCACCCAGGAATAATTTTCCGTTCGGATTCTCGTAGTGCAGCTGAATTTCCTCCACGTTTTCGACAACGGGCAATATTTGCCCATTATTTATGGGAAATAATAAAGGGGGATTGACGGACTGGTGCGTTTTCATCGCATTCATCAACAAAAACTAACCTGCGCTGCTATCCTTACGTTCTTCCCGCAATTGCTTGAATAATTTTTCCATGTGGTCGGCGTTTTCGGGGGTAGGGTCCCAGTGGAAGCGCAGGCGCGGGAAGGCGCGCAGTTCCACCCGCGCGGCCAGGGCGCGGCGCAGGAATCCGCTGGCAGATTCGAGTCCCGCCAGCACGTCGGCGGAACGGCTTTTGCCTTCTACGGCGGAAACATAAATATCGGCAAAGGCCAGTTCGCGGTCGACGCGCGCGTCGGTCACGAAAATCTGGCGCAGGCGCGGGTCATTCATCTCCCGAATGAGCAGGTCAGATATCTCTTCGCGGATGCGGTCGGCAATTTTTTGTAAGCGTACACCGGAGGGCATAGTAATTTTCGATTTCGGATTTTAGATTTACGATTTTGGATGAGGTTGGAGCCCGGCATAGAACGCTGCCAGACTCCAACCATAATCTGTGAAATTCGCTGCTTATTTTTGCATTAGGATAATCGTACACGCTTTGACGGGTTTCGTCAATCAGTTATTTTTCTCAAGGATGTAACATTCGAGGATGTCGCCCACCAGGATGTCGTGGAAATTTTTCAGTCCCAGGCCACACTCCAGGCCGTTGCGCACTTCGCGCACGTCATCCTTCTCGTGTTTGAGCGAGGAGACTTCGCCCTCGAAGACGATGTCGCCGCCGCGCGTCAGGCGGATTTTGCCGTTGCGGCGCAGTTCACCATCCACCACGCGGCAGCCGGCAATCTTTCCCACCTTCGAGATGGGGAATACTGCCAGGACATGCGCCTTGCCAATATGCTTCTCGACAAACTCCGGCTGGAGCATACCCTTGAGGGCTTTTTCGATGTCCTCGGTCAGGCGGTAGATGATGTCGTACAGGCGGATGGAAACGCCTTCGGCCTCCGCCAGGCGGCGGGCGGCCACTTCGGCCTGGACGCTGAATCCAAGCAGGATGGCTTTCGAAGCAGCGGCCAGCATGACATCGTTCTCGCCAATGTTTCCGGTTTCGGCGTACAGGATTTTGATGGCAATTTCAGTGCTGGTTTTGCCCAGTTCGTTGAGTTCCTTGACGATTGGCTCCAGCGACCCCTGCACATCGGCCTTCACAATCAGGCGGAGTTCTTTCAACTCGCCAGCCTTGAATCGCGCGAACAGGTCCTCGAGCGACATCTTGGCGGCTGCATTCTGGTTCTTGAGGGCTTCCTGTCGCTTCAAGACAATCTCGCGCGCCACGCGCTCGTTTTCGACGACTTCGAACACTTCCCCTGCGGCAGGCACGCCGCTCAACCCCAATACAGAAACCGGGATGGACGGCCCGGCTTTCTGCATGGGCTTGCCGCGATAATCATACATAGCCTTCAGGCGGCCCTGCGCCAACCCGGCCACAACCACATTCCCATTTTTCAAGGTTCCGTTTTGCACCAGCAGGCTGGCCATGACGCCTTTGGTCTTATCTACGTTGGCTTCGATAACGGTCCCAATCACCTTCCCGCCCGGGTTGGCGCGGATGTCGGAACTGTCGGCCACCAGCAGGATGGAGGCCAACAGGTCATCGATACCCATTTTTTGCCTGGCCGAAACCGGCACAACGATGGTGTTGCCGCCCCACTCATCGGGGACGAGTTCCAGTTCGGCCAATTGATTCTTGACCCGGTCAGGATTGGCGTTGGCTTTGTCAATTTTATTGAGCGCCACTATCATCGGAACGCGGGCGGCTTTGGCGTGGGCAATCGCCTCGCGGGTTTGGGGCATCACGCCATCATCGGCAGCCACCACCAGGACAACGATATCGGCGCCCTGCGCGCCGCGCGCGCGCATCGCTGTAAACGCAGCGTGACCAGGCGTATCGAGGAAAGTAATCAGGCGGCCTTCCCGCTCCACCTGGTAAGCGCCGATGTGCTGGGTAATACCGCCGGCCTCGCCTCCGGCGACATTGGTCTGCCGGATAGCGTCGAGCAGGGAGGTCTTACCATGGTCGACATGCCCCAGGATGGTGACGACTGGGGGACGCGCCGCCAGGTCGGCGTCTTTTTCGTTGGCAATTTTCTGCCGCCAGAGCGGTACTTCCCCAACTTCCTTCTTTTCTTCGATTTCCTGCTGCTCAAGGACAGCGTCGAACCCGAATTCAGCCGCGACAATCGCAGCGGTATCGAAATCGATGGTCTGGTTGATGGAAGCCATCACGCCATTCACCATCAGTTTTTTAATGGCGTCGATGGGGCTGATGCCCATCTTCTGCGCCAGGTCTCGGACGCCAATGGCTGCCGGGATTTCGATTTGTTTTGCACTCATGAGGACACCTCCTGCAATGAAACTGCCCATCCGCGCGGGGTGGGAGCCTGGAGCGGGTCTCATGCGCGCAAAATTACATTGCGCTGCTCCCAGGCGCCGTTCCCGCCAGGGACTCGGCGGAATCGTCGGGCAGGCTGGCCATATAATTTTCCAGCCTCTGCCGGTCTTCGGCTGTCAGGGTAACGCGCAGGGCATTCGCCAGCGCGCCTTTCAGCCCGCGTTCCCAACAAGTCTTGTGGTCGTGCAGGTAAGCCCCCCGGCCGTTCATCTTGCCCGAAGGGTCGATGAAAACCCCGTCGGGCCGCCGCACAATGCGGGTCAGCGTGCGCTTGGCCAGCACGGTGCGGCATCCGACACAAGTTCGTTGGGGAATATGTTTGACAGGTTTGACAGGTTTTTTCTTCACGTCAACACCAGATTGACGACGGTACCTTCCTTACCAGTTATGAAACATGCTACCAATCTTCGAATACACCATCGCCGCGCTTGTGCTTTTTGCGGCCCACGACTTCGCCGCGGTCTTCGTCGAATTCATACTCAACCGCTTTCTTGCCCTTTTTGCCCTTCTTGTCCTTCTTGTCGGCTTCATCGTCAGCGGCAGGGGTGAAGGATTCGGGGCGCATCTTGAACAATTCCTCGAATGTCGCTTCGGCTCCGGTTTCTTCCTCGGCCGCGGCAACAGGCGCGGGGGCTTCAGCCTCCACAGCCGCTTCGGGAGCGGCTTCTGCTGTTGGCGCTTCTTCAGCCGGGGCAGGCGCTTTGGCAACAACCTCGGCCACTTCTTCAGCCGCGACAGATTCCTCTACAGGGAAGGTCGTTTCCGCCACAGCGGTATTAATCGCCTGCATGGCCTTGGGGCCAATACCGGGCAAACCCAACACCCGGTCGGGAGAAATTTTCATCGCCAGCAGCAGGTCGCCAGCGGTGCGGTAATCGGCTTCGGTCAAGATATTGTAGACGTGCTCGGGCAGGCCCAACACGTCCAGCGGCTGCTCGAAGGCCGCGTCGGGAATTCCGGCGCGGGCCTCGGCCAGTTTTTCCGCGGATTCCTGCTCGACAGCGCGTTGCCGTTCGATGGCGCGCCGTTCCACGCGGTCGACGAACTGGGCCAGGCCCTGGTATTCTTCGGGAGTCAGCGGGCGGCCTTCGGCTTTCTTCGCCAGGATTTCGGTGATGAAAGGCAGGTTGTCCTTTTCGGCCTCGGCTGTCATTTCCATCGATGGTTCGGATTGCAGGCGGCTCAATGAATCGGCGGCGGCTTCGCTCACGCTCTTGATGTCGATGCGCCAGCCGGTCAATTTGGCCGCCAGGCGGGCGTTCTGCCCATCGCGGCCAATCGCCAGTGAAAGTTGGTCTTCCATCACCACGACAGTGGCGGTCTTTTCGCCCTCGGACAGGTATACGCCGCTGACGCGCGCCGGGCTGATGGCTTTGGAGATATACACCACCGGGTCGGGATTCCACTCGATGATGTCGATTTTTTCGTCGTGCAGTTCCTTGACAATCGCCTGGATGCGGACGCCCTTGACGCCCACGCACGCGCCAACCGGGTCGACTCCTGCCTGGGTGGCCGAAACCGCCACTTTGGCGCGCTGGCCCGGCTCGCGCGCAATCGCGCGGATTTCGACGATGCCGTGATAGATTTCAGGGACTTCGTTTTCGAGCAGGCGGCGCAGGAAATTGCGGTGCGCGCGCGAAAGGATAATCTGCGGGCCGCGCGAACCGTCCTTGATTTCCATGATGATGGAACGCACCCGATCATGCACGCGGAAACGCTCGCCGGGGATTTTCTGGTTGACAGGCATTACACCTTCGGCCTTCATATCCAGCCCGATGGTGGTGCTTTGCGGGTTGGTGGCCTGCACCACGCCGCTCACGATTTCACCCAACTGGCGCTCGAAATACTGCATCTGCGCGCCGCGCTCCGCCTCGCGGATGCGCTGTTGGATGACCTGGCGGGCGGTTTGGGCAGCGACGCGCCCAAAGTCGCGCGGCGTGGTCTCCACAATTACCATATCGCCCAATTGGCAGAGTGGGTTGACCTTGCGCGCTTCTTCGAGCAGTACCTCGGTGCGCTCGTCCAGCACGCTCTCCACCACTTCCTTTTCGGCGTAAATCGTCACCTTGCCGGTGTCAGGGTCTATTTTCGCTTCCACCTGCTGGGCGCTGGAAGCATTGACCGCGCGGCGATAGGCCGAGACCATCGCCGATTCCAGCGCGCCTAAAATAACCTCTTTGGGAAGCTGCTTCTCTTCCAGCACTTCGTTGAAAGCCAGACTAAACTCGTTTTTCATGCCTGCACGAACTCCCGCGTGAACGAACTCGGATAATTGTACCTTTTCAAGCAAAAAAGTGGGGGGCGCCCACTTTTCGGTGCTTGCAGTATTGGTCGAACGAAATAGATTCTAGCACAAAGCCCAAAAACGTGCAAGATTGAACAAGTTTGGATACAATCGGACGCATGACCAACCTGACCGGCCCCGAAAAATCCCGTTACGTTCAAGACCTGTTTACCCGTATCGCCCATCGCTACGATTTGATGAACCGGCTGATGACAGCCGGACAGGATATCCGCTGGCGGAAGGAAGTCGTCCGCCGCGCCGCCCTCCACCCGCGCGCCTCGCTGTTGGACCTGGGGGCCGGGACAGGCGACCTGGCCCGCGAAGCCCTGGCCCAGCAGCCGACCGCCCGCGTCACCGCCGCCGATTTCACCCTCGAGATGATGCGCGCCGGGAGGCAGGCAACCGATCCCTTCGCCTGGTCTGCCGCCGACGCACTGCACCTGCCCTTCCCGGCAGAACACTTCGATGCGGCTGTCTCCGGCTTCCTGATGCGCAACGTCGTCGATACCATCGCCACCCTGCGCGAACAATACCGGGTGCTGAAACCGAAAGGGCGCATCGTCATCCTCGACACGACGCGCCCCAAAAAGAACCTGCTCTCGCCCTTTATCTGGCTTCACCTGCACCTGGTTATCCCGGCGCTGGGGGCTCTGCTCTCCGGCCAGCGCGATGCCTACACCTACCTGCCCGATTCGACCGAAGCCTTCCTGACCGCCGAAGACCTGGCCGCGCGCATGGCCGTCGCCGGGTTCACACGCATTGGCTACAAAAGACTCATGTTCGGGACGATTGCCATCCACTGGGGGGAGAAGTAGGCAAGCAAGAAAGCAAGGGAGCAAGAAAGCAAGCAAAAGAGCAAGGGAGCAAGAAAGCAAAAGAGCGAGGAAGGATGTTTGCCTACTTGCTGGTTTGCCCATTTGCTCATTTGCTCATTTGTTTCTGCCGGTTGATTTCGGTTATCAAGAGCGCCACAACTTCCCCAACCAATTTCAGACGGGCATCGAGAACTTCGGCTGCGTAAAAATATCGGGCGCGGTAGATGCGGCCTTTCGTTTCACGCGCCGACCCCAAGGAAACGGTATAGAAATAGATGAGTTGCTTCCCGAAACCACGCCCAAAACCTTCTTCAACGTTGGCGCAAATCGAATCGGCGCTGGCGATAATCTGACGAGCGAGGGCTTTGCCGCGTTCATCGCGCATCCAGGCTTCGGTATCCTTCCATAGCAATTCATAAAGAAACAAGCCTTTTTGATACGCGAGCACTTGCCAGAACTTTTCGCCTTTGACGTACCCTGGCACTTGCGCCAGCCACTGCTCAAACCCCATATCTTCCATCCCAACCTCCTAAACAATTTGCGCATTTGCTCCCTTGCTGATTTGCTCGCTTGCTGATTGATTACCAGCCTGCCACCATCGAAATTCCCAGCCCAAACAGCATAAACAACAGTTGTATCCCAAACAAGATGGCAAAGACATAAGCCACCACTTGAATCGTGGACGTTCCCGCCGATGCGCGCGCTTCCTGGCCCTCGGAAAGTTGCCGCACCATCTGCGCCGCCACTGAGACGCCGTTGCGCGGGAATCCGCCCGGCCAGTACCAGCGCGGGGTCTCGACCGGGACGATGATTTTGTGTCCGTCGTACTCTTTCAGCCACAGGCGCAAGGCTTCGGGCGGGTTGAAGGCCAGGGTGCTGGGCAGTACCACCGCCCGGGCGGCCTCGGCTCCTTCGGGCAGGCCGTCTTCCATGGGCAGGGCCGCCGCTGGGACGTGGGGCGCAACCTGTTTAATAGCCTCCTGCATCAGCGGGGCGAACCCGCTGCCAGCCTGTTCGAAGACCAGCACGGGGAACTGCTCCTGGAGGGCCAGGAGTGATTCGGCCTTGCGTCCGCCGTCGCGCCGCAGGGCCGACCAGTGGTAAACGAGGAAAGCGGCAAACAGCACCAGGATTTGCAGCGCGTTCAGCACATCGCGGGTAAAGTTATCTCCCGCCGCGCCAAGCAGGGCATACAGGAGGTTGTAAAACAACCCAATGGCCGAAACCATCCCGCCGATGACGGCGGCGAAAATGACCAGGTACAGGTAGGAACGGCGCACCAGAGAGCGGCGGGCGTTATCGCCGCTCTTATCCTTGGAAAGCGACTCAGCTTGCATAGGACGCCAGGCCAGCAGCCAGAGCGGCAGGCCGACCAGCAGGGTGGCAAGCGCGGCGCTCAATCGCTCGCGCAGCATATCCCCCCACAAGACGGACGAACTGACCAGCGTCTCGATGATGAACGAGAACAACAGCGCCAGCCCGGTGAAGGCGGCCGCCAGGCCAATCAGTGAGAGAATGTAAAAGTAGAAGCGATTCAACGCAGCGCGGCGGCCTGGCGATTCCACGCCGTTGATTTCGCGCGCCAGCCATTTTCCATAATATGCCCAGACCACTCCTAACGGGATTCCAATCGAAACCGGCCCGCCCAACCGCGAGAGCAGTTCGGCCAGTGGGAAGGCCTGCCCCAACGCCTGGCGCAACAAAATATCGGCCAGCACCCCGGCGGAAGACAGGACGGTGACAACGCCCGCCAGAGAAAGAAGATACAAGACGCCCAGGCGCAACAGCGAGCCGTTTTCTTGCGGTTCTTCCAGCGCGCGCTGGCAGACTTGCCAGGCCCAAAACCAGACGGGCGCGCCGACCAGGGTCAGCGCCAGGCCGTTGATGAAAATTTCGCGGCCAGATTCGCCCAAAACGGCGGTGGGGATATAAAACAGGAAACGAATGACCTGCTGCGCGCCGAAGATGAGCATTAACAGGCCGTACAACACCCAAATATAGCGGTACAGGCGGCGTACATCGCGGAAGTTTTCCACGTCCAACAGGGTCAGCCAGTCGATTTGCGTCACGCGGTAGAAATAAGCCGCTGCAACCAGGTTGAAGAATATCGCTATCAGGTTATCGACCCAGCCTTGCGAACCGCCCAACAGCGCGCGAAAAGACTCCAGGCCGGCGAGCGTGATGAGGGAACGGTTGAGCAGCGCCAGCAGGTTTTGGGCAACCGGCACCAGGGTGGCAAGCAAGATTCCATAAAGGAACACGGCCCGCAGCGTGGCAGCATGTTCCTCGCCATCCGTCCGGGCGGCGCGCTGCGCCCAGCCCCAATGCAGCAGGAAAATCGGCACGCCCACCAGAATCAGGGCCAATGCCTGGGCCAGGGTCTCCGCGCCGGGCAGGAGCAGGCCGGTCGAGAGGGTGGCGCGCAGCAGCCGAATCAGCCCCCACAGGACGACTTCGACGCTGATAAAAGCGACCGCGAAAAAATACAAACGGCGAATGGCGCGCATGAAGTCCTCCTATTTGACCGGCGTGGGCTGGTACCAATCAAAGGCCCACAGTTGATACGGCATTTGTTTGATTTTCCAGGCTCCGGCCTGGCGCACCAGCCGGGCATTTTCAACGGAGCGCGAACTGCTCGCAAATGGGTCGCGCTGGTTGTAGATAATGCTCAAGCCAACCGTCGCCAGGTCGTCGCTGATTTCGGTTTGCAGGATTTCGACGCCCACGCCGGTTGGCAAAACATAGTTGTTGAAAAACGATTCGCGGAACTGCGCGTAAGTGGGTTTGTTTTCCAGGTCGGCCAGGTAAGTGTAGGCTTTTTCGTAATCGCGCTTTTGAAGGGCGACGATATAGTTTTGCACCACGCCCTGCGGAGTCGCTTGGTCCACATAGGCCAGGTTGTCCTGGCGGATGAAGAAGACTACCAGGGCAAATAAGATGAGGGCGGCAATCCCAAGCAGGATTCCGGTCAGGAAACGGTCCTGTTTCATAGGCTTTTCAGTCCTTTCGGGGAAGGGAACGGA
>DAOUAZ010000274.1:0-7492 GCA_034432975.1 Anaerolineales bacterium | reverse complement strand
CAACAAATCCAAGCCTGGCTTTAACGAAGGCTTGTGGATTAGTGATGGAGAGACTATCTACAATCTGAACAAAGAGAGCAAATCTTACACGCAAGGAAAAATACCCAATTTTGCTAATGACCTTTCGGTCTTGCCAAGGGATTTATCGCAGGCAAAAGGTGATGTGGTTTACAGTCATCCTTTCTCTCTCCTCATTCCCGCCCCGGTAAAAGAATACATCTACCCTGAGTGGTTTGCGCAGGGGAATCCTTCCGCCGCTTATTCCTTGCTTGGAGAAGACAGCCTGTTGGGAAGAAAAACATGGATTGTGAATCTACAATACAAAACAGGTCAAGCGACTGCCTGGATAGACCAGGCCACAGGAATGGTAATAAAGTATATTCAAGAAGATAACGGTCAAAAATATGTTGAAGTTAATTTCACATATTTGGAAGTAGATATGCCCGTTGACGCTGACATCTTTAGCATCCCTTCAGATTACCGTTCCATTGGACAAGAATGATTGTTTCGATGTTGAGGAGAAAAAGACATGAAAACTTCTATCAAGAGAATGGTTGTTTCCCTTGTGATTGCTTGTTTGATGGTTTTTGCAAATGTAATGATTGCAAGCGCAGGAGGTCCATATCCCATTAGCGAGAACCCGCTTACTTGGTTAGCGGGTTCGGGAACCCCCACATCAGTTTCTACATCATCGTGTTATGGCGGTGCTTGTAAATATATGTATCAAGATACAGGGAATCCTGCCACATGGCGGTGGGCATATACCAACGCAAATGTATATCAGTGGTACGTGTATCGCCCCAACACAGGAGAAGCGGCCGCCAAATATTGGTGGCTTACTTACCGAAATGGCGTTAGGAAGGATAGTTGGTTTGTAACTGTAAACCAAGCAACCAACAAAGGAACGTGGGCATATTTAGGATATTCCGATTACTTACCCAATGACTATGGTGAGCTTCGCTTGAGTAACCAATGTATCTCTGGTTATTGGTGCGGGGGACTACGAGTATATTGGGATGATATGAAATACACTACAAGCCCATAAGAAAATCACAAAACAGAATAAGAAGCACACTGTCTCCCTTTAACGAAGGGGAGCAGTGTGTTTCTTCTTACTCATGGAGCATTCAGTAAATGAAAATCTACTGCTTTTTATTAATTGTGTTTTTGCTGCCGTCTTGCACCCAAGCGCCTGTTGCGCCAACTTTAGATATCAACCATCCGCAACAAACAGCGCAAAACACAATCACCGTAGACACACCTCCAATCTTTTCTAATCTTAATATCAATGGCAGAATTCTGGTCTACACCTCAAAAGGCTTATATCTTGCCAATTCAGACGGAACCTCTCCTGCTTTGATTCATACCATCGAATCACCTCTGCCCATGGTCTCCTTGTCGCCAGACGGAAAACAATTAGCATATTTCAGTGATAATTCTTTGTATGTTAAGGACATACTTACAGGTACGGTAAATATATGGAACCGGGAATTGATGGGTAGCATTGGTGGACAATTAAGATGGTCCCCAGATGGCAATAAAATTGCTTTAGCCTGTTCTACGCCGGGTGAACCAACAACTTCTCTATGTTTGGTCGATGAAAACGGAAATATCGCATATTTAATCAGAGAAGAGGATATAGCAAATGGAAAAATAACCCCCGATTATTTTATTGAATTGCAAGACTGGAGCAGGGATGGCTCAAAACTTGTTTTCCTATACTATGTGCCGTCGGAAAAAGGACAGAAACAAGATTTCTTAATTTATCTCTATGACATGATTTCTAAAACAACGGAAATAATTCTTGATGGCACAACGCAGAATATGATTTTCCAGGTTAGGGGAGCGAGCATCTCGCCGGACAATAAAACATTACTAATCAATGGTGAAAGTGAGAACGCACTATCCCAAATTTTTGTTTTGAACATCAACACCCTTAACGTAGTGCCTTTCCGTTTGCAACAATTGCCCAACGCATCTTATGCCAACCCTGTTTGGAGCAATGATACATGTTGTTTGTATGTCTATGTAGAACCCGAGGGCCTCTCCCCATATACGGTTATCGCTGATTTAACAGGAAACATCATACTGACTTTGGATATTCAAGGCGCTGTATTTCAATGGGTCAAATAACCTGATACGTTCGACTTGATTTTTCTTCCCGGCTCGAACCGTTCAGCACGCTCAATCGTGCCAACATTGTTCCCCGCATCCATCATGAAATTTGACTGCTGGCAGCCTGCCTGCGCATCTGGCGGTTGGCGAGGAACAGCCCCAGCAGGATACCAAGCACCAGCACCCCCCAGGTAATCGCCGCCGGGAGGGGCGTCTCGATGAGCGGGGAAACGTCGGCGGCGAACCCGCTGATGGAATTGAGCGCCAGGGCGACGCTCAGGGCATTCCAGGCCCCGTGAACCAGCACGGCGGCCAGGTAGGCCAGCCCCAGGCGGACATATCCTTTTTTTTGCCAGGCAACGGCCAGCCCCCAGCCGACCAATCCGCTGTTGAAGGTGTGCGGCAGGATGGCGGTGGCGCGCGTCAGGACATTTGCCAGCCAATCTTCCGCGCCCGCGCTGGAAAAACCAACATTCTCAGCCAGGGCAAAGGCTGCCCCGCATAATGCGCCCAACACAAAGCCTTCCACCGGGGAGCGCATCCGCCCGGCATAGAACCAGAGCAGGAAGACTTTGAAGACTTCTTCGATGACGGGAACCGCCATCGCAAACAACCCAAGCAGGAGGAAGGCCGCGCCGGGCGAGAGCAGCAGGGTCGTGGCCTGCTGCGAAATGAAATCCATCGAACCCATCTCATTTTGCAGTTCATCCATCAGCGACCGGAAGGGAACTTCGAGACCGGGCGTGGAACTGGCGTACAGCACAAAAAGCAAGCCGAACCCGATAAAAGCAAACAACTCGAAGAAAATCGCGAGGGTTGGGCCCAGCACGGCGCTGGCCCCGAAGACGCTCCAGGCGCGGCGCGGGGAGGGCAGGGGCAGGCCCCTCAGGCTGATAACCAGGACAATGCCTACCGGGAGCATGAGCGCGGCCACGTTGACAACAGGCAGCAGGAACAGGGAAAACGTTGCGCTGCCCGACAGGTCGTATCCCAGCGCCAGGCTGATAACCCAGACCACCAAAAGCATGGCCAGCAACGGGCCAGGAGTCAACCCCCGCAGACCAAAGCGCGGCTCAGGCAGGTTGAAAAACTTGCGGGCATTCAGGTACGCGCCGGGCGCGAGCAGCACCCCCAGCGCAAAGGTCCCGGCAGCCAGCATCAAGAGGGTCAACGCGTCGCCCTCCCCAAGCGTGGACATTGCGCTTAGCCCCAGCACGGCCAGCAGGGGCGCAATCCCAACCAGGCCGAGGACGCTCACCACAAGCAGCAAGCCCATCACCAGGGCGGCCCAATCGGTTTGGGCGGGGGTTGCGGGGGGAGGCAAAGGGTCAGTGAATTCCTGGATGTCGCTCATCGTTCCTCGATAATGACCGTCAGCAGCATATCCGGTTCCTCCGGGCTGGCGACCAGTCCCGGATTACGCGGCGCGAGGCCAGAGAGAATATCCAGCCCGCCGGTTACTTCGCCAAAGATGGTGTAGCGCCCGTTCAGGTCGGGCTGCGGGCCGAGAGTGATAAAAAACTGGCTGCCGTTGCTGCCGGGGCCGACGTTGAACATCGCCAGCATCCCGGCCCGGTCGAATTTGAGCGCGGGCAGGATTTCATCGGGAATGAAGTAGCCGGGGTTGCCCATGCCGGTCCCGCTTGGGTCGCCGGTCTGGGCCAGGAAACCCGGCACGACCTGGTGGAAGGGGACGTTATCGTACCAGCCGTTTTGGGCCAGGAAGACGAAGTTATTCACGGTATTGGGGGCTTTGTCGGCAAACAGTTTGACCGTCACATCGCCCCGGCTGGTTTGGAGCGTGGCGGTATAGGTTTTGGCCGGGTCGATGATAACGGGCGGGCAAGTGCTGAATTGGCGGGCCGGCAGGGCGTACAGGTGAATCAGTTGTTCGAGGTTGACCAGGATATAGGGATTCTTGACGATTTCCCCATTGATCAACAGGAGCGGGAGCGGGACCTGCCCATATTGCTGGCTGGCCTGGGTGGCGGTGATGACTGCGTCCCTGACAGCGTCGCCGTTCAGGCCGCGCTCGTAGCGGTCGATGTCCAGCCCCAGCGCGGCAGCCTGGGCCTTCAGCCAGGGCTTGAAACTCTCCGGCGTCATGGCCTCCCACTCGGACTGCCGCGCAAAGAGCAGGTCGTGCATCTCCCAGAATTTGCCCTGCTGATGGGCGGCCTCGCTGGCTTGCAGGGTCAGCAGGGCTTTGTCGTAGCGCGTGACGAGGGGATAATGCCGGTACACCACGCGCAATTCGGCGGGATACTTGACGCGCACGGCCTCCAGCGCGGCGGAGATTTTGGCGCAGTCGCTGCACTGGAAGTCGCTGTACATGATGACGGTCACGGCGGCCTCCTGCCCGCCCCGGATGTGGTCTTTGAACGAGACCAACGGGAAGAGCGAGGGCTGGTTCGCGGCAGGGGTCGGCCCGCGCGCATCGACGCAGAGCGGGATTGGCGTGGGAGAAGCGGCGGCCGATTGAATGCGCGGGGTGAGCGTTAACGCCGGTGCGGGGGAGGCTGTTGGGCCAGCGCAGGCTGCCAGGAACAGGAGCAAAAGGAGAATGAACAAAGGAAATTTACGCATATTGTCTCGGTCGTGCAATCAGAGCGCGTGGACGCGGACGAGAACGGACGAGAGCGGATGGTTCAAGCATTTCTCCGCGTTTTCCGCGCTTGTCCGCGTCCCACAAACAGAGTGGCTGGTTAATGTTGTTCCAGCGCGGCCAGCAATTCCTCGAAGGAGGACATCCGGCCAATCCGTTCCAGAAACTCGGTCAAGTTGGCGCTGCGGGCGCGAAGTTCGCGCACCGCCGGGCCGACCGGGTCGACGCCCGCCGCGCCGCCGGGCGTATCGGCATACGCGCCGTGGAAGGCGAAATAGGCCTGGTTCAACTTACGGATGGCGTAGCCGTTTTCCCAAAACACCTGGCGGCGCGCATCCATATAGGCTTCGGCTTCTTCGATTTTGCCCTCAGCCAGCAGTTCATCGGCGCGGACGCGGGTCTCGTACATCGCGGCGCGGAAATCGAAGGCAGCGTTGGGGAGCGGGTTCAGCGACGCAAGTTGGGCGGTATCCCGGTAACGGAAGGCCAGTTCCGGGTAGTAGCGTTCCATCACAATCCGCCCGATTTCATCCCCGGCAATCGAGGCGGCGGTCTCGTTCATGGCGCGCAACTCTGGCGTACGGTCGTAATTCATGCCAAGCGGCCTTTGGCCCAGGTAGAGATGAATCCACTCGTGGGCGATGGTGTTGGAGAGCCAGTCGAGCGCGGTGGTGCGCATGATCATCGTCGGGTAGGCCGCCAGCCCGCCGATTTCGACCACCAGCGTCGAAAAGCCCAGCCGGGAACTGACCGAATCCTCGATGCGGATGACTTCTTCGAGCGTCATCTCCGGCTGGAGCAGGTAACTGGTCTCTTGTCGGATGACCTCGCGCGGCGAAAGCACCAGGTTCTTGGGCAGGGGCGTGATGTGATACAAGACCCAGGGGATGGGCTGGCCGCCCGCCGTCAGGCCGAGTTCGCGCAAAATGGTTGTGACCTGCATTTCCAGCACGGATTCGGAGAGCGGGGCCAGCGACTTCTGGCGCAGGGAAAGCCGCTCCAGTTCGGCGCGCCATTCTGCCGAGGCGGTAAACGGGTCAGGCTGGTTGGGGTCGCTGAAGACCAGGCGGATTTCGCGCTCGACGTTCTGCATGTCTTCGACCAGCCGAAGGTATTCCAGCACCGTCTCGCGCTGCGAGGGCGGGGTAAAATAGCGCGGCGAAGCGATGGCGCTTTGGGTCATTTTCAGCCAGGCCGCGTTGACCATCCAACCCGTCAGGTCGAAGGCCTGGGAGGAGGCCAGGATGTGAACCCGCTCCGCCGCGCGGGTCAGGCGCACCTCGCTGGTGGTCAGGGCAAAGAGCAGGAACAGGGCCAGCGCCAGGTAATCGGAGAGTCTCGTCAGCCAGTGCATGGGTCGATTATACCCAAGGAAGAGTAACGCCCGATAAAAAGAGTTCCAATGTCCTATTTTATTTTTGGCGGCGGCGTTGTATAAACGCATACTTGTTCCGTATCGCGGAATTGATTCCGTGTCTACATTATCTAAAGGAGAATGCAATGAAAAACCAGTTCAAAATCGTCCTGGCAATCCTGTCCCTGGCCCTGGCCGCGCTGGCCTGCGGACTGCCGTCCATCCCCGGCCTGCCCGGCTCAGACGGCTCCCTGTTCAAGGATAATTTCGAGGGCTTCAGTAAAACCTGGGGAACCGGCACCGATTCGGACGGCGCGGTGGAATATGAAAATGGCGGTTTGCGTTTCCAGGTCTTCCGCACGCTCTATTTTATTTGGAGCGGCCCCAATGAGGAAAAATACAGCAACATCCGCATCGAGGTGACGGCCAATAACAACAGCAGCGACCCCAATGCCGCTTTTGGAATCATCTGCAACCAGGGTGTGGTAGAGGACAACATGTACTATGTCGCCGTAACCGCCAACGGACAATACGCCATTGCCAAAGGGGCCGTGGCGCAGGAGGATTTGTTCCTGACCAACAACGACGAGTGGGGCGATTCGGATTTGATTCCCCTGAACGCTGACTCCTACCGCATCGGCGCGGAGTGCGGCAACGGCACGCTGACCCTTTTCGTGAATGGGGAGAAAGTCGACAGCGTGCAGGATTCCACGTACACGAGCGGCACGGTCGCGCTGTTCGCCTGGAACGAAGAGGAAGAAAACGGCGCCGATGTCACCTTCGACGATTTCATCATTACCCGGCTGCCCTGACATGAAACTGGAAAACTTCGACGCCTACCAGCGCCAATCGCGCAAAACCTGGAACCTGGTGCATACCGACCACCCCATCGTCTACCCCACCCTGGGGCTGGTCAACGAGGCCGGGGAACTGGCCGGCAAGGTCAAAAAAATCTTCCGCGATAAGGGCGGCCAAATTTCCCCCGAAGACCGCGAAGCCCTGAAATACGAACTGGGCGATGTGCTGTGGTACCTGGCCCAGATTGCCACCGAATTGGACCTGTCGCTGCAAGACGCAGCCGAGGCCAATCTCGAAAAACTGTTCTCCCGCCTCGAACGCGGCGCGATTCGAGGGGAGGGGGATTACCGGTAAACGAAAATCCATCCCGAAGGCTTAAAGTCTTCGGGATGGATTTTCAACAGGGTGGGAGGAAAATTGGTTTGATTAGTGATTGTAATCTGCTAGATTTTTAGAACAAATTTTCTTGACAGATAAGGTATAATTTTATAAATGACGTCTGATGTGAAATTGCAGCAATTCCAAATTCAAAACTGAGTTATGGCGGTGCATGAACAATTTCCAAGCCATCCTCCATGAAGGAGAATAAATCATCCCATGAGTCAAAGACCATGTAGCGA
>DAOUAZ010000273.1:0-8449 GCA_034432975.1 Anaerolineales bacterium | reverse complement strand
GCGCGCCGCGCCCAGCGCAAGGAAAAATCGGGCGGTTTTTGCCCCAATTGCGGCAAACCTGCCTTGCGCTCCGACCGTTTCTGCCCCTCCTGTGGCAAGGCGGTAAGGTAATGCGTAGTGCGTAGTTCGTAGTCCCTAACTCCCTAACTCCTAATTCCTGAATCATCCCATGCGCCTTTCTTCTTTCCTCTTTCTCTCTTTCCTATTCCTCCTCACCGGCTGCGTATCGCTGGCCGAGGATGTCACGCCGCCTCCCGGTTTTGTCGCCGCCACGCCCGCGCCGACCCTGGCGGCGGATATTTTCCCGGCCTCCGCGCCGGACGTGGACAGCGGAGCCGTCACCTACGCTGAAAAATGCGCTCCCTGTCACGGCGATACCGGCCAGGGAGATGGCTCCCAGGCCTCGGCCTTGCCCCTCGCCGTCCCGCCGCTCGGGCAGGCCGATTTCGCCTTCGACAAATCCCCGGCCCGCTGGTACGGCATCGTCACCCAGGGCAACCTGCAAAATTTCATGCCGGGCTTTGCCAGCCTGAGCGACCAGGAACGCTGGGATGTCGTCGCATACGCGCTCTCGCTGAGCGCAAGCGCCGAGCAGGTGCAGGCCGGTAAGGCGCTCTACGAGGTCCACTGCGCGGAGTGCCACGGCCTGGATGGGCGGAAATTGCCCACCGCCAGCCTGGCCGACCAGGGCCGCATGGCCGCGCTCTCCAACCAGGAGATTGCCGTCCTGAGCCAGAAGGGCATCCCGCCGGCCATGCCCG
This sequence comes from Anaerolineales bacterium, assembly GCA_034432975.1. Taxonomy (GTDB): domain Bacteria; phylum Chloroflexota; class Anaerolineae; order Anaerolineales; family Villigracilaceae; genus UBA5195. Next base: position 7,688 of record DAOUAZ010000273.1, on the reverse strand, counting down.
CCGCCAATCTTTCGGATGTGGATGCGGCCTATCTCGCGGCATACACGCGGACATTTACATTCGCCCCCACCGGGAAAGTGGCCGCTGCCCCTGTTTCCACGCCGCAGCCCGCTCCTGTGACTCCGGGCGTGGACTCCACTGAATCCGCTGCCCCCGTCCCTGACGCGCAGCGCGGGACGATTAGCGGCCTCATCACCAACGGCTCCGGCGGGGATGTTCCAGCCGGGTTGAAAGTCATCCTGCACACCTTCGTCCACGACTTCGCCACCCAACAGTTTACCCAGGGCGAATCGCGCGAGGAAACCGCCTCGGCGCAGGGAACTTACCGGTTCGACAACCTGCCGATTTCGCCGGGCGATGCATATTATGTCTCGGTGGAATACGGCGGCGTGACATACGAATCTGCCCCTGCTATCCCTGCCAACGACGGCTTGCAGGAATATGACCTGCCCATCACCATCTACGAGACCACCACCGACACATCCGACCTGGCGATTTCCACCGCTCACATCTTGCTGGATTATTCCCAGCCGGGCATTATCCAGGTTGTGGAATTTTTCGTCTTTGCCAACATGGGCAATAAAACCATCGTCGCCGCTGAAGCGGGCCAGCCGGTGATTGAAATCCCTCTGCCGCAAGGCTACCAGAATTTGCAATTCGAGAATGGCGTGCTGGGCGGGCGCTTCTCCCAGACGGCGGCCGGGTTCGGCGATACCCTTCCCATCCCTCCAACCGACAGTCAGGGTCAGTATTCCATCGTGTTTGCCTTCGACATGCCCTTCCAGGCCGATTCTTCGCCGCTGGCAGGGCTGTTCGGCGGCCAGAAATTTGAACTGACCCAGACCTTCGACATCAAAACGGGCGCGCTCAACCTGCTCGTGCCGCAGGGCGTCGAAGTAGAAGGCCCGAACCTGGTGGATGGCGGCGCGCAGAGCATGGGCGGCGGCTTCACCTTCCAGTTGTACCGGGCAGGCAGCCTCGAGGCCGGGCAGACCTTCAGCGCTAAAATCTCCGGCGCGCCTGTGACGACTCCCGCCACAACTTCCCCGTCGGGCGATTCGAACCGCAATCTCATCGTTGGGATTGGCGCGTTTGGCGTCGTCCTGATTTTGGCCGGGGTCTTTTTCTACTGGCGCGACCGTCAGAAGGAAGAAGACGAAGATGCTTTGGGTGAAGAGGATGACGAAGACGAAGAAGAAATGAGCGAAGATGACATCCTTGACGCCATCATCACCCTCGACGACCAGTTCCGGGCCGGGAATCTCTCCGAAGAAGCCTACCAGGAACGCCGCGCCGAACTCAAGGGAATGTTACGCAATTCGTAATTCGATATTTGATATTCGGAGTTCAAACCTCGAACATCGAGTATCCAATCTCGAATATCGAATATCCAGTGTCGAGTGTAAATGATTCAAGTGAGAAAACTCATCAAACGCTTCGGGCTGAAAAACGTCCTGCGCGGGCTGGATTTCGATGTCCAGGCCGGGGAGTTTGTGGCCCTTTTGGGGCCGAATGGCGCGGGGAAGACCACCTTCCTGCGCATTCTGGCATCGCTCTCGCGGCCCAGTTTGGGGCAGGTCAATGTGGCCGGATACAAACTCCCGGGTCAGGCCGCTGCCGTGCGCCGTCGTTTAGGAGTTGTCTCGCACCTGCCGCTCTTGTACGGCGACCTGACCGCCGAGGAAAATCTCCAGTTCTACGGGCGTATGTACGACTTGCCGAACCTGAATGTGCGCATTGACGAAGTGTTGGACATGGTGGGACTGGCTGGCCGCCGCCGCGACCTGGTGCGCACCTTCTCGCGTGGAATGCAGCAGCGCCTGGCGATTGGCCGCGCCGTGCTGCACGACCCGGACGTGATGCTGTTCGATGAGCCGTACACCGGCCTCGACCAGGACGCCTCCGAGATGTTGGATGAAGTGCTGAAAAACGTGGCCGCCGCCGGGCGGACGGTGGTGATGACCTCCCACGACCTGGCCCGCGCTGAAGACCTCGCCACCCGCTTCGACGTTCTCTCGCGGGGCGTCATTGCCGCTTCGGCCTCCCGCGCCGAACTGGAAAACTCGAACCTGTTGACCTTCTACAAGCAGGCGCTGCATTAGACCATGGACGGTAGACTACAGACCACCCCAAAGGTTTTATCGTCCGTTGTTCATCCTCCCTGGTCCGGCTACTTTCGCGCCGTCCTTGCCGTTGCCTGGAAAGACCTGGCCGCCGAACTGCGCTCGCGCGAACTGCTCTCGGCCATGCTGGTTTTTTCGGTGCTGGTGCTGCTCATCTTCTATTTTGCGCTCGAACTGGATGTGAAAGCCCGCATGGACATCACCGCCGGGGCGCTGTGGGTCACGTTTGCCTTTGCCGGGACGCTCGGCTTGAACCGCTCGATGGCAATCGAAAAAGACCGCGGCTGTCTCGACGGCCTGCTCCTGGCCCCGGTCGACCGCTCGGCTATTTACTTTGGAAAAACCATCAGCAACCTGGCCTTCATGCTCGTCGTCGAGGCAATTGTCCTGCCGCTCTATAGCGTGATGTACAATGTCAACTTGTTCCATCCCGGCCTGCTTGGCGTGACCTTGCTTGGTTCGGTCGGTTATGCCGCTGTCGGCACCCTGCTCGCGGCCATGTCGGTGCAGACCCGCACCCGCGATGTGCTGCTGCCCATCCTGCTCTTCCCGGTCATCATCCCGGTGCTGGTGGCCGCCGTCAAAGCCTCCAGCGGATTCCTGACCGGCGCGGAATGGAGCGAGATTGTTCCCTGGGTCAACATCTTGCTTGTCTATGATGTTATTTTTATCGCCGTCGCTTTCATGGTCTTCGATTTCGTTGTGGAAGAGTAAAGGAATGCGTGATTGGTAACGCGAATATCGAATATCGAGCATCTTTAAGGAGTCCCATGTCCCCTCAGCCCCGTCTTTTGCAAGCCCTGAATGTTCTTTCTGTCCTCCTGCTGGCCGCCGCTACTGTCATGGTCTTTGCCTATGCGCCCATCGAACGCGTCATGGGCGCGGTGCAGAAGGTGTTCTATTTCCACGTCGCCACTGCTTGGGTGGGGATGATTGGCTTCATTATCGCCGCTGCCTTTGCCATCATCTACCTCGTCACCAAAGACCTGAAGTGGGATGCCATCAACGTCGCTGCCGTCGAAATCAGTCTGGTGTTCTTCTTCATCGCCATCGCCCTCGGCTCCATCTGGGCGCGCCCGGCCTGGGGAACCTGGTGGACATGGGAACCCCGCCTGACCACCGCCGCCATCCTGGAGATGATTTACCTGGCCTACTTGCTCCTGCGCCAGGGAATCGAAGACCCGGAGCGCCGCGCCCGTTTTGGGGCGGTCTACACCATCGTGGGCGGCCTCAGCGTCCCGCTGACCTTCATCTCGATTCGCCTGTTCCGCACCATCCACCCGGTTATCATTGGCGGGGGCGGCAGCGAGAAGATGAACATGACCGGCGAAATGGTGGCAACCATGCTGGTTAACATTGCCGTGTTCTCGGTCATTTTCATCACCCTGTTCTGGCACCGCATCCGCCTCGGGCAGTTCGCCGAGACCGTCGAACAACTCAAGTTGAAACTGACCCACTAGGAGAGAGACATGGAACCCACGCCCGATACTGTTAACTACATGATAGCCGGACACGTTGTCTTTGCCATCGTGATGATTGCTTATGCCGCCAGCCTGGTTTTGCGTTGGAACAACCTCAAGCGCGAGCAGCAGGCGCTTCAGGAACTTGAAAAGTAAACCAAATGGGAACCATCCCGAAGGGCGGTGGAACAGATTCGGCTGTTTTGAAACATCCTTCGGGGGTATCTTCTCAAAAAAATGGGGAAGTGTCTCGACACTTGTGCGCGACAAGCGCAGGTGAGGTTTGCTTGAAAAACCTGGTTGAGCCGTTCAAACCGCTCGGCTGATCGCTCGCGGGACGGTGCTTCTCTCCCCAAAATATTGAGAAGATACCTTCGGGACGGTTTCGAGTTGCCTTGAGAACTTCTAATCATAGGCTATAGGAATTTGCGCCGGAGTACGCTATACTATTTTGTGTAACGTACTCCTTATCGTTTGGGTGAGCGGCTGTCATGACGAAATCAAAACTCGGGTGGATTTTTGTTTTTGCCATTGCCCTCAGTTTGGTCCTCTTGTCAAGCATGATGACCAGTCCCGGGCCGGTTCAGGCCGCCCCGGCCCCTATCAATACCCCGCCCGGCCCTGACCGATTCACTTATATCAACGTAGATATTACCTTGTACGAGTGGTGGATGATTGCCTGGAAGGATAACAACATCTATTGCGCCCTGTGGGTTGACCACGAAGGCCTGCCGACCGATAACGAATTGTCCTGGGCCTGCGATGAACAGGTGTACAAAGAGTGGAAGGCTTACTCTTCTCCTTGCACGGCTGAAAACATCCGCGCTTGCCCCGGCTACTACCTGCAAAACGTCTCCAGCAAACCATCTACAAAAGAAATCACCGTCAAACTGCCGCCGCCCCAGGCGTGGGTCTCGGTCGAAAATTGCAACCCCGACCCCGATGGCTGGTGTTCCACCCAGCCCAAACTGGTGCTGACGGGCGAAGAACCGCTCCCCAACGAGTCCATCACCAGCATCCAGGGCTACGCCGGGAGCGATGCGTTTTCCTGCCAGGGCGGGCGCTGCGAGTTCAGCCTGGAAAAAACGACCTCCGAAGGGATAGAACTTCAGTTTTGGGCCTATTCCACCTATGGCGATTCCAGCAATACATTCACGGCACTGGTGCGCGTCTTGACGCAAGGCAGCGAAAGCGACGGACAGCGGCTGGTCAAGCGCTGGTATGTGGATGTGCTCAGTACGCAATGGATAGGCGCGCGGATTGCCTCGTGCGCCATCAGTTGGGATGCCTTCCCGCCGACCGAGGGCCTGCCTGATTGGCTGACCACTCCCGAATCTCCCGAAGACCTGACCTCCAGCATCCCGTATACTTACCTGGCCGGGAACCTGATTGCCCAGGGCGTGGTGGATGTGCGCTCCTGCGCCGATGGCGGGCTGACCGCCGAAGGAACGGCCTCCCCCTGCGGCCTGGAGGCCGCCCAACCGGCCGTGGAACAATGGCAAAACCAGTTCGACTCTTTAATCTATGATATTGCCCTCAAGACCGACGTTCCCGCTCAATTGCTCAAGAACCTGTTCAGCCGCGAGAGCCAGTTCTGGCCGGGCGTTTTCCGCAATGGGGACGATGTGGGACTGGGGCAACTGACCGAAAACGGAGCTGATACCGCCTTGCTGTGGAATCGCGCCTTCTTCGACGACTTTTGCCCCCTGGTGTTGGATAAAAAAACCTGCGAGAATAATTCGTATAGCGGCTTGAGTGAGTCGAACAAGAAGTTGCTGCGCGGCGCGTTGGTTGCGAGCGTGGATGCCACCTGCGCCAAATGCCCATTAGGAATAGACCTTTCGCGCGCCAACTTCAGCGTCTCGGTCTTTGGGCGCACCCTGTTGGCAAACTGCGAACAGGCTGGCAAAATCGTCCAGAATGTGACGGGGAAATCTGCCGGGCGGACGTTGGATTACGAGACTTTATGGAAATTGACCCTGGTCAACTACAACGCCGGGCCGGGCTGCCTGAGCGAGGCTTTCGAGCAGGCTTCTCAGGCGGCAAGCACCGAAACGCCCCTCGGCTGGGACCTGGTGGCGCAAGCCCTCGACCCGGCCTGCCGCGGCGCCATTGGTTATGTCGAAGATATCAGCAAGCCGCAGCCTACCTCAACCCCTGCCCCGGATGCCGGGGAGTAGTTGCCTTGCGATAGCGGTGAACTACCTGAGGGCTGTCTAAAAAGCCTGTTTTGCAACGCAACGACTGCCAGCAGTGGCGGTCGTTGTTTGATTCTGCCCCAGATGTAGCGGCAAGATATTATCTTGCCCCACTTTTTAGACAGCCCTTCTTTTTTGAAGTACGCCCAAGATGAACTCCGCTGTGCGCTGGCCGGATGTGCCATCGGTGTAGGTGATTTCGTCTTCGATGAACCGGCGGCGCTCGGCGGAATCGAGTTGGGGATTATGCAGGTAGGCGTTGAGGGCATCGCGTAATTCGAGTTCGCTGGAAGCAACCCTGCCCGCTTTCGCTTGCCGAAAACGCAGGTGGGTGGGCCAATTCCCAATGTCTTTGAGCGCCAGCGAGAACTTGCCGGGGATGTTCCAGCCGCCGGGGGTGTCGATAACGGCAGCAATCATCGGCGTATCGTGGACGGCGCATTCGACCAGCATGGTCGAGTAGACCGTCACCATCACGTCGGAATAGGCCAGCATGGAGGCCTTTTCGGGCATATCCTCGCCGCCGTAGTAGCCGAGCGACCCGCCGAGCGGCACCGGCTGGACGACGTGGACGTGTGGATATTGTTTTTCCAACTCGAAAACGCGCTTGCGCTCGTCGGCAAAAATCTGGGGTTTGTCCTGGAAGTGGCTGGGGTGCAGGCGAATCAGCAGTTGGGAGGGTTCGGCCAGCGAATCGGACGATACCAGCCGGGCCAGGGCTTCGATATTGGGGAAATTGGGGGCAAAGTGGACGAAACTGCTGGCGTAGGAAATCAATTTGCGCTTGGGGTCGAGGTTGTGGAGTTGGAAATATTCCTCGCGCGGTATCAGCCATTCGCGGCGCAGGTAGCCATCGTAGGATGGAATGCCGCCGATGTGGACTTTTTCGGGGTTCCAGTCAGAACCATTGACGAGTTCATCCTTTTGCAATTGTGACCAGCAGGTGGCCCACTCGACCGGCGCGCCGGAAACGTTGTAGCTGGAGGAATTGTCCCAGCCGACGATGACGGTTAGGGTGGGAATCCCTTTTTGGGCGGCTTCACGCAGGAGATAACGGTCGATGCGCCAGCCGGGGGTCGAAGCGATGACTAAATCAGGCTGGTATTTTTCGAATAAATCGGAATACAGATTCGGCGTGAAGCGCGCCTGGGCGTTGACCAATGCCCTGCGGGCGAGTCGGCTGGAGCGCAGGACCAGGGTCGCCAGCGCGGAGGGAATCCAAATCCCCAAGCGGAATTTCCACGAATTTTCGTCCCAGACTTCCCAGATGTGGCTGTCCATGGCTTGGGTGTTGATGCGCCACGAGCCGCCGACGCGCCGCAGGTAGGCCAGCAGCCATTGGATGCGCGGTTCAAAGGTGTTGGCGTAGCGGTTGGCTTCTTTGATGCGAAGACTCTCAAAAGTTAATCCGTGTTGCGTGTTGCGTGATTTTAACTTTTCGGCGAGGGTTTCGTCGGTCAAGACGACGACTTCGACGCCCGCGGACAGGAGGTCCGGGACGAGGTCGGATTGCAGGAAGTAGATGACCGCCATGCCATGGTCGGCGGAGATGAATACTTTTTTTGGCATTGCGTTTGAAAACCTTAATATGTGTTGAATAAGTTCATGAATTTTCAACGAACAGCTTATCCTTTTGATAGCTGTTTTTTCAACTGTTGCCTGATTTTACGCTTAAACTCGACATACCCTCTCAGGTAGTCGCCCTTTCGGGTGTGGTTGAAAAGTGGTAAAAGATGGGTAAAAAGAGAGCAAGGAGGCGGAATGATAACCTTCGCCAAGCCTGGAGACTTTTGCCCGAATGAAAGTTGTCCAAAGTACCGCCAATTAGAAGAAAATCCTGCCAAGCCGAATATCATCAAAGCCGGTAAAACAAAAGCCGGAGTGCAACGCTACGAATGTAAAACCTG